>DATBSF010000076.1:0-11729 GCA_036559905.1 Thermoanaerobaculia bacterium | reverse complement strand
GAAAAAAGTCAACCGTTAACCCATGCGCCACCGGTACTCCTACCTCGACCCCGATCTCATCCGACAACTCCTCTCCGAGATGGGTCTGCGGCGTCTGTTCAACCATCTGTTGCTGCAGAGCGGTGGCGACGTCGAGGAGGCCATGCGCTGGATGCGCGCGCTGCAGGAGCGCGGCTACATCGATCCGAATGTCGATCTGGAGGCGTTCTTCGCGCGGCTGGTCGAGGAGAACATCATCGGCCAGGACGCCAATGGCAACGTGGTTCTGGCGGCAGGCGGGGAGCGGCAGATCCGACGGGATGCACTCGACGAGATCTTCGGCGGCCTGCAGAAATCACTGACCGGATCGCATTCGGTGAACAACGCCGGACAGGGAACCGAGCGGCTCACCGAAACGCGGCAGTATCAGTTCGGCGACGATCCGATGTCGATCGATTCGATCCGATCCATTCAGAACACGATGAAGCACACCGATCCGTCGGATCCGATTCTGATCACCGAAGACGATCTGGAAGTCTTCGAGACGGAGCACAACTCGAGCTGCGCGACGGTCGTGATGATCGACATTTCGCATTCGATGGTGTTGTACGGCGAGGACCGCATCACGCCCGCGAAGAAGGTCGCGCTGGCGCTGACCGAATTGATCATCACGAAATATCCGAAGGACTCGATCGACGTGCTGCTCTTCGGCGATGACGCGGTCGAGGTGCCGATTTCCGAGATCCCGTACGTGAAGGTCGGCCCGTATCACACCAACACAAAGGCGGGGCTCGAGCTCGCGCAACGCATTCTTCGCCGGCGAAAGCACAACAACAAGCAGGTGTTCATGATCACCGACGGCAAACCGTCGGCGCTTTTCGAGAACGGACGGCTTTACACGAACTCGTTTGGTCTCGATATGAAGATCGTGAATCGCACGCTCGAGGAAGCCGATCGCTGCCGCCGGTCAGGAATCCCGATTACGACCTTCATGCTGGCGACCGATCCGATGCTGGTGAACTTCGTCGAGCAGCTTTCGAAAATCAACCGCGGCCGTGCGTTTTACTCATCCGTCGACCGCCTCGGCGAATACATCCTGGCGGACTACATTCGCAATCGCCGCAAGTTCGTGCACTAGTCCCAATCGACTCCCGGCGCAGGCTCCTGGCGCTCCCAGAAGACTTTCGCGATCCGCAGCGCGTCTTCGATGCTCCATGTGAATTTCTCCGCGGTAGTGAAACCCTGATCGGATGTCCACACCTCGACCTCCGCGTCGCCGCGACTCGGGTTCACCGCCTGGTGCCAGTCGCCATCACCATCGCTGAACTGGAGATGGTAGACGCCGCCGCCACCTGTAATCGCCATGCAGTCGCTCTCCGTGTCGCCGCCGACCGTGATCCAGATGATCGGTTTCTCGTAAGGGTCCATCGTCCGTATTTCGTGCTCGAGCTTTTCCCACGTCGGTTCTTCGATCTCCTCGTTGCTCGAGGTGCCCGTTTTTCGAGAGTAATGCGTCACCTGAATGTGCAGACCGGTGGTTTCCTCGGCGAGGCCGGACGCGATCTCGTCCTCCGAAGCAACGGCTCCGCGAACGAGCTCGCGCGATGCGTCTTCGTCTTCCTGCGCCACCCAGAACTGGGCGTGCGTTCCTAAGCCGCGGCCCAGTCGCGTCGAGGCGGTTCCTTTGATGATGTACTGAATCGAGTTCGCGGCTAGAAAGGACGCCACGACGTCGACGAGCGCCGGCTCGGCCGTCTCAAATACATTGACGAGGTCTTCCTTCAGTTTTTCTTCCGGGAGGCGGTCAACCAGATCGACGTCGCAATCCGAGCAGCGGAGGAAGCCTTCTCGATACTCGGATTTGCAATTCGGGCAAAACACACAGAAAGGTTAACGGAATCGGCGGCCGGTGCCCGCGGTTCCACTTTCCAATGTCCAAGTTATTTGCGCTTTGCGCCTTGATCGCTGCGGCTGTCTCAGCCAACGAGTTGTCTTACAGGACGCTGCAGTCGGGGCCGAACGGGACGACGACGCCGATCTTCGATCACGGCATTCACGGCGAGGGGCAGATCATCGCGTTTCTCGACACTGGCGTCGATTACGACAGCTGCTTTTTTGTCGAGGCCAACGGATCGCGTCCGCCGATCAACACGCGTTTCGATCAGAATAATATCGATTTAACGCGACGAAAAATCGTTGCATATGACTTCCTATATTCTTGTGATCAATTTCCCGGAGCAACCGGCTGCGACGATCCGAACTCTCCCGCCGGGTGGGACAACCAGGGGCATGGAACGCATGCGGCGGTGTCGGCGGTCGGCGATCGCGCAACGCCGATCGCGCACGACTACGGCGATTCGATCGCTCCCGGCGCGAA
Source organism: Thermoanaerobaculia bacterium (assembly GCA_036559905.1). GTDB lineage: Bacteria > Acidobacteriota > Thermoanaerobaculia > Gp7-AA8 > Gp7-AA8 > Gp7-AA10. The sequence goes on along the minus strand of DATBSF010000076.1, from coordinate 9,373 downwards.
ACTGATCGTGCAGGATGCCGGCTACGTCGGCGGCGACAATTGCTCGCAGCGCCCCGGAATCGGATGCCCGGTCAATCTGACGCCGATTCTCGATCAGGCTTACCGTCAGGGCGCGCGCATCCATTCGAATTCGTGGGGCGATCGGCAGGGTGTTCCGCCGCCGCTCAATCCTCCGACGGCGAACTACCCGCAATCGGCGAGCGATGTCGACGCGTTCGTCTATTCGCATCCCGACATGCTCATCGTTTTCAACACCGGCAACTTCGGCGGCACCAACGGCGCGGCGCCGGCGAGCTCGCTCTCCGCACCCGGTTCCGCGAAGAATGTTTTGCAGGTCGGGGGAACGCGCGACGCGAATCACTACGCCGACGACGCAGTCTCCAGCTTCACGCTCGTCGGTCCGACTCGCGATGGACGCATCAAGCCCGATCTCGTCGGGCCGGCGTACGTGATGGCCGGCGACGCGAAGATTCCATCCGGCGGACAAACGTGCGCGATGACGTTTCAGCCCGGCACGTCGTGGGCGTCGCCATCCGTCTCGGGCGCGGCCGCACTCGTACGGCAGTACTTCACCGATGGCTACTATCCGAGCGGAACGCCGAAGGTTTCCGATCGGATGACGCCGAGCGCCGCGCTTTTGAAGGCGATGCTGATCGCGTCGGCGCGCCGCGTTCCGTTCATCACGATCGGCGGTGCGCAGGTTGCGAGCAAGCCGACGCCGTCGAACGAACAAGGTTTCGGATTTCCTGTGCTCGCCGATGCGCTTTATTTTCCAGGCGATGCCGTCAAGCTTCGCGTTGTCGATGTTCTCAATCAAAACGGTCTCGAGGCACCACAGACAGCTACCACACAGATCTCCGTTCGCAGCGGCAGTCCGCTAAAGGCTGTGCTGGTGTGGACAGATCCGCCGGGATCCTCTCTTGTGAACGACCTCGATCTTCGGGTGGACGGTCCTGAAGGCAACACTTTCCTTGGCAACGGCCAACCGGATCACGTCAACAACGTGGAAGTCGTATCCATCGCAGCTCCGCTAACTGGCACATACAACATTTCGGTCTCATATAACGCATTTATTGGTCGCCAGGGCTACGCACTCGTGATCACGGGCGACATCAGCGACGCAACAGTGCGCTCGCGAGCGGCGCGGCACTGACCGCTATAATCCGCCGTCCATGTTGTCCCGCGAATATCTCCGCGAGCATGCGGACGACTACCGCGTCGCGCTGAAGAATCGCGGCGCGAAAGTCGACTTCGATCGCTTTCTCGCCATCGATGCCGATCGGCGCACCACCATCTCGCGTGTCGAGGCGCTGAAGAATCAGCGCAATGTCGCGTCCCAGGAAATCGCGACGCTCAAGAAAAACAAACAGGATGCGAGCGCGCAGATCGACGCGATGAAGCGTGTCGGCGACGAGATCAGAGCACTCGACGAGCGCCTCACGGCGATCGAAGAGGAGTTGCAGGCACTCGAGCTCGGGTTGCCCAACGCTCCGCACGAATCCGTCCCGGTCGGCGCGGACGAAACCGCAAACCGCGTCGAGCGCACGTGGGGCGAGAAGCCGAAGTTCGATTTCACGCCCAAGCCCCACTGGGACATCGGCGAAGCCCTCGGCATCCTCGATTTCGATCGCGCCGCGAAAATCTCGGGCGCGCGTTTTTCGCTGATCTTGGGCGCCGGGGCGCGGCTGAATCGCGCGCTCATCGACTTCTTTCTCGATCAGAACACGGAGCGCGGCTACAAAGAAGTCGTTCCGCCTTACATCGTCAATGCCGATTCGCTCCGCGCGACGGGTCAGCTTCCGAAATTCGAAGAGGACCTCTTCAAGCTCACCGATCGCGATTTCTATCTGATCCCGACCGCCGAAGTTCCCGTCACGAACATCCATCGCGACGAGATTCTCGATGCGTCATCGCTGCCGCGTTTCTACACCGCCTACTCGCCATGTTTTCGCAGCGAAGCGGGATCGTACGGCAAGGACACGCGCGGCCTCATCCGCCAGCATCAATTCGAGAAAGTCGAAATCGTGAAGTTCACGACGCCCGAGAATTCGTGGCCTGAGCACGAGCGCATGACCGCGGACGCCGAATCGATTCTGAAGGAGCTCGGGCTGCACTATCGCGTCGTGACGCTGTCGACAGGCGACATGGGATTCGGATCGGCGAAGACGTACGACATCGAAGTCTGGCTGGCGGGACAGAACACTTACCGCGAAATCGCGTCGAGCACGAACTTCACCGATTTTCAGGCGCGGCGCGCGAACATTCGCTATCGCACGGCCGACAAGAAAATCGCCTTCGTGCACACGCTCAACAGCTCCGCACTTCCTGTTGGACGAACTCTGGTTGCGATCCTCGAGAATTTTCAGGATGCCGAAGGTTCGGTGCACATCCCACCGGCGCTGCAGCCGTATATGAAAGGTCTGACGCGAATCAGCGCGCCTTGACGGCCGTCGATTCGGCGGGCGCGTTCGACGCGTCGAAGAGCACTTCGTAACGGAGATCGGTCGCGCCGACGCGAATCTCATCGGCATTGCGCAGGATCGAATGAAAGATCCGCGTTCCGTTGAGCCACGTCCCGTTGCGGCTCTTCAAATCCTCGACCACGTAGCCCTCCGGCCCGCGGAAAATCCTTGCATGACGCGCGGAGACGCCGAGGTCGTTGAGCTGGATCTGGTTGTCGCGCTGGCGGCCGACGTGGTATTCGCTTTCGACCAGCGGGATGACCGTGCCGGCCTCCTCGCCGCTCATGATCAGTAATTGTGCAACTGTTTTCCTTATGACATCCTTATACGATAATGTTGCATCGTCCGCGATGAGCAGGCTCGTGTCGTCGTCCGTGCGCTCTCGCATCGTCTCATCACCGGTGAGCTCGGCGAGTTTTTGCCGGATCGTAATCTCTTCGATCTGAGCAACCGGACCGGTGATGCCGTCCTGCACGCCTTCCTCAATGGGCTCGATCAGCTTGTTGGCGACCAGACCATAGACGAGCCGGTATACCTGAAACGCCTCCGACTCGGTAGCGCGGCAGAGTTCTTCCAATGTCCGCTGCCCATTGATGAGAAAAAGGATCCGCCACTCGTCGAGCGAAAGCGTGATTTTTTCCGCCTCCGGATCAGCCACCACCCGAAAAATCACCGAGCTGTCGGGAAGGAGTCGCAGGCACTCCCCCCACTCGTCGATATGGCGCGCGCCTTCCATGATCAGGTTCGACAGGTCGATCGAGATCGTGACCGCGTTAGGCGGCAGATCGATGCCGTCGTAGAACGAGAACTCACCGCTCTTCCAGACGAACGCGTCGTAGATGACTTCGGAGACCTGGATCTTGAGGTAGTCGTCGAGGTCGGATTGATTCATCGCGCCCTGCTGCAGGGCGAGATCACCCCACCGCCCGCCCGAGCGCAGCATCAGATCGTCGATTTCATCTGCCTTCTCGCGCGTCAACATCTTCTTGCGGGTGAGTAGTGGACCGAGGCGGAGCGTTTCCTGGTTGGACGCGGCGTAGATGACGGCGCCGGCTCGAAAGAAGACGTACGCTTCCTTTTCCTCGAGACGCACCGTCAGCATGCCGGTTCTGTGCGTCGAATTGAGAAACGACAGCACATCGGGCAGTTTGAAGGCTTCGAGATTTCCCTGTAGTGAAACCGGACCCATGCTGAACAGCACGATTGTACAATCGCAGCGCCGATGAAGTCGTCCTCACGCCACGCCGTCCTGGCCGGATTCCTCGGCTGGACCCTCGACGCGTTCGATTTCTTCGTCGTCGTCTTTCTGCTCGACGTTCTGGCGGCGCAATTCGGCGTGCCGAAACGCCACATCGTCAACACGCTCACCGCGACGCTGCTGTTCCGGCCGGTGGGCGCAATCATCTTCGGAATGCTCGCCGATCGATACGGCCGGCGCATTCCGCTGATGGCGAACGTCATCTACTTCTCGATCATCGAGCTACTCTCCGGCTTCTCGCAAACGTACACGCAGTTCCTGATCCTGCGCGCGCTGTTCGGGATCGGGATGGGCGGGGAGTGGGGGGTGGGCGCTTCACTCGCGATGGAGCAGGCGCCGCGGAAATGGCGCGGCGTGCTCTCGGGAATCCTGCAAAGCGGCTACTCGATCGGATATTTGCTGGCTGCCATTGCTTCGCGCGTAGTTTTGCCGGGCCTCGGCTGGCGATGGATGTTCTGGTTAGGCGCGCTGCCGGCGTTGTTGGCTCTGTACATTCGTACGAAGGTGCCGGAGTCGGAGGCTTGGAAAGAGCATCGCGTCGCGGATCTCAAAGCGATGTGGGCTGCGACGCGCGGTCACGCCAAAGGCTTTCTCTACCTCGTCGTTCTCATGACGTTCATGATGTTCCTCTCGCACGGGACGCAGGATCTCTATCCCGATTTTCTGAAGGAGCGTCATGTCGCCGCAAACACGATTCCGCTGATCGCGATCCTTTACAACGTCGGTGCCGTCCTCGGCGCGGTCATCTTCGGACAACTCTCGCAACACATCGGCCGTCGTTACAGCATGATTGCGGCGCTCGGCGTATCGCTGTGCGTGATTCCATTCTGGGCGTTCGGAAACACGATTGGAGTTCTCGCGAGCGCGGCGTTCGTCATGCAGATGGGCGTGCAGGGGGCGTGGGGGATCATTCCGGTGCATCTCAACGAGCTCGCACCCGATTCCGTCCGCGGATTGATGCCTGGGCTTGCGTATCAATCGGGGATTCTGTTCGCGGCGCCGACGAACACCATCGAGCACATGCTGCGCGATCGCGTCGGCTATTCGTGGGCGCTGGCAGGATTCGAGGTCGTGGTGATCTTCGTGCTGGTGGTCGTGCTTTTGTTAGGCCGGGAGCAGCGCGGGCGGAGTTTCTACTCCGGCGACTTGCTCATCGAGAAGGACTGAGCGCCGTTCGGAACAAATCGACGGTTCTGCGCCACGCGTCGGCGGCGGCGTCGGGCTTGTGGACTTCTTTGCGCGTGTCGTTGAAGAACGCGTGTCCCGCGCCGGGATAAATCACGAGCTCCACCTTCTTCCCATTTTTTTTCAATTGCTGCTCGAGCTGACGCCCCTGCTCGGGAGTCACGCTTTTGTCGTTCTCGGCGTAGATCAACAGAAGCGGTGCGCGGAGATTGTTCCAGTCCATCGCGACTTTTTTGAAGCCGCCGTAGAAACTGACCGCTGCGCCGACTTTCGCGCCTTCCTTCGTCGCGGCGTATTGCGCGAGCGCACCTCCCATGCAGAATCCGACGACACCGTATGTTTTCGAGGTGCACGCCGGTTGCTCGAGAAGCCATTCGCCGGCGCCGGCGATCTCGCGTTCGGCGCGATCGGCGTCCAGCTCCATCAACAACCTGCCCGCCTCATCCGGCGACTTTGTCTTTTTTCCGTGATAGAGATCGGGCGCGATCGCAGCGAATCCTTCGGCCGCAAACCGCTCCACCAGGTCCTCAATGTGCGGCACGAGTCCCCACCATTCCTGGATCACGACGACCCCGGGACCCTTGCCCGCGAAATACCCCTGGCAGGTATGTGCGTTTGACGGGAACTCGACTCGCTCGCCCATCGCGATTTGCGCGGCGGATTGTACTCGTAAATAATAGAGGAAGCGCAGGGGAGGAAGGGGATGGCTTCAGCAATGACGAAGGACCAACTTAAGAACCTCGCCAAGCGCCCGCGGTGCCCTCGCTGCGACTTCGACAAAACCATTGGCAACGCGCTCTGCCGGCGATGTCGCACGAAGCTGCCCGCGCAGATGCGCGCCGGCCTCGAAGCGATTCCGACCAAAGATATGTGGACCGTGCAGCGCGCGATTCGCGCAGCGGCGAACTACTTCGAGGTGCACTTCGCTTCGGTTCGTAAATTCGGCGGCGGCCGGAAGCGCTAACGCTTTTCGATCGAGTCGGCGAACTCGATGAGTCCGGCTTCCCGCGCGACGCGTGCAATGAGTTTCCTGTCGCCGCCGGCAGCCAACTCCGCCTCGAGAATCTTTCGCTTCGCCGCCGGTGATACCGAAGCCCACGGCGTGAGTTGTGCGTCCTGCAGTTTCGAAGTCACGACCTCCTGGACGTTGTTGTCCTTCGCGGAGTAACGCATTTCTTTTCCGCTGATCGGCGATGTCGTGGTTTCCTCGTCGGCGCTTACCGCGGCTTTCTTTTCGGCACGAACCTGATCCATCGCCGCGCTTCGGCTTACCGTGATCGATTCCGCGACGGCATTCGCCGCCTGCGCGGTCGGAGCGGCTTGTGGAAGCGGCGCAGCTGCCGGAGGAGGGGGCGCGAACGCGACGTCCGTCGGTTGCTGACGATCGCGTTTCCCAGCTCGTTTTTCACGAGCGACCGACGGCGTGGCTGGACGCTGCACTTCTTCCTGCATCGGAGCAGCAGTCTGCGTCGCGACTTTCGGTTGCGCGGGGATGTTGATCGGAATCCCCTTTGGCAACTGTGAAGCCGGTTGCCCCTTCTCATCCAGCCGCGACAAAAGGTGGAGGCCGAGGTAGGCGGAGGAGACGAGGATGAGGATGGAGGCGGCCACGCGAAGGTTGAACGCCACCGCTTTCGAGAGTCGCTCGCGTTCCGTCTCGGCATTGAAGCGGAGGTCTTTCGGGATCTCGCGCTTGATGCGCTCCGCCAGGCCGGCCGGCGGTTTCGCGACGGGCGCCAGCGTCAACTTCCGCTGCAGATCAGCTTTTCTGTTCGCCGTCATCACTTTTCCTCATCCAGCGATGCTTCCAGAATCGAAAACGCCTTGTGCAACCGCTTGCGCACTGCCACGCCGGTGATTTCCTCGATGCGCGCGATTTCCTTCACCGGGAGTCCGCCCCAGAAATGCGCCGCCACCGTGAATCGCAAATCTTCTGGCAGTGTCATCACCGCGGCGCGCAGCCGTGCTCCTTCCTCCCGTTCGCTGATCAACTGATCGGCCGCCGGAGACTCGTCCGGCATTTCCGGCGAGCCCGCTTCGTCCAGTGACGTGATACGGCGCGGACGCCGGATGTGATTCAAAAATGTCGTGTACGCGATGCGATAGAGCCATGTGAAAAATTGCGAGCGGCCATCGAACCCGTCGAGTGCCTCCCATGCTTTGCGATACGTCTCCTGCGTCAGATCGGCGGCCAGATCGCCATCGCCGCACAACCGGTATAACGATGCGTAGACCGCGGAGTATGTCCGCTCGACGAGCTCTTCCGCGGCGCTGCGATCTCCGCCGCGAACAGCCGCGAGCAGGCGGCCTTCTTCGTTCCAGGGCGCCAGCACCTCAGACTCCGCCGCCGCAGCGGCGAATGGCGCGACTTTCTCCACACACGTTGGACACAGCTCCGCGACATATCGAAACCACGGCAGCAGTTATGCTAACCGATGATGCACCGCGCGATCGCTCTCGTCTTTTTGCTGGCAGCAATCCCTCAGCCGAAGGCGGAATGGGACCAGTGGCGAACGCATCGGGAGTCGCGTCTCCAGGCCGACGACGGCTGGCTCACTCTGGTTGGCCTCTTCTGGCTCCACGAAGGCACGAATGACGTCAAGCTTCCCGCGCACCCTCCGATCGATGCGCGGTTCGTTTTGAAAAACGGACACGTCATGCTTTTGCCGGCCGCTCGCCTCAACGTGAAGGCGCCGATGCCGCTTCGCGACGACACAGAGTCGAGCCCGACTGTCGTTCGCGCCGGGACGCTGTCATTCGTCGCCATCAAGCGAGGCGATGTCAAAGGCGATCACTTCGGCATCCGCGTCAAGGACAGCGCCAGCGACGGACGAAAGAGCTTCAAAGGCCTCGACTATTTTTCATACAACCCCGCGTTTCGAGTGACGGCGCACTTCGAGCCGTACAACCCTCCCCACAAAATCTCCATCACCAATGTCCTCGGCATGACGACCGACGAGATCTCGCCGGGCGCGCTCGTTTTCAAGTTAGGCGGCAAGATCTATCGCATCGATCCGATCTGGGATCAGGGCGATCCCGAACCGCGGGACCTCTTCATCATCTTCAAGGACGCGACGAGCGGGAAGGAGACATACGGCGCCGCGAGATATCTGTACGCGAAGCCGCCCGATGCGAAGGGAAACACGATCGTCGATTTCAATCGATCGTACAACCCGCCGTGCGTGTTCACGCCGTACGCGACGTGTCCGCTTCCGCCGCCGCAGAACCGTCTACCGATTCGCGTCGAGGCGGGCGAGAAAAAATACGCCGGTCACGCCTGATTCTTTTCCGCCGCGATCACCTCGGCCACGCAGGCAGTGACTTTCTTCGCGTAGTCGATGTGTAGAAATTCGTTCGGTCCGTGCGCGTTGCTGTGCGGACCGAGAACGCCGGTGACCACGAACTGCGCCTTTGGGTAGCGCTCGCCGAGCATTCCCATGAACGGGATCGATCCGCCTTCGCCCCACGTCACGGCCGGCTTCCCGAAGTAAGTCTGTGACGCGCGATCGACCGCGTCATCGAGCCATGCCGCGCTCTTCGGCGTCTCCCATCCACCCGCCCCCTTCTCGCAATCGAACTTGATGCGCGCGCCGTAGGGCGGATCGGACTCGAACAGCGTTTTCAGTTTGCGATCGATGTTCTTCGCGTCGAGAGTTGGCGGAAGACGAATCGACAACTTCAACGCAGTCATCGGGCGAAGGACATTGCCGCCCTGGACAAGATCGGGCATGCCGGCTTGTCCGGTGATGGAGAGCGTCGGGCGCCATGTGCGATTGAGCAGGAGCTCGACCGGGTCGTCGCTCATCGGACGCACTCCAGGAATCCATGGGAACTTGTCGAACACTTCGGAGCCGAGGACTTTGGCGGTGGCGCGGGCTTGATCGATGCGGTGCTTCGGAATCTCGATGCTCAGCCACTCGGGGAGGATGCGGCCGGTTTTTGCGTCTTCGAATCGATCGAGAAGAATCCGAAGAATGCGAAAGGTGGATGGAACCATTCCGCTTCCGTCGCCGGAGTGCACGCCTTCGGTGAGGACTTCGACGCTGAGGTTGCCGACGATCGCGCCGCGCAGCGATGTCGTCATCCAGAGTTGTTCGTAATTTCCGCAACCGCTGTCGAGACAGATGACGAGACTCGGCGTGCCGATGCGTTTGCTGAGCAGCTCGATGTACGCGGTCAGATCGGTCGATCCGCTTTCTTCGCAGCACTCGATGATGATGACGATGCGGGAGTGCTGCGCTTTCTGCTGTTCGACGGCGCGAATGGCGGAGACGGCCGCGAAGACCGCGTAGCCGTCGTCGGCACCTCCGCGGCCATAAAGCTTTCCGTCCCGCAGGACGGGTGTCCAAGGACCGAGGCCGGTTTCCCAACCGGTCATGGCGGGCTGCTTGTCGAGGTGCCCGTACATGAGGATCGTGGAGGAGGGATCGCCCTCGACCTCGATGAAGAGAAGGGGAGTGCGACCCTC
>DATBSF010000075.1:0-6172 GCA_036559905.1 Thermoanaerobaculia bacterium | reverse complement strand
TTTCCGCTCGCCAATGCTTCAGGCGGCATCAGCAACGTTTCTTTTTCATTTCGCGGCAACAAGGTCGTGCGCGAGGCGATGCACGCCGCGTTTTTGTATCACGCGATTCAGGCCGGCCTCACGATGGGCATCGTCAACGCGGGTCAGCTCGCGATTTACGAAGAGATCCCGAAAGATCTGCTCGAGTTGGTCGAAGATGTCCTCCTCAATCGGCGTCCGGACGCGACCGAGCGACTCGTCAACTTCGCCGATTCGGTCAAGGGTCAAAGCACCACCACGGCGAAAGAAGAAGCGGCGTGGCGCTCCGGCACAGTGGATGAGCGCCTTTCGCACGCGCTGGTCAAGGGCATCATCGATTACCTCGACGAAGATCTGGAGGAAGCGCGAAAGAAGTATCCGAGCGCGCTTTCGATCATCGAAGGTCCCCTGATGGCAGGGATGAACATCGTCGGCGATCTCTTCGGCTCCGGAAAAATGTTTCTGCCGCAGGTCGTCAAGAGCGCCCGCGTGATGAAGAAGGCCGTCGCATATCTGCTTCCGTTCATGGAGGCCGAAAAAGCGAAGGCCGGCGATGTCTCGGTCCGCGGCAAAGTGCTGCTCGCGACGGTCAAAGGCGATGTCCACGACATCGGCAAGAACATCGTCGGTGTCGTCCTCGGCTGCAACAACTACGAGATCATCGACCTCGGCGTCATGGTGTCGGCGGAGAAAATCCTCGATACCGCGACGAAAGAGAAAGTCGACATCGTCGGTCTGTCGGGACTCATCACGCCGTCGCTCGACGAGATGGTGCACGTCGCGCGCGAGATGGAACGGCGTCAAATCCGGAAGCCGCTGCTGATCGGCGGTGCAACGACATCGAAGTTGCACACCGCGGTGAAGATCGCGCCGAAATACTCGTCGGCGACCGTTCACGTCCTCGATGCCTCGCGCTGCGTCGGCGTCGTCAGCTCGCTTCTCACGGAAAAGCGCGACGACTTCATGGCTGCCACGCGCACTGAATACGAGAAGCTGCGCGAAACGCAAAAGACGCGCGACATCACGCTCCTGACGATCGAGGACGCGCGCCGACGCAAACCCGTCCTCAACTACGGAGCGCCGTCGCGCCCGACGTTCTTCGGCGTCCGGAGCTACGACGATTTCCCGCTCGATCGCATCGAGCCGTTCATCGACTGGTCGCCGTTCTTTCAGGCGTGGGAGCTTCGCGGACGCTATCCGCAGATTCTCGCGGAGCCGCGCGCGAAAGAGCTGTTCGATGACGCGGGGAAATTGTTACGAGAAATCATCACGAAACGGCTTTTGACTGCTCGGGCCGTTTACGGATTCTGGCCCGCGAATGCCGTGGGCGACGACATCGAACTGTATGCCGACGAGGCGCGTCGCAACGCAATCGCGCGAATCCACACGCTGCGCCAGCAGCAGGAGACCACCACCGGACGCAATCTGGCGCTCGCGGATTTCATCGCGCCGAAGGAAAGCGGGATTGCCGATTACGTCGGTGCCTTCGCCGTCACGGCCGGAATCGGCGTCACGGAGCTGGTCGCGCGGTTCGAGCGCGATCACGATGACTACAACTCGATCATGACCAAAGCGCTCGCCGATCGTCTGGCGGAGGCGCTCGCGGAAGTCATCCATCGTGAGGCGCGGCGCGCGTGGTACGCATCCGACGAGAACCTGTCGAATGAGGATCTCGTCGCCGAAAAATATCGCGGCATCCGTCCCGCACCGGGTTATCCGGCCTGTCCCGATCACACCGAGAAGAGCACGCTGTTCAACCTTCTGCGTGCCGATCGGATCGGAATGCAGTTGACGGAGACTTTCGCGATGATGCCGGCGGCGTCGGTCAGCGGAATCTATTTCGGGCATCCCGAGGCGCATTACTTCGCGGTCGGAAAAATCGGACGCGATCAAGTTGCCGATTATCAGCGCCGCAAGAATCTGCCGCTGGCAGCCGTCGAAAGGTGGTTGGGGCCGAACCTCGCCTACGAGCCGGAGATCGCCGTCAGCGCTCGGTGACCGTCAGCCTCCGGCCTGCACCTGCTGCACCACGATCGTTTGCTGCGTACCGGCGGGCGTGTCGTAGTAGAGCGTCAGGCGAAGCGTGACCGGACCGTTGGCGCCGAGGATCGTGGGATCGTCGATGGATGCCGCCGCCCAGAACTCCACCGGCCGCGATTCGCCGGGATTCAACCGCTCGTTGAATGGAGCGGACGTCGACCGCAGATTGTACGCGCCCGCTCCGATCGAAACGACGTCGATGCGCTTGATCGTGATTGGAGTGTTCGCCCGATTCTCGACATTGACGCGGTACTGCACGGGAAGGCCGCCCGTCATGTGCCGAGCGGCTTCTCCGATATTCGAGATCTGCGTAATCTGGATCTGAGGCTCGTCCAGCGGCGCCTGTTTTGCGTCAGGCGCCGCCGAAGCGCAGCCGATGAAGATCAGGGTTAGTGCCGCGAATCTATTTGACGTACTTCAACATCTCCTTGGCCGTCGCGACGTCTTTGCCGTTCGGGTCGAGCTCGATGTATTTCAGCAGATTCACTTTCGCGTCCGCATTTTTTCCGAGGCGCACATCGAGCATGCCGAGCTCGTAGTAGGCGACCGCGAATTTGTCATCCGCGACGATCGCCTGCTTGAGGAGCACCTCAGCGTCGGCATCCTTTCCTGAGTTGATCAGCTTCGCCGCGTCGTTGAAGAGCGAGCCAGCATTCGCCGGCATCTTCTTTTTCGCCTCTGCGGCTTTTGCCTTGTCCCCGGTCGCGGTGTAGGCGGTGAACAGAACGCTGTACATGTCCACCTCGTCGGGATCGCCTTCGAGCGCTTTGTTCGCGGCTTCGATCGCCTTCGGGTAGTCCTTCGTCGAGATCGCTGCGCGCGCGAGCGCCTGCCATCCGGCAATCAAATCTGGCTTCGCGCTCACTGCTTCCTGAAACTTGGCTTGCGCCTCGGGGAACTTCTGTGCATTGAAGAGCTGCGCGCCTTCGTTGTAAGCCGCCACAGCCGGATCGGGTTTGGCAGCGGCGACTGCCGCCGCCGCGGGGGCGGCCGCATTCGCGGGCGTCAGGACGACATCCTTCGTCGTGACTTCGCCGAGTTTCAGCTTCATCGGCTCGGTGTACGGCTGATAGCCGGGGGCCGACCACGTGAAGTCGTAGCGCAGCGTGGCGTCGATCAGAAGGATGCGATACGTGCCGTCCTTCTCACCTTTGAATTCCTGTTTGAAATTGCGTCCGCCCGTCGACACGACCAGGATCGTGGCGTTGGTAATGGGGGCCTTGGTGACTGCGTCAGTGACTTTACCGGTGAGCCGTCCTTCGCCGAGCGCGAAGCCGTTGACGGCCACAGCAGCAATGACGAGTAAAGACATCGCAACTGTTTTTCGCATCATGATCTCCCTGTGGTTTTCAGTAGTTCTTTAAACCGAATGGCCCTGGGTGCCATTCCGCGCAAAGCCTACTCGAAGCTGAGGTAGGTTTGGTCTTTTAGCCCGCGCTCGAAGTCCTGAAGCAGACGCATCCCTTCGGTCGGTTTGAGGCGGTCGGCCTTGATGGCGGCATCAATCTGAGACTTCATGCGCTTCTCGATATCCCGCCAGTCGTACTGCGTCATGGCCAGGACTTCCCCGATGCTCTGTCCCGGGATTTCTTCCTCAATGTAGAACCCGCTGTCTTCGTCCGGATCGAGGAAAACATGGACTTCGTTCACGCGCCCGAACAGATTGTGGATGTCGCCCATGATGTCCTGATACGCGCCGGTCAGGAAGATGCCGAGGTAGTAGGGCTCGCCGTTGCGGAGCTCGTGGAGAGGGAGCGTTTCGCGGACGTCGTAGAGGTCGATGTATTTCTGGACCTTGCCGTCGGAATCGCAGGTGATGTCGACCAGTGTCGATTCGAGCTGCGGCTTCTCGTTGAGACGATGAATCGGGACGATGGGAAATAGCTGGCCGAGCGCCCAGTGATCGAGCAGCGATTGAAAGACGGAGAAGTTGCAGATGTGCTGATCGGCGAGCTCCGTCTTGAGCGTTTTCAGATCTTCAGGCACTTCGCCGGGATCCATCTGCCGCACGATCACTTCGAGTTTCTCGGCGACCTGCCAGAACAGCGTCTCGACGCGAGCCTTGACGTCGAGGTTCAGCAGACCGAGCTCGAACATCGTCTGCGCCTGTTCCTTGATCTGCACGAGGTCGTGCCACGACTCGTTGAGAGTGTCTTCGCTGACGCGTTCGTCGATCTCGATGACTTCGCGAATGAGTTTGTGATCGGACGCGCGAATCGTCAGCGGCTCGGCGGGAGTCTTCTCGATCGCGCCGAAGGCCTGCACGATCAGGACGGAGTGATGCGCCACGATTGCGCGTCCCGACTCCGAAACGATGTGGGGATGCGGCACGCGCTCGTCATCGCAGACGTCCATGATGCTGTAGACGATGTCGCTGGCGTACTCCTCGATCGTGTAATTCATCGACGAGTGGAACGTCGAACGCGAGCCGTCGTAGTCGATCGCCAGGCCGCCGCCGACGTCGAGATATTCGAGTGGATGCCCGAGCTTGACCAGCTTCGTGTAGTACATCGCGGCTTCGCGTACGGCGCGCTTGATCGTGAGGATGTCGGGAATCTGCGAGCCGATGTGGAAATGGAGAAGCTTGAACGACGACTCCATCTTCGCCTCGCGCAGGATCTCGATCGCTTCCAGAATCTCGGCGGTCGAGAGACCAAACTTCGCGTGCTCGCCTCCGGATGTTGCCCACTTCCCTGAGCCTTTCGACAACAGACGAACGCGGATGCCGATCCACGGAACGACGTTCATCTCGGCCGCGATCTTGGTAATGGCGCGCAGCTCCGACAATTTCTCCGCGATGAGGATGATTTTCTTGTCGAGCTTGCGGCCGAGCATCGCCATGCGGATGTAGGACGCGTCTTTGTAACCATTGCACACGATCAGAGAATCGGGATCGTTGTGCACCGCCAGGCCGGCGAAGATCTCAGGCTTCGAGCCGACCTCCAGGCCATAGTTGAAGGGCTTGCCGGCATCGATGATCTCTTCGACCACCTCGCGGAGCTGGTTGACCTTGATGGGAAAAACGCCGCGATAGGTCCCTTTGTAATTGTGATCGGCGATTGCTTTGTTGAAGGCTGTGTTGAGAGTTTCCACGCGATGGCGGAGTAAGTCCTGAAATCGAATGAGGAGCGGCGCCTTGAGATTCAACGTTTGCGCGTCGCGAAGCGCGTCGATGATCGGAATCGCGACGCCACCTTCCTGCAGCGGCGCGACGGTGAGATCGCCGTTCGCGTTGACGCCGAAATAGCCGGCGCCCCACCGATCGATCATGTAGAGGGCCGAGGAGTCGTCGACCGTCCACGGATGACCTTCCTCAAAGAGCTGTGGGTGCGCTTCCATCTTGCGGAAGAATAAAGCAAATCACGCGCGGGAAAATTCGCTTTGATCGATTTCTGCGATCTCGTCGGGGGTCAGCGTCACGTCCACCGACCTCGCGCTGTCGACCGCGTGCTCCACGGTTCGCGCTCCGGGGATCGGAACAACGGTTTCCCCTTTCGATCGCACCCACGCAAGAACGACGGTGTGCGGCGAGCATTTGTGGGTCGCGGCGATCTTCTGAAGCACAGGAAATTGTGGAATCTTCTTCGCCAGCCGGCCGCCGCCGACAGGGCTGTACGCCAGGAATGTGATCTTGCGCCGGCCGCACTCCTCCGCGACGCCGATCGACTCGGGAAAGTACGGGTTCAGCCTGTTCTGCACCGAATGAACTTCGACGATCGCGCTTGCTGCGTCGATTTGATCGACCTCAACGTTGCTGAGGCCCACATGGCGGCACTTTCCGGCGCGCTGCAGCTCCCCGAAGGCCTCCACGCTCTTCTCGAAAGGCACGCTCGGATCGGGAGCGTGATACTGATATAGAAAAATCTGTTCTGTTTCGAGCGCGCGCAGGCTCTTCTCGCATGCCTCGCGAATGTGCTTCGGGCGCCCATCGTTTGTCCATGCTCCTTTCGGCCGGCGCAGTCCACCTTTCGTGGCGACGCGGATGCGGTCACGATCGTCGCGCTCGCGCAGAACCAAGGCGATGAGCCGCTCGTTGTGGCCGATATCGTCATCGTCGAGGCAGTACACATCCGCGGTGTCGATGAACGTCATGCCGGCGTCGACGGCGGCGTGC
>DATBSF010000074.1:0-15225 GCA_036559905.1 Thermoanaerobaculia bacterium | reverse complement strand
CGGCGGCGCATCAGATTTCTGTTCCGGCGTCGCCGGAAAATCGAGCTCGATCAGGCCGTCGCGCTGGTCAGCAGTCAGCACGCCGCTCTTGGTGTGAAAGCGCGCCGTTTCGCCGTATCCGAGGAGTTTTTCTTCCCAGAGGGCGTGGGCGCTGGCCAGCGTGGCGTGTCCGCACAGCGCGACTTCGACCGCCGGCGTGAACCATCGCAGCGAGAAACCGTCTTTTTGCGGAAGCAGAAACGCCGTCTCGGCGAGGTTCATCTCCAGGGCGACGTTCTGCATCCACTCTTCGTCGCGTTCGCGATCGAGCAGACAGACCGCGGCCGGGTTGCCGCGGAATGGCTGATCGGTGAAGGCGTCGATTTGAAGAAGGCGCAACCTAGAAACCCTGGACCTTAGGAGCTTTCATGTACAGCAAGCGCACGGAGATGAATCCCGCTGCGATGATGGCCGCGAGCGTGAGGTCGCGATACATCGGCGTCATTCCGTACACCGTCGGATAGTGATTGCTGATCATGGTGAAGATCAGCGGAACTGACATGTAGGTGTTGTGGCGCGAGCGCAGACCGGCGGTCGCGACCTGAGCCGGATCGGGAGCGGTTCCTTCTTTGGTCGCCGTGATGATCCGCTTCTGATAAGGCCAGATCACCATCCAGACGTTCAGCGCCATCATCGTGCCGAAGATCGCGCCGGTATGAACGTACAGCGCGCGGCCGCTGAAGTGGCCGACGTACTCGAGGAACAGATAGACCCCTGCAAAAATCGCGAGATTGATGGCGGCGCCCAGCACTTTGTTAGGCAGCGCCTTCATGATCGCGTTGTAAAGCACGAACCCGACAGCCAGGGCGACCAGCACGATGGCGAGCCACAGCCACGAGTTCACGCCCGGCGCGGTCGGGTCTTCGAAGACGACCTTGCCGTGGTAATAGACGAGGAGCGCCAGAAGCATTCCGGTGACCCACGTCCAGGCGGCACCCCATCGGAACCAGAAGAGCGCTCGCGGCATCAGCTCCGGATTCACGATCTTCTTGGTCGGGCCGTCGAGTTTCGCCTGAAATGGCCCGTTGATCCAGTTGAAGAAGTAGAGTTGCCCGATCCAGATGATTCCCGCCACGACATGCGCCCAGCGGAAGATGAGTTGAAGCCAGTTATTCAGTTCGGCATTCATTACGCTCTCCTCACTTCTGCAGGTTTTGGGGTAGCCTGCGCGGCGCGGATTATATGCCTGCGCAAGAACTCGAAAACCGCGTCGCCATCGTCACGGGCGCATCGAGCGGCATCGGGCGCGTCACGGCTGAGATGCTGGTCGAGCGCGGCGCTTCAGTCGCGATCTTCGCGCGATCGGCTGGCAAGCTGAAGAGTCTCGCGCGCAAGCACGAAGGCCGCATGCTCGCCGTGCCGGGCGATGTCAGCGATTCCGCTTCGATCGAGCGGTTGTTCGCGCAGACGGAATCGAAATTTGGCCCCTGCGACATTCTGATCAACGACGCCGGCACGTACGTTGACAAACGCATTGAGAAGATGACCGAGCGCGATTGGGACCGTGTCTTCGCCGTCAATGTGCGCGGTGCGTTTCTGACGACCCGACGCGCCGTCAAAAGCATGATTTCGAGGCGCACCGGAGCAATCATCAATGTTTCATCGATCAGCGGGGTGATCGGACCCGAGAAATTTCCGGGCTTCTCCGCGTACTGCGCGAGCAAAGCGGCCCTCATCGAATTCACCGAAGTCGCGGCCGTCGAGCTGAAAGAACACGGGATCCGGGTCAATTGCGTGAGTCCGGGATCCGTCGATACGCCGATGTGGGCGGCGGTGAGCGGCGGCGCGCGCGCCAATATGACGCCCGCCGAAGTTGCCGAGGTGATCCTGTTTCTTGCATCAGACCGGTCTCGGCCGATCAACGGCCAGAATATTGATGTCTACAGCGCGTGATCATCGCCCGACGTGGGTCGAGATCGACAGGGGAGCCTTCAGCCGCAACGTCGAGACACTCACGAAGCGTCTGCCCCGCGGATCGCAACTCATCGCGGTGTTGAAGGCAGATGCCTACGGCCACGGTGCCGTCGAAATGGCGAAGCTCTGCAAGCCCGATCGCGTCGCCATGATCGCCACCGCTCTTCTCGAGGAGTCGATCGAGCTCCGTCGCGCCGGCATCGAGTTGCCCCTCCTGGTCCTTGGTCCCCTGAGTGAGGCGCAGATCCGAATGGCGCTCGATGAGCAGATCACGATCGGCGTCGTTGGTCCGGAGGAGCTCGAGCAGGCTTGCCGCGTCGCCCGCGAGCGCGACGTCGCGATTCACCTCAAGCTCGACACCGGCATGGGACGCATGGGCGTGACCGAGGGGGAGCTGACGCGCGTGATGGAGATGATTCGGTCGACGCCGCGGCTTCACGTCGATGCCGTCTACACGCACTTTGCGAATGCTGACGATGAGAGCGACACGCTCACCGATCAGCAGATTGAGCGATTCCACGCGATGAGTGCACAGATTCGCGCACCAAAACGGCATCTCGCGAACAGCGCCGCAACGCTTCGCGGCCTGATCGAAGGCGATTACGTCCGCGTCGGTGTCGCACTGTTCGGAGCAGAAGTTGTCGGTGAGCGTCTCGAGCCGCTCCTCCGTTGGCGAACGGAAATCGCGCGGCTCAAAGACCTGCCTCCCGGCTACGGCATCGGTTACGGAACGACGTTTCACACGCTGCGGCCCAGTCGCATCGCGACGCTTCCCGTCGGTTACGCCGACGGCTACGACCGCAAACTTTCGAACAACGCGGAAGTGTTGGTGCGTGGGCGTCGCGCGCCGGTCGTCGGGCGCGTGTCGATGGATCTGGTGACGATTGATGTCACCGATATCCCGGAAGCGCACTTTGGCGACGAGGTGGTCCTTCTCGGGGATGACATTTCCGTCGAGGAGCTGGCGAGGCGCGCCGGTACAATCTCCTACGAAGTATTCTGCCGGATCACCAGACGCGTGCCCCGCGTCTACAAATGACGAGCGTTTTCGAGAACATCGGCCTGGTTTTCATTCGGCTCTTCGAGCAGACCGGCCTGTGGTTTCGGATGCTCTGGCGAACGATGGTCTGGAGTGTGCGTCCGCCATTCGAGATCGACGCGTGGTTCCGGCAGATGGTACGCGTGGGCGTCGAGTCGGTGCCGGTGGTTTTTCTCACCACGATGTTCACGGGGATGGTCTTCGCGCTCGAGACGTACACCGGCTTCCATCGTGTGCACGCAGAGAATTACGTCGGCAGCGCGGTCGCGCTCGCGATGCTGCGCGAGTTGTCGCCGGTGCTGGTGGGATTAATGGTCACCGGACGCATCGGATCATCGATGGCGGCGGAGATCGGCACGATGCGCGTCACGGAACAGATCGACGCGCTCAAAGCGCTGGCGACAGAGCCGGTGCAGTATCTCTTCGTTCCGCGTGTGATTGCCGGCATCGTCATGTTGCCGTTCCTCGTGATTCTCGGTGATGCGCTGGGCATCGGCGGCGGTTATCTGGTCGCCGTCAAACTCCTCGGCGCCAACGGCGTGATCTACCAAAACAATACTTTTCAATTCCTGCAGATCAAGGATCTGTGGACCGGTGTGATCAAGGCAGGAGCGTTCGGTCTGATCCTCACGCTCACCGGCTGCGTCCGCGGGTACTACACGTCAGGGGGCGCGGAGGGCGTCGGTCGATCGACGACTCAGGCGGTCGTGAGCGCGTCGCTGATCATTCTTCTGACTGACTTCTTTCTCTCGAAGATGCTCCTATGAATCCGAACGACGGCGAAGTCATCATCTCGGTCCAGCACGTCGATAAGTTTCTCGGCGGAAAACCGGTGCTGCGCGATCTTTCGATCGACGTGAAGCAGGGTGAATCGCTGGTGATCGTCGGCGGCTCGGGACAGGGAAAGAGCGTCACGCTCAAGCACATGATCGGCCTGATGCAGCCCGATGAAGGCCACGTCTACGTACTCGGCGAAGATATGTGCTGCCTCGAAGCGAGAGAGTTGAATCGTTTTCGACAACACTTCGGGATGGCGTTTCAGGAAGGCGCGCTCTTCGACTCGATGAATGTCTTCGAGAACATCGCATTCCCGCTGCGGCGTCACACCGAAATGACCGAAGAGCAGATCCGTACGCGTGTGAGGGAGTGCCTCGAACAGGTACATCTGCACGGCGTCGAGACGAAGCGGCCGTCGGAATTGTCGGGCGGCATGCGCCGCCGCGTCGGTTTTGCGCGCGCGTTCTCCCTGCGTCCGGAGATTCTCCTGTTCGACGAGCCGACGACCGGACTCGATCCAGTGATCAGCGACGTCATCGCGGACCTGATTCTCGAAATGGATTCGACGCTCAATAGCACGACCGTCAGCATCACGCACGACATGAAGGTGGCGTTCAAGATCGCCGACCGCGTTGCGATGCTGTACAACGGTCACATCGTCGAGCAGGGAACGCCCTACGAATTCCAACAGTCGACCAACCCGATCGTGCGGCAATTTATCGAGGGACGCGCGGAAGGGCCTCTGACCGAATAGATCTTCTGGAGTGCGGCGCCCTGGCGCCGCTTTCCCGGCCGCGGCTTGCCGCGGCCACAGGCAGCAAGCTGCCTGCGCCATAGCGGCGGCAAGCCGCCGCACTCCAGACTAGAATGCGCCGCATGCGCAAACTGTTTGTCCTTTTTCTCTTCGCCGTTTCCGCGTCGGCCGCGCCGATCACCATTCGCGTCGATGCCGTCGACGCCCCCGCGCATCTGCTCCACGCACATCTGAGTATTCCTGCGACGGCGGGCCCGATGTCGCTCTTGTATCCGAAATGGATTCCGGGTGAGCATGGACCGACCGGGCCGATCGTCGGATTGAGCGGACTGCGCTTCTCCGCGAACGGCGCGCCGGTCACCTGGACGCGCGATCCGGTCGAGATGTACGAGTTTCACGTCGACGTTCCCGCCGGCGCGAGCACACTCGAAGTCGACCTCGATTACCTCCTCCCACCTCCCGGCACGAGCTTTACCGCCGGCGCGTCGGCATCGCCGCGCCTCGCGGTGTTGAGCTGGAACACGGTCCTTCTTTATCCGCGGACATCGCACAGCGATGCGTTGCAATACGAGCCGACGCTGCGCATCCCGGCGAGCTGGAAATATGCGACCGGGCTCGAAACGCGATCGAACACATCGAACGAAATCCGATTCGAGACGGTGTCGCTCACCACACTGATCGATTCCCCTGTGCAGATGGCGGCCAATCTGAAGAGCATCGACATTCCGAACGGCACCGGACTGCGCCACACGATCGATCTCGCGTCCGAGAACGCCTTTGCGCTGGAGACGCCGGCCGACTTCGCGACGCGCTACTCACGTCTGGTCGATGAGACCACCGCGCTCTTCGGCGCGAATCATTACCGTCACTACGACTGGCTTTTCACGCTCAGCAATCAAGTCGAACATTTCGGACTCGAGCATCACGAGTCGAGCGATGACCGAACAAACGAAGACGCGATCACGGACGAAGAGGCGCGCAAGTGGGTCAGCACGCTGCTGGCGCACGAATTCGTGCACTCGTGGAACGGAAAGTATCGACGGCCGGCGGGACTCGCGACTCCGAGCTACGAGAAGCCGATGACCGGCGAGCTCCTCTGGGTCTACGAGGGCCTCACCACCTACCTCGGCGAGCTTCTGCCGTATCGCAGTGGACTTCTGACAGCCGAGGAGTATCGCGATCAGGTCGCCGCGAACGCGGCGCTGATGACGGAGCACGTCGGCCGGACGTGGCGTCCGCTGATCGATACCGCAGTCGCGGCTCAGTTCCTCTATGGAAGCGGCGGCGCGGGACAAGCCTGGCGGCGCAGCGTCGATTTTTATCCCGAAGGGTCGCTGATCTGGCTCGACGTCGACATGACCATTCGACAGCTCAGTGCCGGCAAGCGCTCTCTCGACGATTTCTGCCGTGCGTTTTACGGCGGCTCGAGCGGACGTCCTGAGCTTCGAACGTACACGTTCGATGATCTCGTGAACGCGCTCAACGGAGTCGCGCCGAATGATTGGCGATCATTTCTCAATCAACGCCTCAACTCGATGTCCGCGACGCCGCCGCTCGGCGGAATCGAGATCGCCGGATGGCGCTTGATCTACAACGATCAGCCGAATCTCGCCATCCAGCACGGTGAGCATGCGAACAAGTCGCTCGACCTGGACGATTCGCTCGGCTTCACGGTCAAAGAGAACGGCTCGATCGCCGATGTGATCCCCAACTCGCCAGCAGCGCAGGCCGGAATCGTCAGCGGCTCGCGACTGATCGCAGTGAATGGGCGGCGGTTCTCGAAGGATGCGCTCCGCGACGCGGTCAAAGCATCTGCGAAGGCAACGAACCCGCTGGAGATGATCGTGGAGAGCGGCGAGTTCTACACCACGGCAAGAATCGCGTACAGCGGCGGAATTCGATATCCGCATCTCGAGCGTGTCAGCGGCAAGCCCGATCTCCTCGAAGCGCTCGGCAAGCCGCTGGCGCGGTCAATTGCCCTCAAAAAATGAAGGCGCGCGAAGCGCGCCCTCAACAATCGATGTAGCAGGGGTTAGTCCTTGCGCATGCGACGATGCGTCGTCGTCTGCGTGCTGGTCTCCGTCGTGCTCGAGGTCATCGGAGCCGGGGTCTCAACGACGACCGGTGCCGGTGCTGGAGTCTCAACGATGACTGGTGCCGGCGCTGGAGTCTCTACGACGACTGGAGCCGGAGTCGTCTCGACCGTCGTGGTCGTGACTACGGGTGCAGGCGACGTCGTGACAACTACGGTCGACTCGGCGGGTTTCGGAACGATGTTGACGTTGGTGTTCAGGCCCGTCGCCGAAGCATTGCCGGCGCTGCCGACTGAACTGCTGGTATAGACGCGTCCGGTTGAGTCAACCGCGGCCGGTCCGGAAATGACCGCTGGTGTGCTGGCGGCGGTTGTTCCCTGCGCGTTCGCAGGAGCGGGGGCCGTTCCAATGACCTCTCCCGAGGATGACTGTACCTGTGAAGTCTGTTCTGTGCGGATCTGGCCAGTGGTCTGCCCTTCCGCCAGAGTCGTGTGGTGGGAACATGCGCTCATCGCAAGCGCCAGGGCGACCGTTCCAAGGCCGGCCGCTGCCTTTTTCAAAAGCGTTTGTGCTTTCATCTTCTCCAACTCCTTTAGTTGTGCCTGTCTATCGGCTGTAGAGGTAGGAGCAATGAGCTTGCCTATCTTGTAGACTCCGCCGAAATGCCTGAGCGAGTCTGGAAAGTCGGCGAGCTGATCCGTCAGATCAATCTCGACTTCTTCCGCTACAACGACATCTCAGTGGAAGGCGAGGTCTCGAACTTCACGCGTTCGACGGCCGGCCACTGTTACTTTTCGATCAAAGATGCGCGCGCGCAGATGCGTGTCGTGCTGTTCGATTCGCAGGCGCGATTCCTTCGATTTCGCATTGAAAACGGTTTGCAACTTGTCGTCCGCGGCCGCCTCTCGATTTACGAACAGAAGGGCGAGTTCCAACTCAACGCGGTTTCCGCTGAGCCTGCCGGACTCGGCGCGCTGCAGCTGGCATTTGAGCAATTGAAGAAACGCCTCGCCGATGAGGGACTCTTCGACGCAGCGCGCAAGAAGCCGATCCCGATGCTGCCGCAGCGCATCGCGATCGTGACCAGCACCACCGGCGCCGCCATCCGCGACATCCTCCACGTCCTCGGCCGCCGTTTCGACGGGCTCTCGCTGCAGATCTATCCGGTACGCGTCCAAGGCACGGCCGCCGCGAAGGAGATCGCCACCGCGATCCGACATCTTTCGCGATGGGAAATGCACGACGTCGTTCTCATCTGCCGCGGCGGAGGATCGCTCGAAGATCTGTGGCCTTTCAACGAAGAGATCGTTGCGCGCGCAATCTCCGCATGTCCGATTCCCACGATCTCCGGCGTCGGTCACGAAACAGACTTCACGATTTGCGATCTGGTCGCCGATCTTCGCGCGCCGACACCCTCCGCCGCCGCCGAGATCGTCATTCGCGCGAAGAGTGAGATCTGCCGCCAGGTCGAGAATGACGTTCGCAGAATGCGCCACCGGATCGAGAGCCGCGTCGTCGCAAGGCGCGAGCGGCTCAATCGACGGCGCGTGATGCTGTATCGCATCGTCGAATCGCGAGCGCGAACCATGCGGAGCCGTCTGACTGCCACGCGCGATCCACTCGCGCGATTCCCGATGCGCGTCGCGCGCGAGCGGCAGCATCTCGAAGCGATGGCGTCGACGTTGAACGCCGTTTCGCCGCTGTCGGTACTCTCGCGCGGCTACGCGATCGCATTCTCGCGGACACGCAATCGCCGAAAACCGATTCTCGATTCGGGAGTCGTGAAGGTCGGCGATCCGATTGAAGTTCAACTCAAGAAAGGCCGGCTGGAATGCACCGTCGACGCGAAGACCATGGGCGTCGAATCGGTGTGGCCCGACAACTATGCCACGCGCGAAATCGAGTGACTTCGAAAAAGCTTTTCAGGAGCTCGAGGAGATCGTCCGCCGCCTCGAAGGGGAGGAGCTGCCGCTCGACGAATCGCTGCAATTGTTCGAGCGAGGCATCCAGCTTTCCCGACTCTGCAATCAGAAACTCGAAGAAGTCGAGAAGAAGATCGAGCTGATCCTCGCCGATTCGAAAGGCCAGCCGGTCGTCAAACCGTTCGAAGGCGAAGAGGAAGAAGAGGACGCGGCCACGGAAGAAGGGCTGTGACTATCGCGAAAGAATTAAGAATTTCGAATTTCGAATTAAGAATTGAGAATTGGTTCTTCATTCTTAATTCTTCATTTGAAATTCGAAATTCTTAATTCCTCACAATCATGGCGCAGGAACTCAGCAGCTATCTCGCCGAGCGCCGCGCGCAAGTCGATCGCACGCTCGATGAAAACCTTCCGCCCCCCGCCACGCCGCCATCCATCATCCATCAGGCGATGCGGTACGCCGTCCTCGGCGGCGGCAAGCGCATTCGGCCGATCCTCGCTATCGCGGCCGCCGAGGCATGCGGCGCCGCGGTCGAGCCGCTGCTCGTTCCATGCTCCGCGCTCGAGCTGATACACACGTACTCGCTGGTCCACGACGATCTTCCGGCGCTCGACAACGACGATCTCCGCCGCGGCCGCAAGACGACGCACGTCGTCTACGGCGAGGCCATCGGAATCCTGACCGGCGACGCGCTGCTGACCGAGGCGTTTGCGTGGCTCGCGCGAGCGGGGAACGTCGAGGCGATTCGCGTGGTCGCCGAGGCCATCGATTCGAAAGGAATGATTGGCGGACAGGTCGCTGATCTCGAAGGCGGCTCGAATCTCGAACAGCTCGAATTCATCCACAAAAACAAGACGGCGAAACTGATCACGGCCGCGGTTCTTCTCGGCGGCCTGCTTGCCAGGGCGTCGGACAAGCAGCTCGCAGCGCTGCAGCGATACGGTGAGGCAGCCGGCCTCGCATTTCAGATCGTCGACGACCTGCTCGATCAGGAACAAACCTCGGCGGAGCTCGGCAAGACCGCCGGGAAGGATGCTGCGCAGGGAAAACTCACGTATCCAGCCCTTCTGGGAGCGTCGGAGGCGCGAAAAAGGGTCGACGCGCTTCTGAAAATGGCTGTGGAAAACGCTGATATGATCGGCGGTCCGGTGAACTATCTCGCGCCGATCGCACGTTACATCTGCGAACGCCGCTCCTGATAAGACATGGGACTACTCGAACATATTGATTCTCCGGCAGATCTTCGCAAGCTCGACCGGAGCCAACTTCCGCAGCTCGCGCAGGAGATCCGCGACCGGATCATCGAGGTCGTGTCGAAAATCGGCGGTCACTTCGGGGGCAACCTCGGCATCGTCGAGCTGACGCTCGCGCTACATTACGTCTTCGACACGCCGCGCGATCAGCTCGTGCTCGACACCGGCCACCAGAGCTATCCGCATAAGTTGATCACCGGCCGCCGCGATCGCTTTCATACGATCCGGCAGCACGATGGCATCTCCGGATTCTGCAAGCGCGAAGAGTCGGAGTACGACGTCTTCAACGCCGGCCACGCGTCGACGTCGATTTCGTCCGCGCTCGGCATCGCCGTCGCGCGGGATTTTCGAAAAGAGGATTACCGCGTCGTTGCGGTCGTCGGCGACGGCGCGCTTTCCGGTGGCCTGGCGTTCGAAGGACTGAATCAGGCCGGTCACCTCAAGCGAAAACTCTTCCTCGTGCTCAACGACAACGACATGTCGATCTCGACAAACGTCGGCGCGATGAGCGGCTACCTGAATCAGATCATCAAGGGGCAGCGCTACGTGCAGGCGAAAGACCTCGCCAAAGGCGTGATGGATCGCATCCCGCTGATCGGTGGAAAGCTCCACGAGTTCGCGTCGGAGATGGAGCAGCTCCTCAAGCACACGATCGTGCCGGGCACTCTCTTCGAGGAGCTCGGATTCAAATACCTCGGGCCCTACGACGGCCACGATCTCGAGACACTTCTCGACGTCTTCGAAGAGCACAAAGACTACAACGGCCCGATCCTCGTGCACGTCATCACGAAAAAAGGGAAGGGCTACACGCCGGCGGAGAACAAGCCGATCTGGTCGCATGGCGTCACGCCGTTCGACATCGTGTCAGGCGAAGTGAAGAAGTCCGACAAGCCCGCTCCTCCAACGTACACCGCGGTTTTCGCGGAAACGCTGATCGAGCTGGCGAAGCAGGATCCGAAGATCGTCGCGATCACTGCGGCGATGCCGGAAGGAACGGGCCTCGACAAATTCGGGAAAGCATTTCCGGATCGCATGTTCGACGTCGGCATCGCGGAAGAACACGCGGTCACGTTCTCGGGCGGCATGGCGACGCAGGGCATGAAGCCGGTCGCTGCGATCTATTCGACGTTTCTGCAGCGCGCGTTCGACCAGGTTTTTCACGACGTGACGATCATGGATCTG
This sequence comes from Thermoanaerobaculia bacterium, assembly GCA_036559905.1. Lineage (GTDB taxonomy): Bacteria > Acidobacteriota > Thermoanaerobaculia > Gp7-AA8 > Gp7-AA8 > Gp7-AA10. The sequence goes on along the minus strand of DATBSF010000074.1, from coordinate 4,311 downwards.
CCGGTTGTCTTCGCGCTCGATCGCGGCGGCATCGCCGGCGCCGACGGGCCGACACACCACGGCATCTACGACATGGCGTACCTGCGCGTCTTTCCGAACATGATCTGCATGGCGCCGAAGGACGAGAACGAGCTGCGGCATATGCTCAAAACGGCGTTCGAAACGGGTCATCCGACTTCGCTGCGCTATCCGCGCGGCAACGGTGCCGGTGTTCCGATGGACGCGGAGCTGAAGTTGCTTCCGATCGGAAAGGGCGAAGTGATGCGCGAAGGCGACGACGCGGCGATCTTCGCGATCGGAAACGAAGTATGGCCGGCGATGCAGGCCGCGGAGATGCTCGCGAAAGATGGAATCAACGTCGCTGTCATCAACGGGCGATTCATCAAGCCGATCGACGACGATCTCATCACACGTTTCTGCCGTCCGGGCTCGCGCGTCATCACGGTCGAAGAGGGCTCGCTGGCCGGCGGATTCGGATCGGCGGTCATGGAGCGCGTGCAGCAGCTCGGGATCGAAGGCGTGACGTTCCATCGCATCGGAATTCCGGATGAGTACGTACACCACGGCGCACAGGATGTCCTCCGCGCGCAGTACGACCTGCATCCGGAAGGCATCGCGAAGCGCGTGCGCGAGTTCGTGCGCGAGCGCGTCGAGCGTCCGCGTCTGGCCACCATCCGCTGATGCGGTCCGCTCGCCTCGACGTAGCACTCGTCGAGCGCGGCCTGGTCGAAACGCGCTCCAAGGCTCAGGCGCTCATCATGGCGCGCCGCGTCCTCCTCAACGGCGAATTCGCCGACAAAGCCGGAACGCCGGTCCACGAGGGCGACGAGTTGCGCATCGCGGAGCTCGAGCATCCATGGGTCGGGCGGGGCGGGATGAAGCTGGCCCACGCTCTCGAACATTTTCAAATCGACGTCGCCGGGAAGATCTGCGCCGATATCGGCGCGTCAACCGGCGGCTTCACCGACGTGCTGCTGAAAAAAGGGGCCGCGAAGGTCTACGCCATCGATGTCGGCCACGGTCAGCTCGACATGTCGTTGCGCAACGATCCTCGAGTCGTGAATCGCGAGAAGGTCAACGCGCGTTTCCTCGAGCCATCCGACTTCGACGATCCGATTGCATTCGTATCGATCGACGTCTCGTTCATCTCACTGAAGTTGATCCTGCCGGCAGTCGCGAAATTCCTTCGCGGCGATCTCATTGCGCTGATCAAGCCGCAGTTCGAGGTTGGAAAAGGGGAGGTTGGGAAGGGAGGGATCGTTCGCGATGATGTTAAACGCGCTGCGGCGGTTCAAGCGGTTGTCGATTTTGCCAAGGAGAGCGGATTCGATGTGAAGGGCGTTATTGAGAGTCCCGTGAAGGGGGCGGAGGGGAATGTCGAGTACCTGATGCACGGGGAACGAGGAATGTTGAATGTTTAATGTTGAATGTTGAATGACTGATTCATTCAACATTCAACATTAAACATTTAACATTCCTCGTCCTTCTGGAGATATGCACGCAATCCTTCCCTCCACGATTCCGGCGTTACTCCCGTCAAGCGCTCGTAGCGCTCAGTCGACAGCACCGAATACGCCGGGCGTGCGGCGGGGCGGGGAAAATCCTCGGTCGAAACGGGCTTAACGTCGACGGAGGCGCCCAGCTCCTCGACGATCGCGCGCGCGAAGTCGTACCACGTGCACTCCGGCTCGTCGGCGTAGTGCAGCATGCCGCGCGCGTCGAGATTCGCGATGCGGATGATTGCGTCGGCGAGATGCGGCGTGTAGGTCGGCCGTCCGCGCTGATCGTTCACCACGCGCAGCGGGTTCGTTCCCTTTTGAATCTGATTGCGAATGGCTTCGACGAAGTTCGATCCGTTGACTCCGAAAAGCCACGACGTCCGCACGATGACGTGCTTCCGTGAGTGCGTCGCGGCGTGCTCGCCGAGAAGTTTGCCGCGACCGTAGACGGAGATGGGGTCGGTCGCGTCGTTGATCTCGTAGGGAGTCTGTTTGCGGCCATCGAAGACAAAATCGCTGGAGATGTGGACGAGCAGCGCGTCGACCTCATTGGCTGCCTGCGCCAGCAGCTCGACCGACGAGCCGTTGATCGCATTCGCGAGCCGCTCGTTCGTTTCCGCGGAGTCCACACGCGTGTAGCCGGCGCAATTCACGATGATCGACGGGTGCGCCTCGACGACCGCGGCCGTCACCGCGCGCGAATCGGTGATGTCGAGATCGGATCGTTTGAGAGGAAGGAAGTCTTCGCCGCGAATGGCCAGCGCATTTTGCAGGTCGGTGCCGACCATGCCCGCAGCGCCGGTGATCAGCCACTTCACGCCGGCGTGTTTTTCTTTTCTTCTGCGATCTGTTTCTTCTCTTCGCGTGATTTGAGTCCGTCACGGAAGTTCGAGATACCTTCGCCGAGGCCTTTGCCGAGCTGGGGAAGTTTACCGGCGCCGAACACCACAAGGATGATGGCGAAGATGACGAGCAATTCAGGAAGTCCAAGTGAGCCGAACATTCAACCTCCGCGGTCAGTCTATAACACTGACCGAGGCCGCCGGGATTTCGTGTACGTCACCGGCTGTTAACATCGCGCCGCGAATGATCGACCTCTCCGGACTCAACCCTCAGCAGCGTGAAGCGGTTACCCACGGCGACGGGCCGCTGCTCGTGCTCGCCGGCGCGGGCTCGGGGAAGACGCGCGTCATCACCTATCGCATCGCCTGGCTGATCGGCGAGCGCGGCGTCTACCCGTCGCAGATTCTGGCGGTCACGTTCACGAACAAGGCCGCCAGCGAGATGCTCGGCCGCGTCGAGCGTCTCGTGCCGAACATCGGGGCGCGGCCCTGGATCGGCACTTTCCACTCGACCTCCCTCCGCATGCTCCGCCGCTACGCCGACCGCCTCGGCTTCACCAAGTCGTTCGCGATCTACGACACGTCCGATCAGTTGACGCTGGTCCGCCGTTGCATGCGCGAGCTGCAGATGAGCGACGAGGCCTTCCCGCCGCGCGCGATTCTGAACCGTATTTCGAACGCCAAGAACGAGCTGATCGGCCCCGCGGAGTACGAGAAAACCAATCTCGATTTCTGGGGCGCGCGCGTTTCCGAGGTCTACCGCCTGTATCAGCGTCGGCTGAAAGAGTTCGATGCGATGGACTTCGACGACCTGATCGGCAATTACGTCCTGCTGCTGCAACAGAACGAAGATGTGCGGAACGAACTGCATGAGCGATTCCCGCATTTATTGATCGACGAATATCAGGACACTAATCATGCACAGTATTCATTGATCAAACTGCTGGCGGGTCCGAAAGGGAACGTCGTGGCAGTCGGCGATGAAGACCAGTCGATCTATCGCTTCCGCGGCGCCGACATTAACAACATCCTCAACTTCGAGCGCGACTTTCCGGGCGCGCGCATCATCAAGCTGGAGCAGAACTATCGCTCGACGGGCAACATCCTCGATGCCGCCACTGGCGTCGTCTCGAACAACATCGCGCGCAAGGGCAAGACGTTGTTTACCGATGCGGGTGGCGGCGATCCCGTTCGCATCGTTACGGCCAGCACCGATCGCGAAGAAGCGCAATTCGTTCTGCAGAAGATTCTCTCGCTGCAGCCGCAGTACAAGCTCACCGATTTCGCGGTGCTGTTTCGCACGAACGCGCAGTCGCGGCCTTTTGAAGAGGAATTGCTTCGCGCGAATCTGCCGTACTCCGTCGTGGGCGGCGTGAAGTTTTACGAGCGCGCCGAGATCAAGGACATCCTGGCGTTCGTCAGGCTGGCGGTGCGGCCGCACGACACGCCGTCGGTCGAGCGCGTCATCAACGTTCCTTCGCGTGGCATCGGTGACACGACGATCAAAGCGCTCGATGACGAGGCGACGCGCGCGAATGCGACGTTGTGGAGCATCATCGAAGGCCCGCTCGATTTCATCCCGCCGCGCGCAGGCAAAGCGGTTCGCGAATTTCGTGAGATCGTGCACGACCTGCAGCGCGCGGCCACGAATCCAATCCCCGATTTTCTCGACTACGTGCTGGTGCGCACCGGTTACCGCCGCATGCTTTCGGAATCGCGCGACATCCAGGACGAATCGCGCCTGCAGAACCTCGATGAGCTGATCAACTCGGCGCGCGAGTTCGTCGAGCAGAACCCGTCGTCCTCACTCGCCGACTACCTCGACTCGTTGACGCTGATCAGCGACCTCGATCGCTACCAGGCGGAGAAGGGCGTCACGCTGATGACGCTGCATGCCGCGAAAGGGCTCGAGTTCAAGATCGTTTTTCTCGCGGGGATGGAGGAAGGAATCCTCCCGCATTCGCAATCGC
>DATBSF010000073.1:0-5823 GCA_036559905.1 Thermoanaerobaculia bacterium | reverse complement strand
GCGGAGCTCCTCGACGATGGCGACGCGCTCGTCGGGCGTCATTCGCGTCCAGAATTCGGCGTCGCCGGCCGCTTCATCTTCGAATGATCGAAAGCGACGAAACCACACGTTCATGTGGAGGAGTTTAGCTGAGGATTGGCGTCCCCAACGGGATTCGAACCCGTGTTGCCGCCGTGAAAGGGCGGTGTCCTAGGCCTCTAGACGATGGGGACGTTCGAACGCGTAAGCGCCGCGACTGCTTCGTTGCGCTCGTTCGCGCTCGTCGACGTACTAGTTTGTACGCCTCCTCGCGCTCACTTCGCGCGCCTCGCATTCGCGCCGCTTACGCGTTCTCACACGCCTTGTAGCAACTGAGAACGAACAACTGAGAACCGAGAACCGCTTTGGTGAGCCCGGTAGGGATCGAACCTACGACCAACTGGTTAAAAGCCAGCTGCTCTACCACTGAGCTACGGGCCCTACTCGGCTGCGCATGACGGCCCGTCTGCTTCGTTGCGTTCGCTCGCCTCGTCGACGTACTAGTTTGTACGCCTTGTCGCGCTCGCTTCACGCGCCTCGCATCCGGGTCGTCCTGCGCAGCCTCGTTGCGACTTCGCACGCGGCATCATCTGAGCCGCCTGCGAAGTCTCACACGCCTTGTAACAACGAACAACCGCGGACGGCGCAAGATACGGGCCGTCCTCGGGTGTGTCAAGAACGACTAAACTCCGCGCGTGTGGAAAACATTCTCAGCTGTTTTCATTACCGTCTTTCTCGCGGAAATTGGTGACAAAACACAGCTTGCGACGATGCTCTTCTCCGCCGATCGCGAGACGAACAAATGGATGGTCTTCGCCGGCAGCTCCGTCGCGCTGGTGATCGCCGCCGCGATCGGCGTCCTGGTCGGCGCGCAACTCGAGCGCTTCGTCCAGCCGCGCACCTTGAAGATGATCGCCGGCGCGGGCTTCATCATCATCGGAATCTGGACAATACTGTCGCGATGACTTGCCTCCTTGCTTTTCTGCTCGCGACACGTCTGTCCACCGGCGCCATGCTCGATCCGGTCTCCACGCCGCACAAGGTCGGCAACTTTCCGCTCGCAATGGTGCCTTCGCCCGACGGCAACCAGCTCGTGCTGCTTCTCAATGGCTGGCGTCAGCAGGGGATTCAGGTCGTCGACCGCGCCACCGGCGAGGTCCTGCAGACAATCGAGCAGCCGGCCGCATTCATCGGTCTCACGTTCTCGCCCGACGGCCGAACGTTGTACGCGTCCGGCGGAAACGACGACGTCATCTACGTTTATCGATGGGAGGGTGGGCGCGCGACCGCAGATGGATCGATCCCGTTGCGCGCCGCGAAGAAAAATCCGAAGGACCACGGCACTGCGCATCCCGCGGGATTGGCAATTTCGTCAGACGGACGTTTCCTGTACGCCGCCGAAAACCTCGGCGACTCGATTGCCGTGATCGACGTCGCGCGCCGCGAAGTCGTGCAGCGCGCAGTCACCGACCGGTATCCCTACGCGATCGTGATCGATCGCAGCCAGCTTTATGTCTCCTGCTGGGGCGACACAACTTTGAATGCGTTCGCACGGGATGCGAATGGTCTCTTATCGAAGCGATCGCGCATCGCGGCCGGCCGTCATCCTTCCGCGATCATCTCAAGCGGCTCGCGCCTTTACGTGGCGTCGGCGTCGACGGACACGATCGCGGTGATCGACATTGCGACGCAAAGAAAGATCAACACATTCAATGACGCGCCGCCAGCCGGACCGCAAGAGGGGAGCACGCCGAATGCCTTCGCGCTTTCACGAGACGGCAAACGCCTCTTCGTCGCAGAGGCCGACAACAACGCGGTCGCGGTATTCGAACGCGCGACCGGCAAGCTGCTCGGACGCGTCCCGACCGAGTGGTATCCGGCGGCGCTCACGAGAATCGGTTCGACGATTTTCGTCGCGAGCGCAAAAGGGGCAGGCTCGGCGCCTGATCCGGCACGCTTGAATGTCGGTGCGATGCCGGCCAAGACACGCGACTACACCCTCGGCCAGCTCGACGGCTCCGTGCTGTCGTTTCCCGAGGATATTGCGCTCGCCAATCTTTCGAAGCGCGTTGCGAAAGCCAACGGATGGGACACGAAGCGCACCGCCGCGAAATACCCGCCTTTCAAACACGTGATCTACATCATCAAAGAGAACCGCACGTACGATCAGGTCTTCGGCGAGATGCCCGAGGGCGACGGTGATCCATCGCTGTCGTTCTTTACGGAGAGCATCGCGCCGAATCACCACGCGCTCGCGAAGCGCTTCGGACTCTACGATCGCTTCTTCGTGAATGCCGAGGTCAGCGCCGACGGCCACAACTGGTCGACCGCCGCCTACGCTTCGGATTACGTCAACAAGACAGTGCAATCGCAGTACTCGAAACGCCGCCCGGACTTCGACTATCAGGGCACGAATCGCGGCCGTCTCGTCAGCGATGACGACGACGTGAACGCGCCCTCAACCGGCTATCTGTGGGACCTGGCGGTCCGCAAGAAAATCACGCTCCGCAATTACGGAGAATTCGTGATCAAAGGTGCGGAGCTGGGGAGTAAGGCGAACTCCGTCGGCACGAAGAGCGCGCTCCGCGCCACGACATCGCCCGATTACGTCGGCTGGAATCTGGATGTTCCCGATCAGAAGCGTGCGGACGTCTGGATCGAGGAGTTCAACCAGTACGTCGCGGATGGAAATCTGCCGGCGCTCGAGATCATGTCGCTGCCGAACGATCACACTTCCGGCCTCGATCACGACAAGCCGACGCCCCGCGCCTACATGGCCGACAACGACCTCGCCCTGGGGCGCATCATCGAGGCGTTATCAAAGTCGCAGTATTGGCGCGACACGGTCGTCTTCGTGCTCGAAGACGACGCACAGGCCGGACCGGATCACGTCGATTCCCACCGATCGATTCTGTTGACGATCTCCGCGTACAACCGCTCCGGCGTCGTGCATCGATTCGCGAACACAACCGACGTCATCGCCACGATCGAAGAGATCCTCGGCCTCGACGCGATGTCGCAGTTCGACTACTTCGGCCGTCCGCTGCGCATGATTTTTTCGACGGAACCCGATCTTACGCCGTACACCGCGATTACGCCGAGTGTCGATCTGAATGAGAAGAACCCGCCGGCGCCGCCGAAAGCGGCGAAGCTCGATTTCAGCCGGCCCGACGCAGCCGACGACGACACGTTCAATCGCATTCTGTGGCGCGCGATCAAAGGCGACGTGCCGTATCCGGGGCCGAGGCGCGCGCCCGCGATCGTTGGCCAGTAGCTTTGCTCTGTGATCTCTGTGCCTCTGTGGTGAAAGACTCTCACCACAGAGGCACAGAGGACACAAAGGCTATGCGAAGCCCCTCGGCCGCTCGTCGATCTGCGAGGCCGCATCGAGCACCGCGGCCGCGTAGATCGGCTCGTCGACTTTGAGGCGCAGCGGTTTCTTCGGATTGTCGGTCTTCAGCGTGATGACGTTGTCGCTGGCGTTGACCGTCACATCGAGGCCGCGGGAAATCTCGATCGTCTTTTTTCCTTCGAGAAGGTTTCGCTTGTTGGTGACGTGCAGTGTTCCCTGATCGGTCGCGGTTTCGTAAATGCAGTACTCCTGAAATTGCAGTTGTGTCGCGCAGCGGATCTTGGGAAGCGTCTGCGGCGTGACGTCGCGCACGCGCTGGAACTGGTCGATCGCTTTCGCTTCCTCGTCGCCGATCGCCAGTCCCTGTCGGAGCCGATCGAGTTGCTGCGTCTGCGATTTTCCAAGTCGCCCGGCGGCGAGGAGATGCCAGACGACAGTGGCGTAAACCTCGCGTTTGATCTCTTTCGCCTCGTCAGTGGAGAGGCCTGCCGCTTCGCTTGCGCGATCGATCAGCCGCGAGATCTCGCCGGCGCCGGCTGGGCTGCGTTTGTTCAGCTCATCGAAAGCGATGAGGAGAAGTGTCCGTTTCGCGCTTTCGCCCCAGACGGTGTTCGGCACCGTGAGTGCCTCGCGTTCGCGTTTGAGTTGTTCGAGCGATGCATCGTCGCGCGACTTCAATAGGCGATCGAGTGCCGCCGTGTATGCCGCGAGCGTCTCGCGATTCCGTTTCTCGATCGCCTCGCGTTCGGCGCGATCGCGTTCTTCCTGCTCGCGAATCTTCTTGCGTTTCTGCGCCGTCAGCGCGATCGGAACGCCGATCATGATCACGCCCAGGATCACTTCGACCCAGCCTTGCGGACCTTTGCGGGCGACAACGGCGATGCCGAGGAGGACAAAGAGGATGCCGGCCACCATGGAGGCGAGGAGGCCATACGATCGCGGAGTCCCGTCCGGTTTCAACGACGACAGAAACGGGATGCTCGTGATCGACGGCGTGCGCGGCAGCGCTGGTTGGGTGAACGGATCGTTGCCGCCGAAGAAGAATCGCTCGTTGCCTCGCTTGGTGAATTCTCCGTTGGCGCCGGTGCTCAAAGCCGGGTCTTCGTCGACATCCTTCAGACCGGGAGTGACGCCGAAACTGATCGGGCCTAGCGCCAGCTTTTTCTCGACATAAAACGTCATTTCGATTCCCCGTTACCCGCTACTTCAAAGTGTATAGGTACGCGGAGATGTCGCGGCTATCGGCGGGCGTAACGCCGAGGTTCGGCATGGCGGCCTGGGGATCGTATTTCGGCGGATCCTGCAGCCAGCTGATCATCGTGTCCGGCTTGTTCGGCAACTTGCCGGCGATCAAACTTCGCGAAGCCATGTGGTCGAGCGACGGTCCGACCATTCCTTTCGGTCCGGGAATGCCGGGGATGATGTGGCACGCGTTGCAGCCATAGCGCTCGATCGCCTCTTTCCCGCGAGTCTCGTTGCCGCCGCTTGCGGAAGCCGCCGAATGTTTTTGCTCGCGATTGCAGGCGATCAGAACGATTGCGATCAGGCAGAACCGCTTCATCCGCCGCCACTTTGCACGAGCCGTTCCCGAGACGGCGTCACGAGACTGCAACTCCACGCGGGCGGTGGCAGACAGATTGCTTTTGCACGTGGTGTAACGCCGTTCGAGCACCACATTGGATCGGAAGCACGGAGGCGCATTTGCAGTTCACGATCGAATCAAAAGAGCTGACGCCTGAAACCGTGAAGAGTGAACCGAGGTCGACTGTCATCGAAGCCGCAGATCGCGACGCCGCTCTGGACGAATTCGTCCGGCGAAGCGCATCACAGCTGGTGAGCTTCGCGACGCCGGCGCGCGGCCGCGAGTCGATCGCGACGGTGAAAAAGAACGATTCCGTCTACCTGGTTCGCGTCTACGAAGCCTGAAACGCCGTTTGCGTCAGACGCAAAGTTTGCTGGCGTTTTCTTGCAACCGGATATAAATTGCCGTCCAAATGTCCCGGTCGGACCCCCCGGTTTCATCTTCCTCCGTACTGGTCGTCGACGATGATCAGGCTCTGCGGGGACTCTTCACAACCCTCCTCGGCAAAAATGGTTTCGCGGTCGACACCGCGTCCAACGGACGGGCGGCGTTCGACCAGATCCATCGCCACAACTACTCGGTGATTCTGCTCGATCTGATGATGCCCGACGTGAACGGCTTCGAGCTCCTGGATCGCCTCGAGCGCGACAGCCCGGCACTGATGGAGAAGGTCATCGTGATGACTGGAGCGAGCCAGCGTGCAATTCAGAACCTCGATACTTCGCGCGTCTGGGGCCTGATCCGCAAACCGTTCGACATCGACAATCTCGTTTTGTCGACGGTCGCCTGCGCGCAGGGGAAGCGCAGCCACTAAACGTGTCTGGAGTGCGGCGCCTTGGCGCCGCTCACGCCGCCGCGGCTTGCCGCGGCC
>DATBSF010000072.1:0-3271 GCA_036559905.1 Thermoanaerobaculia bacterium | reverse complement strand
GCCGCTTGCGCTGCAGCTCTCGCCCGTCGCTCGAACAAACGTCGCGATCGGAATTCTGGTTGTGATGCTGGTCGCGACTCTGGCGATTCTGATTGCCGAGTTTCGCGGCACGGAACGTCTTCGATATCTGGTGTCTTTCGTGGTGTCGCTGGTCGTGTTCTTTTGCGCCGGCTGGTGGATCGAGGGGGCGTCAGGATTCATCTGGTGGACCGACGGATGGCGTTACGTTGCGATCATGAACGGGATCGCGTCGATTACGTGCGTGGTGAGCACCGTTGCAATTGTTCGGAAGTCGATTGGCGCCTTCGTCGCCGCGATGGCGCTCATCATGCTGTCGTACATCGTCATCTATCACGCGATCGGCTTTTTCGAGATGATTGCTGCCTGATGCTCGTCTCCGACCTCATCGAAATCCCGCACGAGAAGCTCGCCGATTGGATTGCGCTGATCGGCGCCGCGATCGTCTATCTGGTTTTCGCGATCATCGTCTTCTATGGATTGCACATCTTCGTGTCGAGGACTCGCATGAAGATACTCGGAAATCTGTTCGCAGCGTTGGTTCTGGCCGCGGGCCTGATCGGATATTTCGAACTTTTTGTCGCTCTCGACGCCGTGACTTTCGGGCGAGCCGTCACCTCCGCGCTGTCCCAGACGCCTGCGCGAAGTAACGACGCGCTCTTCAAACGTTTGAGCGAAGAGCGTGCGCGCAGCATTCGCGGACCCTTCGGGCCGATCGATCTCAGACGCATCGGCTTCTATCTTCTGCCGGTGGTCGCGGCCGGAGTCGCTGCGATGACCGTGCGTACCAAGACCACTTGAAACCTGGTCGATCGCGGATCGCCTGGATTGTCTTCGTCGGCCTTGTCGTGCTCGCAGTGCTCGACACGGCGATCGCTCTGTTTCTGCCGTACTACGGCGAGTTGATGCGCACGAACACCGGTCCGATGGACTGGTCCGTGCCGGTATTCCTCGGCATCCTTCTCACCTTCGTTTTCTTTCCCTACACACGCATCCGGACGCTACCTCGCGGGCCTGCAGTGATCGTCGCCGCGATTGCGATCGCCTCGTCGGTCTTCGTCGTGCTCGCGTATCAGCCGCCGATCGCGCGACATCACATCTCGGTTCTCCTCGCGCTTTGTGCGTTCGGGGTCGCCGGCACATTGAAGGCGATGGGATGGGCGGCCGCGATGCGAAAACCCACCGAAGACGAAGTCGCGAACGCGGTCGTCGGCTTTGCAATCGAGGCAGCCGTCACCGTCGTGTTCGGCGCCGCAGGGGCGGTGGTAAGCCACGTCGCGGAAAACGTCGATATCGATTTCACGCCGGGTGGCGGCGCATTCGGCGGTGGCGGCGCGACCGGATCCTGGTGATCACATCACCATGTGATTGACAACACGCGAAGCCCCGCCATACGATCAATGGTAAGACCATTAAAACGCTATGTCGGAGCTGATTCCGCGCCTGTCGTCGGGAGAAATGCCACCGGAACTTGCGGAGTATCTGCGTCCGCGAGTCGAGCGACTCGGCTATCTCGGCGAGTTTTTTCAGTGCGCCGCCCATCAGCCCAAGGCTCTGCTCGCCTTCATGACTTTCACCGAGGAGCTGCGCAAGGCGCTGCCCGAAAAGCTGACGGAGACCGTCGCGCTCTCGGTGTCGAATCTCATGGACAACGCTTACGAGCGCGTCCAGCACGAACGGCTCTCTCTCAAGCTCGGATTCGGCAAGCCGTGGGTGCGCGAGGTCAACGCTCTGTCGCCGTCGACCGCGACGCAAATGTCCGACGAAGAACGTCGCGTGCAGACGCTCGTGATCGCCGCATTCCAGCGCAACGGCCACGACTGCCGCGTCGAATTTGAGTCGGTGGTCAACGCGATCGGCCACGAGCAGGCCATCGCAGTCCTGCTTCTCATCGGCCGCTACATGACGCACGCGCTCACCGTGAACTGCCTCGCGCTGCGACCGCCCGTGCCCTCGCCGCTGGAGAATCAATGAGCGAATTCCTCTGGATCAGCGAAGCCGATGTCGTTTCGGTCATGGACCTCTCGGACGCGATCCGGACGATCGAGGTCAGTCTTCCGGCCGAGGCGCGCGGCGAGGCGAAGAACATGGAGAAGACGGTCGTGGCGTGGGAAGGCGGAACCCTTCACGCGCTCGGCGCCGTCGCTTCCGGTTCTGCCGCCACCAAGACGTGGGCGCATACCGAGGGCGGCGCGATGCCGCTGCTCGTGCTCTACGACAGCACCAACGGATCGCTCAAGGCGGTCATCGAAGCCCTTGCTCTCGGACAACTTCGCACCGGCGCAATCTCGGGCGTCGCCACACGGTGGCTCTCGAAGGCGGACGCCGATGTCATGGCGCTCATTGGAACCGGACGGCAGGCAGTTCCCCAGGCTGCGGCCGTCGCCGCTGTCCGTCCGCTGAAGCAAATTCGCGTTTTCGGGCGCAATCAGGAAAAGAGCCGGGCCGTCGCGACGCGCATCCGCGAAGAGCTGGGAATCGATACCGTCCCTTCCGCAAGTGTCGAGGAGGCGGTCAAAGACGCTTCGATCATCACGACTGCCACGCGCGCGCGAGAACCCTTCCTCAATGCCCGAATGTTGCGTGAGGGTGCGCACGTCAATGCGATCGGAGCGATCGTTCGAACGGGCGCGGAAGTCACGCCGGACCTCGTGACGCGATGCGAACGCATCGTTGTCGATAGCGTCGGGCAGGCGCAGAAGCTGTCGCGCGAGCTCGAAGGAATCGCCTGGGAGCGCGTGCAGCCGCTTTCGCAACTGCTCGTCTCCCGCCCCGCTCGAAGTGAGAATGAGACGACGCTGTTCAAGTCGCTCGGTATCGGCATCGCCGATCTCGCGCTGGCTTCCGAGATTTTCAGCCGCGCCGTCGAGCTCCGTCTCGGCCGCGTTCTTCCGCATCCGCAAAAGGCGGCGCCACGACTGCGCGTCGGGACTCCGCCCGCTCCGAAGCGCGCGTTCGTGTTCGTCGATCAGAGCGGCGCGCCGGCACCGAAACACAAGCCGCAGGAACCGGTGATCATCGCGCGCGAAGACATCGAAGCGGAAGTCGCGCGTCTCGCCGGCCTCCCGCCGCCCGCGAACGGCCGCCGCACGTCGCTGATCGTGAATCCAGCCTCCGGCGTGGGAAATGGACTCGCGCCGGGAACGTCGGTGTCGTTGTCCGTTCTCAAGCCTGGCGAACGTACGAAGCCGATCCGCCACAACGTCTCGCTGATGAATTTCTGCATCGGCGGCCGCGGAACGGCGATCGTCGA
>DATBSF010000071.1:0-25908 GCA_036559905.1 Thermoanaerobaculia bacterium | reverse complement strand
ACATCGCGATTCATCTTGCCGGCGTCGTCGCTGAAGATTCGCAGCTCGCGGATTTTGCGCGCCGAGTCGCGCATTGTTTGCTCGCTGTCGCCCTTCTCCACCGCCGCGAGAACGAGCATGCCGATGCCGATCTCGGAGACGGTTTTCCCGTCTACCGAGACCTCAGCACGACGGACCCTTTGAATGACACAACGCATTTTTCTCTCAGGATAGTGCTGTGTTAGGGTAAGTCATGGTTCCCGGAGAGCGATTCAACGCCATCACCCACCTCGTCGGCTCAGTGCTGGCGATCATCGCGACCGCCGTCGCGGTTTCGCTGACGGCGACGAAAGCCGACGCGCGCACGATCGCAGCCGTCGCGGTTTACGGCAGCATGTTGATCGTGCTGTACGTCAGCTCGACGCTGTATCACAGCCTTCACGGCAAGGCGAAACTCATCTTTCGCGTCTTCGATCACACCTCGATCTATCTGCTCATCGCCGGAACGTACACGCCGTTCACGCTGGTGACGCTGCGCGGACCGCTCGGATGGTGGCTGTTCGGAATCGTGTGGTCGCTTGCGGTCATCGGCATCGCGAAGGACGTTCTTTTCCACGGCCGTTTGCGCGTGGTCTCCATCATTCTTTACCTGCTGATGGGATGGCTGATCGTCGCGGCGTTCGGTCCGCTCCAACGCGCGCTGCCGCCGATTGGAATCACATGGCTGATCGCGGGCGGAGTTTGCTACACGGCCGGAATCATTTTCTTCGCATATTCGAAACGCATCGCGCACATGCACGGCATCTGGCATCTGTGCGTGATGGCCGGCAGCATCTGCCACTACGTTGTGGTCTTCCGTTACGTCGCGCTCGCTCCAATCTACCCATAGTAGAAAACGGATCCCGCGAACATTCTTCGGATTACAATCGCAGCATGGCAAGCGTAAACAAAGTCATCCTCGTTGGACGCCTCGGAAAAGATCCTGAGATCCGTTCAACACCCAGCGGAACGAGCGTCGCGAAGTTCTCCATCGCGACCGACGATCGCTACACCGACAAGGCCGGCGAAAAGCAGGAACGGACGGAGTGGCACAACATCGTCGCGTGGGGAAAACTGGCCGAGATCTGCGGCCAGTATCTGCGCAAGGGCAAGCTCGTCTACATCGAGGGCGCGATCCGCACCGATAGCTGGGACGACAAAGAGACCGGCGTGAAGAAGTATCGGACCGAGATCGTCGCGAATCAGATGCAGATGCTGGATCGCAAAGGCGATGAAAACGGCGGTCCGAGCGGCGGTGGATACGCGGGCGCGCGCAAAGGCGGCAGCGCCACGGCGACTCAGGTCGAAGAAGACGACGAAGTACCGTTTTAGGATCGCGCGGCAGCGCGCCCTAGAACGGTATCCTGACGCTGAGCGCAGCGAAGCGGATGGATCTCTCCCTAACGGACGTCGTACTTCTCGCGCAGCACCTTCAGGTGATGTCGCTCGTGTCCGAGCGTGGTGTACGCAAGTCCGCGAACCGTGGCCGGACTGTTGTTGGCCGTTCCGGTGCGCTTCCAGGCTTCCGGAGACAGCCCGCGGTAGAACGCCACTGTCGATCGTCGGGCGCTCTCGTACTCATCGGCCAGATCGCGCATCCTCTGCTGATCGGCGTCGGAGGCGGCCGCGTAGTCATTTTCTTCGAAACCGGGCAGCGAAGTTTTCTCGCCGCGCGCGATCGCCAATGCGCGGTAGAGGAAGATGCGTTCGGCATCGGTAAAGTGCCGGACGACTGTCTTGACGCTCCACTTCTCAGGCGCGTATCGCGACGACGCTTTCTCCTCGCTCAACGATCGGAGCAGCGCAGCCGTCTCCCTCCCCTGCTTTTCAAGGCCGGCGACGATGTCCTCCTCGGGAACGAGATCGATGTAACGCTGCATGTAGGCAGCGTACTCGGTGGCGGCGGGTCGATTACTCATGACAACATCATCGCATGGTCGCGATTCGTCCGCTGGCCGGCGAAGAAGAGGCCCGGCGATGCGCCGAAATGATGTGCTCGACCGAGCCGTGGATCACGATCGGACGCAATTTCGAGCAGTCGCTGGCGATCGTTCGCGATGCGACGCGCGAGGTCTACGTCGCGGAGAACAACGGCCGCATCGAGGGCTTCATCATCCTCAACATGCGCGGCGCATTCGTCGGCTACATCCAGACCGTCTGCGTCGACGCCTCAGCGCGCGGCTCCGGCCTCGGCACGCAACTCGTGGCGTTCGCGGAGAAGCGGATCTTCGCGGAGACGCCGAATGTCTTCCTCTGCGTCTCGTCGTTCAATCCTCGGGCGCGGCAACTCTACGAGCGGCTCGGATACGAGCTGATCGGCGAATTGAAGGACTACCTCATCCGCGGACACTCGGAGCTGCTGATGCGGAAGTCGATCGGACCGCTTTTGTCCTAGCTCTGTGATCTCTGTGTCTCTGTGGTGAGAAGCCTTCACCACAGAGGACACAGAGCTCTACGGAATCCGCTTAGCCGGTACATCGCGCCCGCCCTGATGCAGTGTCAACGCGCTGCCATCGGGAGCAAACGTAATCGACGCCTTCACGGCCAGGATGTGAAATTCGGTCGGCGAGTCGGCCGCCAGCTCGACTCGCGGTTGACCCGTCGCCTGCGCGAAGAGCTTGTCTCCTTCGCGTGTGATTGCCAGGTTGAAACCCGGAGCGAGCGAGTAATTGCCGACGAATTTGTCGAGCGTCGCAGAATCGACAGTCACCGCCGGTTGCGCGAGCCGTTTCAAAGCGTCAGTGGCATTCGTATTTTTGGGATTCAGCTCGATCGATTTCTTGTAGTTCTTGATCGCAAGGTCGCGATCGCCGTGCGCTGCGTAGGCCTCGCCCAGGCTGTCATACACGTTCCAGCTGTTCGGATACTCCTCGACGTTGAGCTGAAAGATCTGGATCGCGTCGTCGACGCGACCGCGCCGCAGAAGCTGGTAGCCGAGGCGATTGAGCTCCGGTTCGCGGAAGTCGTATTGCGCCCGCGACTTCTCTTTCAACTCCCGATATCGCGCGACCGCTTGTAGCCCGATGCCATTGTCCAGGGTCTTCATCAATTCGTCGACGAGTGAGAGACGCGGCTGCGGCGGTTCGACGTCGTGGAGGATGTCGGCGATCCCGCGCGCGAGATCGTCGAGCTTGTCGCCGCGTGACGTGTTGTCGAGCAGGACGATCAAATCCTGCGTGTCGGGAAACCGATTGATCGTGGTGTTGAATCCGTTGATGCCGCCGCCGTGCATGACCGTGTTCACTTCGGCCTGGTTATCCAGCTTCGATTTGTGCACGACCCAGCCGAATGCGTAGTCATTGAGGTTGGGGGTGAAGACGGCTTTTTTCAGTTCCGGCGAGAGCAATTTGTCGGTGTAGAGCGCGCGATCCCATTTGTAGAGATCCGCGACCGTCGAATAGAGCGAGCCCGCGGCAAACGGAATCGTCATATCGAGATACGGCGCGTTCTCGTATCCGCCGGGCGTGAGGACATATCCCGACGCGCGGTGCGCGATGACGGTGTTGGAATGATCGTAGCCGCTGTCTTTCATTCCCAGCGGATCGAAGATGCGCTCCTGCAGGTTTTTCTCGTACGACTTTCCGGTCACGCGCTCGATGATCGCGCCGAGGAGAAAGTAGCCGGAGTTGTCGTAGACGTATTTCGATCCGGGCTCGAACTCCAGATCGCCCATTGTGTACTTCTTCACGAAATCGGAAACCGTGTACGGATCGCGCGATTGATTCTGGAAAAACCCGGGAATGCTGGTGTAGCTCGGAATGCCGGAGGTGTGCGTCAGAAGATTGCGCACCGTCACTTTCTCGCCCGTGTCTTTGCGATAGTCGGGAAGATACGTGGTGATCTTGTCGTCGAGCTTGATCTTTCCTTCGCTGACGAGCTGCATGATGACCATCGACGTGAACTGCTTGGTGATCGAGCCGAGCCGGAATTTCGTGTCGGGCGTGTTCGGAATCTGCCACTCCATGTTGGCGAGTCCGTAGCCCTTCTGCAGGATGACGCTCCCCTTCTCCGCGACCAGCGCCGATCCGTTGAACTGGCGCATTTTGTTGTACGCGGAGATCAGCGCGTCGATGCGTTCGGCGTGAGTCGCGGCGAAGGAGGGCAGCGCGACAAACAGAAGGAGCAAGAGGATCTTTTTCGACATGCCGGCGATTCTATCGCTCGCCGTCTGGAGTGCGGCGGCTTGCCGCCGCTCTCAGGCCGGCAGCTCGCTGCCGGGCGGCCGCGGCAAGCCGCGGCCATGAAAGCGGCGCCAAGGCGCCGCACTCCAGACTTACACGGCGCGCACCACGACGAACGTCACGTCATCGTTAGGAGGCTGGTCGCCGTGCCATCTTTGCACCGCGTCCGAGAGCCTGGCGATCACGCTGTCCGCGTTCTCCGCCTTCGCGGCGACGCCGAATGCCTCCGCCGCCGCGGGATAGCCGAGTTGCTGTCCGGCGGCATTCATCAACTCCGGGAAACCGTCGCTCATGAACAGCAGCGTGTCGCCGGCCGACAGGTTCAAGTTGATGTCGTTGTAGGTATCGCCGAGAGTTCCAAGTGGAGTGGCGCTATGCGCGACTTCCTCGACGGCGCCGGTCGCTGCGCGATGGAGATACGCCGGCGGCATGCCCGCCGACGCGATCGTCACGCGGCGACCCTCGAAGCGCGCGAGCTGCAGCGCCATGGCCATGCGTCCGAGGTCCATGCGCCGGACTTTCTCCGCGGCTTCGTGGAGAAACTGCGCCGGACTCTGCACGCCGCCGTAGCCTGCGAACAGCGCCTTGATAACCGCCACCATCGTGCCGGCGCGCGCGCCGTGGCCGGTGGCATCGCCGATGGTGACCGAGAGCGAGCGACCCGGCTCGACGTGGAAGTCGTAGTAGTCGCCACCGACCTCCGTCGCGGTGTGCGTGAAGACCGCGATGTTGTATCCCTCCGCTTGCGGAACTTCCTTCGGCAGCATCGACAACTGGAATCGCCGCGCTTCCTCGAGCTCGACCGATTTGCGTTCGTACTCGATGGCCGCGCGCTCCTGCTCCACGATCCGCTCCTGCTGCAGGCTCAAATCCTCGGCCATCCGATTGAAGGCCGAAGCGAGGTGGCCGATCTCGTTTTTCGATCGGACCGGAATGCGCGTGGTGAGATCGCCGTGCGCGATGCGTTCCGCTCCGCGTTTGACCAGGTCGACATCGCGCGTGATGTGGTTAGCGATCGGCATGATTCCGATCAGTGCCACGAAGATCAGAGCGATTCCGTAGCCGAAGTTTTTGGCGGCGGTCTTCCGCAGACCTTCGAGATCCTCGCCGAATGGACGCGCAACGCCGATGCGAAGTCCGCTTTGCGGATCGCGATGCTGCACGACGATCCAGTTCGGAATGTCGTTCAGCGTTTTTCCGGCGGCGATGCGCTGCGGAATGCCGAGGTTGTCGAGTTTGCGGCGCTCCTCGGGAGTGCGGGTGTAGATGTTGGCCTCGCGATCGACGGCGAACGTGATCTCGCCGCTGTCGTCATTCGCGGCGCCGAGCACCCGGCGGATGACTTCCTCGCCGCTCACATGCGCGCGAAGTTGTCCGACCACCGCACCCTGATCGGTCATCGGGACGTTGAAGCGCTGACCGAACAGCAGCGTGGCCTGTTTCTCACGCATTCTCCAGTGGCGTTTTTCCTGCTCGCTCGCCTTGTTCTCCTCTTTCACGTCGGTGGCGGCCACTTCGTCATGCGTCTGCTGAGCCTCTTCGGCTGCGTCGGCGGCCGCTTCCTGCGTCGCCTGGAGTCGGTCCTCTTCCGCTTCGCGCTCGGCGTCGGCTCGCTCCTGGGCCCTTTCACGTTCGCGCGCAGCGCGTTCGGTTTCGCGCTGTTTCTGCCGGAGCTTCAGGTTGTCTTCGCGCGTTTTCAGCGCTTTCGTCAGCTCGTCGTTGAATTGCTTCTGCGTCGCTTTCATCGATTCGCTGAATGCGGTCTGCGCTGCGGTCAGCTGCTTCGTCAGCTCGTTTCGCTGTTGCTGCGTCAATTCATTCCGGCGCGCTCCGAGCTCGCTTCCGAGCTCGGAAATCTTCTTCAGATACTCACGCTGCTGGTCCGTGAATGTGAATCGCGGCAGCTTCGGCATCGGCGGCAGATCGATGACAATCGACTCCGCGGATGGTGGCGGCGACGGAGGCGGTGGTGCAGCGGCGGCGACGGCGGCCGTCGCGCGCGTGCGGACGGCGGGCGCCGGCTTCGGCGTCGGATTCGCCACGGGAGCCGCCTGCGGGTGGAACATCGGTCGAATCTCGATCGAGTCGACCAGCGAAGCGGCGTCGCCCATCGTCATGAGGATGTTTCCGACGACGGGAGACTTTTCTTTTTCGGCGTTGGAAAGATCCGGCAGCGCGGAGACTTCGGCCAGCCGCTGTTCGAGGACGTCGCGGATGTTGCCGAGCCGCCGATCCATCTGCGCCGTCATCCGCCCCGCTTCGGCGTGATACGCGGATTCCAGCGCCGCGCGCGAGCTGTAATACGAATAGATGACGATCCCGCCGAGCGGAAGCACGGAGAGGAGGAAGCAAGCGAGCACCAGGGAAGTTCGGATCTTCATCGAGGCCAAAGGTAAGACGAAAGTTTACGTAGAAAGTTTAAGTCCATTCCTCGCGACCGGTGCGGCGACCGTGGGGATCGCGTGAATTCTTCCGACGCTCGGCCTCCGGGACGTAAACCTCGTGCGGCCCGCGCGTCTTCTCGAATGCTTCCACGAAGCGCGCCGTCTCGTCGACGAGATCCTGAAACGTCTTCACGGATTCGGTGGCCGACGCTCGTAACTGGTCAATGTGTTGACGATATCGCATCGTGCGGCGTGCGGCGTCGTCGAGCCGGCGGCGGAAATCGGCATCCGAGCGCTGCTTCAATTCGAGAAAGCGGTGGATGTCTGGAACGCGCTCGATGTGGCTGCAGAACATGACGACATCGTTTCCGGCGAGCACCGCGCGCTCCGAAATGTATTCGTACGATCCGTAGTCGGAGACCGCGTGCATTTCCATGTCATCGGTCATCGCGACGCCTTCGAATCCCGCTGCTTCGCGCAGCAGATCGGCGGTGATGCGGCGGCTGAGCGTCGCCGGCAGGTCGGGTTCGTCGATCTGCGGATACGTTCCGTGGCCAATCATGATCGCCCCTGCTTCGTTGCCGAGGCGCGCGAAAGGGACGAGGTCGCGATGGACAAGCTCGTCGAGCGCGATGTCGATCACGGTCGTGCCGTAATGCGGATCCGCCGAGCCGAGACCGATGCCGGGAAAGTGCTTGAGACATGAGCCTGTACCGGCGGCGTGAAGTCCGCGCATGAACGCGCCCGCGAGATCTGTGACTGTCTCGGGATCGGCGCCGAACGTTCTGCGCTCGAGGCCCTTCGTGGGCTGGGGGCCGCGAATGTCAACCACTGGCGCGAGATCGACTTCGATGTCGAAATAGCGCAGCGCCATTCCGATGATCTTTCCCATCCATGACGAGAGCTCGGCCGACTGTTCGCCCTCCGCAAATGCTTCGGCGCTCGGCAGTCCGGGAAGAAGATGGCGGAGACGATCGACGCGTCCGCCCTCTTCGTCGATCATGAAAACCGGCGGGCGCAATGCGACCGATTTCACTTCGCTCACCAGCTCGCGCAGCTGTTTTGGATCTGCGATGTTGCGGCCGAACAAGACGATCGCGAATGGCTTCGTCTCGCTAATGATCTTCCGTTCGAGATCCGTCAGCCATTTGCCGGTCAACCCGATGCCGAGTACGTCCACGCTCAAATGCTAACAGCTAACCGGTCAGCTTCTCTTTCAGACGCTGCAGTTCGTTGAGCGCTTGAAGCGGAGTCATCGCATCGGGCTGCAAGACGCGGAGGGCGTCGACGACGTCGCGCTCGCGCGTATCAAAGAGCGAAAGCTGATTCGAGCGCACGCCCGAAGTCTCGGCGACGACATCGCGCTCCTTGCGCTCCAGCGTGTTGAGAATCTCGCGCGCGCGATTGGTCACCGACTCCGGGATTCCGGCCAGGCGAGCGACCTGAATGCCGTAGCTCTTGTCGGCCGACCCCGGCACGACCTTGCGCAGAAAAATGATCTGGTCGTTCCATTCTTTGACCGCGACGTTGAAGTTCGCGACACGCGGCTTCGTCTTCGCGAGGTCGGTGACCTCGTGATAGTGCGTCGCAAACAACGTGATGCCGCTCCGATTCGGATGATCGTGCAGATACTCGATGATCGCCCACGCCAGCGACAAGCCATCGAAAGTCGCGGTGCCCCGTCCGACTTCATCGAGGATGATGAGCGACCGATCGGTGGCGTTGTTGAGGATGTTCGCGGTCTCGTGCATCTCGACCATGAACGTCGACTCGCCGCGCGCGAGCTGATCCGACGCGCCGACGCGCGTGAAGATCCGATCGAAGATGCCGAGGCGGGCGGAGGCGGCGGGGACGAAGCTGCCGGCCTGGTTGAGAAGAACGATCAACGCAACCTGGCGCAAATAGGTCGACTTGCCGCCCATCTGAATGCCGTTGCGATCGCGAACGACGTCGCTGTTGTTCGGGATGAATCGCTCGGCGGCGATCGTCTCGATCACCGGATGGCGTCCGTCTTCGATGATGATCTCGGCGGCGTCGCTGAGCGTCGCGCGCACGTAGCGATTGCGTGTGGCGATCGAGGCGAACGCCGAAAGCGAATCGATCTGCCCGATCGCGCTTGCGGTCGCGAGAATCCTGGCGACCGAGCGCGAGACGAACTCGAGCAGCTCTTCGTACAGCCGCACTTCGATCGCGATCGATTTCTCTTCCGCGCCGGTGATTTTTTCTTCGAGCTCTTTGAGGTCCGGCGTGATGTACCGCTCGGCGTTGACGAGCGTTTGCTTGCGGATGTAATCGGGCGGCACGCGCGCGAGGTTTGATTTCGAGACTTCGATGTAGTAGCCGAAGACGCTGTTGAATCGGATCTTGAGCGAGTTGATGCCGGTGCGCTCGCGCTCGCGCGCCTCGATCTCCATCAGGACCGATTTCGAGTCGCGGGCGATGGTGCGCAATGCATCGAGGTCCGGATCGACACCCGGCTTGATGACGCCCCCCTCGCGAATGCTGAGCGGCGCGTTATCCGCAATCGACACCGCGATCCTGCCCACCACCTCGGCGACCGGATCGAGGCGATCGCGCGACGACTGCAAGAGCGGCCCGCGCAGCGGAGCCATGGTCTCGCGGAGGTCGCCGGCGGCCAGCAGCGAATCGGCGAGCGTGAGGCATTCGCGCGGCGCGGCGCTGCGAAGCGTCACGCGCGCGGCCAGCCGCTCGAGATCGGCGATCGACGCGAGGCGCTGCATCATCTGTTCGAGGATCGCGCGCGATCGCGTGAGCTCGTCGACCGCGTCGTGCCGATCAAAAATCGCCTCGCGTTTTTTGAGCGGCCTCGTGATCCAGCCGCGGAGAGTTCGCGCGCCCATCGCGGAACGCGTTGCGTTGACGACGCTCCATAGCGACGCGCGCGGCTGTGATGGATCGCGCGACTGCAGCACTTCGAGGTTCGCCAGCGTCGCGGCATCGAGCTGCAGGTAGTCGCTGTCGTTGTCGACGCGCAGCGAGCGCACGTGATCGAGTGGTTTCTTGTGGCTCGCGGATGCGTAGCGCAGCGCCGCTCCTGCGGCACCGATGCGGATGTCGTCTTCTTCGAGACCAAATCCGCGCAGCGACTGCGTCGAAAAGTGGCGAGCGAGATAGTCGTGCGCGCCGGCCTTCTCGAACATCGACGGCTCGACGCTGGTGGTTGGAATCTGCAGTTGCAGCGGCGACTCGCGCGGGATGATCGCCTCCCGCGGAGAGAATCGCGCGACATCATCGCGGAGGCGCGGATCTTCGGGTCCGCTGTAGGCCGTCACGAAGAAATCGCCGGTCGATACGTCGAGATACGCCGCGCCGACCGCTTCGCCATTTGGCACCAGCGACAACAGGTAACAGGTCTCGCGCTCGACGATCGCGCTTTCGGTGGCGGTGCCGGGAGTGAAGATGCGGACGATCTCGCGCTTCACGATTCCCTTCGCGACCGCCGGATCTTCGACCTGATCGCAAAGCGCGACGCGGAATCCGCTCTTGATCAGCTTCGCGATGTACGCGTCGGCGGCGTGATACGGCACGCCGCACATCGGCGCCTCATGTTCCTGTCCTTTTCCGCGCGCTGTCAGCACGAGATCGAGGATGGGCGCCGCTTTCTCGGCATCTTCGAAAAACATCTCGTAGAAGTCGCCGAGACGATAGAAAAGGATGGCGTCGGGGGCCTGCCGCTTGATCTCGAAGTACTGCTCGAGCATCGGCGTGAGCTTCGTGGGCATTGGTACGCGCGTCAGTTTACCGGCTTTCGAATCGTCAGCAGCGATCCATTCTGTGCGTCGAGCTCGACCACCACGGCGTCGCGCAGCGCGGTGTGCGGCACGCGATCGCACAACACCACCCACCGCGCCACCCGCCCGCCCTCCCCCCGCCCGGCGAACGCGACGTGCACCGCCTCGTACGCGGCGTAACGCGTTCGGTCGGTCTGCTTCAGGATCGCGACAGCCCGCACGGCCGCCTCGTTGCTCAGAATGCGATCGTGACGGCGAGAAGGATCCTCACGATTTCGAACGGCGAAAAAGAGTCCGGCGCACAGCACGATCCACAGCGGGTAGAGCAGCCAGAAGTGCCGCCGCACGCGCGGTATCATAGCCGCGCGATGACGGGCGACGAGATCCAGCAGAAGCTGATCGAAATTGTGCGACAGGAAAAGGACATCCCCGACGACAAGCTCACTCCCGAGACTGTGCTGGCTGAGGCGGGAGTCGATTCACTCGATGCGCTCACCATTCTCTTTGCCATTGAGGAGCAATTTCATATTTCGATTCCGGATGACAAGGCACGCTCCATTAAGACTTTTGGGGATATGGTCACCGTCGTTCAGGAACTGACTGGGTGACGAGGAATGTTGAATGTTTAATGTTTAATGTTGAATGAAATGCCGGGTGAAGCCATTCAACATTCAACATTCAACATTCAACATTCCCGCAGGGTCGCCATCACCGGCCTCGGCATCATCTCCCCCTTCGGTCGCGGCCGTTCCGCCGCCTGCCTCGCCTTGCGCGATGGCCGCAGCGGAATCAAGCGCATTGAGAGCATCGATACGTCGGCGCTCAACTGCAAGATCGCCGGCGAGGTTCCGCTCGACGCGCATCAGGGACTGTTCAAAGGATTCGATCGGTTCAGCCGCTTTGCGCTGATTGCGGCCGAGGAGGCGATGGAACAGGCGAAGGGGCGGGGTGTGGTCGATCCTGAGCGATTCGGCGTGATCATCGGCACCGGCCTTGGCGGATGCGAGACGCTCGACAACGCGTATCGCCGCGTCTACAAAGAGGGTCAGTCGCGCATTCCGCCCGCGTCGATTCCGTGGTCGATGTACAACGCCGCCGCCAGCGCGGTCTCCACGCATTTCGGCGCGAAGGGCCCTGCGTACACGCCCGTGTCGGCCTGCGCATCGAGCGCGCACGCGATCGGAAACGCGTTTCAGATGATTCGCGCAGGTCAGGCCGACATGGTGATCGCGGGCGGCGCCGATGCTCCCCTCACCTTCGGCATCATCCTCGGATGGGAATCCATGCGCGTCCTGGCGATCGATAACGAGCATCCGGAAGCTGCCTGCCGTCCGTTCAGCGCCGATCGGAAAGGACTCGTGCTCGCCGAAGGCTCCGCGATTCTGGTCCTGGAAACAATGGAGAGCGCCGAAGGCAGAAACGCGAAGATCCTCGGCGAGATCGTCGGATTCGGAATCACCAGCGACGCCGGCCATCTCACCGATCCGTCCGCCGATGGCGCGGCGCGGGCAATGCGCATGGCGATTCACGACATCGACGCCGCGCAGATCGGCTACATCAACGCCCACGGCACAGCGACCCGCGCGAATGACGCCACGGAAACGTCCGCCATCAAGTCCGTTCTTGGAAACCGGGTTCCCGCGAGCTCGACGAAGTCAATGCACGGACATGCCATGGGCGCGAGCGGCGCCATCGAGATCGTATGCTCGCTCGTCGCGCTCAACGACGGATTCCTGCCGCCGACAATCAATCTCGACAAGCCCGATCCGGTTTGCGATCTCGACTACGTCCCGAATGCTTCCCGCAGCGCACGCGTTCCGCTGTTTCTGTCGAATTCATTCGGCTTTGGCGGGATGAACGGCGTAGTCGCGGTTCGCACAATCCATGGCCTCTGATTTGCTAAGATCCGCGACGAACATGATTGTCGAAAAGAAGCACACCGAGAATTTCACCATCCTGTACGTGGAAGGGCTGATCAAGCTCGGCGAGAGCGCGGAGTTCTTTTCATCGGCGCTCGAGAACGTGCTGAAGAACGAGAGCACGAACGTCATCATCGATTTCACGAAAATCGACTACATCGATTCCACCGGCATCGGTGAGCTGGTCGGCTACCTCGGCAAATTTACGACGCAGAATCGAAAGCTGATCCTCGTCAATCCTTCCGAGAGGATCATGAAGCTGCTCAAGCTCGCGAAGCTCGACACGGTGTTCAAGATCTACAACACCGAAGAGGAAGCGATCGCCGCAGAAAGCGGCAGCTCGCAAGCTCGGGCTTAAACTAACCAAGGCATAAAGGCAGAAGGCAGAAGGCAGAAGGCAGAAGTCCCGCCGCCCTTCTGCCTTCTGCCCTCTGCCTTGATTTATGCGTCTGGCCAACGTCTATCGTGGTAACCATCTCGAATCGTTCCACAGCGGCTCGATCGCTGTCGTCGATTCGCTCGGTCGCCTCCTTGCGTTCGCGGGCGATCCGGCCTTCGTGACGTGTCTGCGATCGGCGGCCAAGCCGTTTCAGGCGCTTCCACTACTCGAATACGGCGGCGACGAGGAATACGATCTTACCGGCGAGGAGATCGCGATCACGTGCGCGTCGCACGGCGGTGAGGCGATTCACGTCGCGACCGCGGCGGCACTTCTGCGCAAGGGAGATTTCGACGAAGAGGATCTCCTCTGCGGCGCGCATCTGCCGTACGACGAGAAAGCGGCTGCAGAGTTGCGCGCATCTGGTGAGCAGCCATCGCCGCTGCACAACAACTGCTCCGGCAAGCACGCCGGAATGCTTCTGGCCACGAAAGCGATGGACGTGCCGAGCGCGGATTACATCGATGCGCAGCATCCGCTGCAGAGCGTCGTGCGGACGACGCTCGCCGATTTCGCGGGAATCGACGCGCAGCAGATCCCGATCGCGATCGATGGCTGCGGCGTTCCCGCATTTTTTCTCTCGCTGCATCGCACGGCCTACGCGTACGCGCGCCTGATGGCGACCAGCGAGGGCGATACTCCCGGCGCGCTCGATCGATACGAAAACAGCGCCGGCCACGTAATAGAAGCGATGACCGCGTTCCCTTACTGCGTCGCCGGTGCGTGGAGCATGACGACGCCACTCATTGAAGCCTACGGCGGAGCGATCATCGCCAAGGAGGGCGCCGAGGGGCTGTATGCGATCGCGGTAGCGCCGAGTTTCGCTTCGACATTGACCGATCGCCTGAAGCTCGCGGATGATGTCGCGATCGGAATCGTTCTCAAGATCGATGATGGGTCCATGACGCGAGGTCGCAATCCGGTGATTCTGAAGACTCTCGACATCCTCGGCTTCGACGTGGCCGCGAAGCCCGAGCTGCAGCGTTATCGCGAATGGCCGCTGCGCAACGTCGCCGGCACGCTGGTCGGCGAAGTGCGCGCTGAATTCGAATTGGAGTTCGTATGAAGAGATTGATCGCCCTCGGGCTCATCGCAGTCGCGGCCTCCGGATGCCGCACCATCGGCGTTTCGCGGACCCACGGAGGGTTTGCCGAGGTGTCGCCGAACGTCGCGTCGGAGATGATTCTCGACACCGAACAGGTCGTCGTCCTCGATGTTCGCTCATCGAATGACTACCGCGGACCGGAGGGACACATCGCGGGTTCGCTCAACGCGCCGTTCGACAGCATCGAGCGACAGCTTCCCGAGCTTCTGCCGTACCAGAATCAAACCGTGCTCGTGTACGGGGCGACGTCGACGGATGGCGAAGTTGCCGCGAAGCTTCTGATGGTCGCCGGCTTCCGAAACGTTGTGCATATCGCCGGTGGACTCAAAGGATGGATTGATCACGGCTATCGGACGGTTAACTCCCAGGAATGAAGAAAATCGCCCTCTCTCTCGTCCTCGCTCTCACAAGTGTTCCTCTGCTCGCCGCGCCGGCCGATGTCAACGCGCTGCGCAACTATCTCGTGAAGGCCATGCCCAAATGCCCCGACTCGAAGATCACGGTCGAGCCGATCAGCCACGTCGGGCCGGCGGGCTTCGTCCCGTACGCCGCGACGCAGACGTCGAGCGACACCACATGCGGCGCGCAGAAGGTGGTTCTCTATTCGCCGTCGACGAATCAGGTCATCATCGGAACGGTCTTCGCGCTCTCTGCCGAGAATCGAAGCGTCGAGGAGCGGGTCGCCGAGATGGCGTCCGACATTCTGAAAACGAATATCAAGGCGACGCTGGGAGGGTTTCCGCTGCCCGATGGCCTCCGTCCCGTCTCGCTGACAAAGGACACGCCGTTTGGACCGTTCTCGTATCACGGCTTTGTGGATTCGGCGCAGCGCTTTCTCATCGTCGGCTCGCGCGGAAATCTTTTTGTCGATCCCGGCACGACGCTGACGGAATCGCTCGGCATTCAGAATGCCGTCAGCCGCGGCAATCCAAAAGCGCGCATCAAGATCGTCGAGTTGTCCGACTTCCAGTGCCCGACCTGCGGCAAAGCGCACAAGCAGGTCGAGCCGATCATCGCGAAGAATCTCTCGAAGATCGATTACAAACGCCTCGACCTCCCGCTCTTCGAGCATCACCAATGGGCCCTTCCGGCCGCCGCCGGTGCGCGCGCGATCCAGAAAGTTGCGCCCGCGAAATACTGGAGCTACGTCAACTTCGTCTTCGAGAATCAGGAGACCATCGACAAGGCGGACTCTTTCGATGCGACGCTGAAAAACTTCTGCGAGGACCACGATATCGACTGGAAGAAGGTTGAGAAGCTCTACCGCTCGCCCGGCGAACGTGAAGTCATCCTCGATCAGGTCAGCCGCGCGTTCGATACCGGAGTGAATTCGACGCCGACCTACATCATCAACGGTCAGATTCTGGGCTTCGGTCCGAGCGGCAGCTTCACGATTGCCGCGATCAAGCAGGCGTTGGGGGTGAAGTGACGGCCTTTCTCTGTGCCCTCTGTGTCTCTGTGGTGAACGGCTTTTTTCACCACAGAGACACAGAGGACACAGAGATCAAAACCCCACGCTGATCTTTGCGGCGTAGCTTCGCTGCTCGGCCTGCGTGGCCTCGATCACGAACTTCGGGATCAGCATCGACAGGCGCAGTCCAACCGTGTAGCGCATGATGTTGCTCGTGTCGTGCAGAGAAACGGTCGGCGAGATCGTGCCGCGCGAATCGGTACGCATGCGGCCGATCGCGCCGTACGGCATCAGAGGCCCGAATCCCTTGCTGATGAAGGCTTCCAGTCCGTAGGTCTTCAATTTCAGGGCGTCGACGCCGGTCATCGTCGCGTAAGAGCCTCGCACCGCGATCTCGGGAATGACGAGTGTGCCGCGAAGGATCGGCACGTCGAGCGCGCCGCCGTAGGTTTTCACTCCGCTGTTGGAGAACTGAGCGTATGAAGCGGAAACGGTCGCGAAGCTGAACCCTTTCGACGCGACGATGCGCGGCACGGCGGCGTAGTTGCCGCGCACGAGGCTCGAATTCTGCGGGACCGAGTTCGCCCAGAACGGCGCGGCCTTGTCGATCTTCAGCGCCGTTGCTGCGATGCCAACATCGAAGCCCAGAAGACCGGTGCTGCGCGCCGGCTGCACGGGAGTCGCAAAGATCCCCTGTCCGAGAACGCGGGAGAACTGCGCGAACTCCAACTGCGTGATCTGCGGATTGAATTCGATGTCGG
The DNA here is from genome assembly GCA_036559905.1 of Thermoanaerobaculia bacterium. Lineage (GTDB taxonomy): Bacteria > Acidobacteriota > Thermoanaerobaculia > Gp7-AA8 > Gp7-AA8 > Gp7-AA10. The sequence goes on along the minus strand of DATBSF010000071.1, from coordinate 9,938 downwards.
CCGCGCAGAGCGGCAGCGCGATCAGAAAAGCTGCGAGATGAGCTCCGAGCTGACGAGAAAACCGGCCGGTGTGAACGCCACCCGCCCACCCTCGCGCCGCAGCCACCCTTCGTTCACGCCGTTCTCGATCCATCCGACAGCCTCCTCGCCGCAGAGTCGCAACAACTCATCACAGTTTATGCCCACTGTCTGGCGCAGTTGCAGGAATGCGCTTTCGTGGCGCCGTTCGCTTTCGGTGAGCTCTTCCGAAAATTCGGGAGCGAAATGCCCGCCGACATATCGGCGAAGGTCGCGCGTGTTCGCGAAGCGGCGCTCGCCGAGGAACGAATGGGCGCCGACGCCGAAGCCGTGGTAGTGCTGCCGGCGCCAGTAGCGGAGATTGTGTTTCGACTCTTCGCCGCATCGGGCGAAGTTGCTGATCTCGTATTGAGAGAATCCGGCGCGATGCAGCGTGTCGACCATCTCGACATATAGCGCCGCGATGACTTCATCTGTCGGCAACGCAACCGCGCCGTGCTCGACTCTTCGCTTCAGCGCGGTGTCCTCATCGAGATCGAGCATGTAGATCGAGACGTGCCCGACGCCGCTGCCGATCGCTTCGTCGAGCGAGCTGCGGAAAGAATCGGCCGTCTGATTCGGGAGTCCGAGAATGAGATCGATGCTTGTGCGGAGGCCGCTGTTGATCGCGTCGCGAATCGCCTCGCGCGCGCGCTGCGAGCCGTGCACGCGTCCGATCGGCTCGAGCTCCGAATCCTGGAAGGACTGGATGCCGATGCTCAGGCGATTGACGCCGATCGACCGCCATGACGCGATCGCATCCGGCGTCACATCTTCCGGATTCGCCTCGATCGAGAATTCAGCGTCGTTCTCGATGTCGAATCCCGAGCGAAGCGCCGATGCAATTCGCTCGAGCTGAGCCGGCGCGGTGTGCGATGGCGTCCCGCCGCCGAAGAAAATCGTGTCGACTTCCTCGCCGTCCGCGCGCGATCTGATCTCGCGCACCAAAGCATCGACATAGGCGTCTTGCATCGCGTCGTCCGTGCTGACCACAAACGGGCAATAAGCGCAATGTGCGCGGCAGAACGGCAGATGGATGTAGAGCCCGAGCATAGAAAGTCGCGGTGCGCTGTTCCTTTATAATCGTCGGATGCCTGCAGTGGTTCCCGAACCTACCTCGCGGCGGCCGCGCCTCATTTGGACGCTGCTGGCCGCTCTCGCACTGGTATCGATCGTGCCGCTGGCAGTCTCGCACTATTTTCTGATCGGGATCAACCGCGACTCGCTCGAAACCCTTGAAAAGAAATATCTAACGCGCGCGGCGGTCAGCATCGCGACTGACATTCAAACGCTTCTCGCGAGCAATACCCAGGAGCTCAACACGATCGCCGGAAGCGTGGTCGTCATGAAACGCGCGCTTCCGCCCGACACGGATCCGTTCGGCTACATCGCACGGCGTCAGGCGATCACGTCGTTCATCTCCGCCGACAGCGATCTGCTCGCGCTGCGCATTCTCAATGCGGCCGGCGAAGGCGCCGAGGCGAAGCCGGAGGGGTTGGATAAGTCGATTCTGCAGGAGATGGACATCGCCCGCGGGGCCGCGCTGAAGGGACAGACGGTCACCGGCACGTTTCAGTACGTGTCGTCGGTGAATCAGCCGGCGGTGGTGATCGCGGTGCCGGTCGTCGATGGCGGCGAGTTGATCGGCGTTGTCGAAGGGCTGGTCAGCCTGCGAAGGATTTCGCAGCACATTCGCGAAGTCGGGCGCGGCGATGTCACAGCGTTCCTCGTCGATCGCAACGGCCGCGTGCTCATTCACAGCGAGCCGAGCGTCGACGTACAACGTCCAGATTTCTCATCACTAAAAATCGTACAAGAATTTGCGAAGGCGCCGGTCCGTCTCACCGAGTCGTATGAAGAGGCGCGCAGCGGCGAGCGCGTGATGATGCTCGGAACGGTTGCGCCGGTCGGGCGGCCGGAATGGGGCGTGGTCGTCGAGAAGCCGGAGCGGATGGCATTCGCGTCGGTCACCAAGATGGTCACCGCCACAAAAGAATGGATCTCCATCGCCCTCGGCCTCGCGATCATTTCCGCGATTCTGTTCGCATCGGGGATCTCGCGTCCGATCCGCGTTCTCGCGCACCGCACGCGTGAGATCGCGAAGGGCAACTATCAGCAGCGTGTCGAGCTCAAGACGCACAACGAGATCGGCGAGCTCGCGGAAAACTTCAACTCGATGTCGGCGGCCATCGAGCTGGCCGTCGACGGACTCAAGAAAGCTGCGCACGAGAACAACCTGCTCTTCATCAACTCCGTCCGCATGTTGGCGGCGGCGATCGACGCGAAAGATCCGTACACGCGCGGTCACTCCGAACGCGTGGCGCGCTATTCGATGGCCATCGGAAAGAACCTGCAGTTGCCGGAAAAAGAAATGCGCGACCTCCGCATCAGCGCGCTGCTGCACGATGTCGGAAAAATCGGAATCGACGACCGCATCCTGCGCAAGCCGGGCGCGCTCAGCGACGACGAATTCGAAGTGATGAAGCAGCATCCCGCGAAAGGCGCGGCGATCATGGGTGGCGTTGCACAGCTCATCGACATCATCCCGGGCATGAAGTATCACCACGAGAAGTGGAGCGGCGGCGGCTATCCCGAAAACCTGAAGGAAGAACAGATTCCGATGCAGGCGCGGATCGTCGCGATCGCCGACACGTTCGACGCCATGACGACCAATCGTCCGTATCAGAAAGCGATGGAAATCTCCTACGTCGTCGAGAAAGTAAAGAGCTTCGCGGGCAGCCGCTTCGATCCACGCGTGGTCGATGCGTTCGTGCAGGCCGTCAAGCGCGGCGACATCCAGATCGAGGAACAGGTGCGAGGCGCCGCCTAGTCGATTGTCGTTTCAAGCCATCCTGCGTCGATTCCTGCAATCCACTCCCCGCGCGATCGGGGCAATCTTCATCGATCACGAAGGCGAGTCTGTCGACTTCTGGACCGAGCGCGTCTTCGACATCGGCGCCGACGGGCTGCGCGTGATCGGCGCGTACCAGAGCATGTACATCGCGCAGGTGGATCGAATCTGCAGGAAGATCCACGCCGGCAAGCCGCAGCGCCTGGTGCTCGACTTCGAACATGCACGCGTCATCACCTGGCATCTCAAAGAGAACTACTATCTCGTGGTGGTCGCGGAGCAGGACTCGCACGAGGAAATCCTTCTGAAACGCCTCAGCGCCTGCCGCGATCGCCTGCTCAAAGAGCTCTGAATTTAATATGGAGTGCGGCGGCCGCGGCAAGCCGCGGTCATGAAAGCGGTGCCGAGGCACCGCACTCCAAAATCTGAATGGAACGGCGTCTGCAGAGACCGGTAATTGTCATGAAGCAGTTTTCCATTCTGGTCGCATGCGCGCTTCTCTGCGCGTGTCCGCGTTCGGCACCCCGCGTTCAAAAGGCGAGCGCTGCCTCCGAAATTCAGACCGTGGATTCGACCGATCCGCGGCCTGCGGTCATCGATCCGCCGCCGGTGCTGACCGACGAAGGTCCCGCGCCGAAACCGAAAGGCGGCGTGCTTTCGGAGGATGCCCCGCCGCCACCGACGGCGCAGGATGAGGCACTTCGAGCGTCGCTGCCGTTTGCGCCGGCGATTGCGCTCGATCCGGTCGACGGCAGCAAGATCTCGATCCGCGCCGGAACGCCGGTGGCCGACTACAAAGGCCACCTCTACTACTTCTCATCGGAAGCGACGAAACGCACCTTCCTCGCGAGTCCGGATCAGTATCTCAAGGGCGCCTTCGCTCACCTCTGACGCTTCGCTCGATAATCGAGATCGCTGTGACGCTCCGGCGGCCCACCGGCTTCCACTGCTTGCGCCGGACGGCTATCGAAGATGTAGACATCCGTTCCGACCTTCGTGTTCTTCCAGAAGTTCGCGAGCAGATCCGCCGGGACGCGAATGCATCCGTGCGACGCCGGCTTGCCTAACGACTTTTTGTCGGTCGTGCCGTGGATCAGGATTCCATCGCCGAGCGCGAGAGCGTATTTGCCGAGGAAGTTTTTCACCTGACGTTTTGGCGAATCGCGCGGAGGCACCTGCTCGCCTGCTTCGATGAACGCCCAGTCGGGTTTCGTCCAGACCGGATCCTCGATCTTGCGGAGGACTTTCAGATGTCCGCGCGGCGTGTGAAAGAGCCACATGTCGTCTCCATGCTCGAGCACGGTTTCTTTTCCTGTGGCGGCCGCTCCGTCATCGATGAGCTCGCCGTCGCGGAACAGATAAGCGTGATTCTTCGAGACGTCGACGGTGATGACCACGCCTTCACGCGGCGCTTCGGGCGGCAAACCTTCAACGCGCTTGTCGCACCTGCCGAATTGCCACCAATGGCAGTTATCCGCCCGGGCCTGAGGTACTGCTGAGATCAAACTCGCGGCAAGCAGAGCTCGCGCGAGCAATGAAAGATTCGATTTCAAGGACCACCCTCCCCTGCGAATTCACTCTAAATAACAGTGCGAATTCGGCGCCAGAAAGCGGTGGCACTCCATAATGGAAGTGTGGTGCGTGACTTGTGCAACCTGAATTTGCCCGGATCGGAAGCTGCGTTTCGAACGCGACCCGCGCTCCGCTGGTCGCGCAGTATCTGCAGACACATTTCGCGCCGGCGTTCGAGCAGGGCGGCGTCGTGTTCTGGAAGAGGCGTTAGGCGCCGAACACTGCCGTCGCGATCTGATCGAAAGCGAGTGGGCGCATCAGGTAACCGTCGACTTCCGAATCCGGCTTCCGGTTTCGCGCGGAAAGAACGATCGTGCGAGGCCGATACTCGGCATGCGCGTTCTTGACGAAACGAGCGACGGCGACGCCGTTCATCTGCTCCGACTCTCCGTCGAGCATCACGATGTCGGGACGCCGGTTCTGAACGAGTTGAATGGCATCGATGGCCGAGTCAGCGACCATTGTTTCGCAGCCTAACCCGGACAGAACTGACGTCATGCGCTTCACCGTCTTCGGGCACTGGTCGGCCAGGAGCACGCGCATCCGCGTAGCTGTCGTGTCGCCGGGCGCTTCAGTGGCAAGACGGAAGCTGCTCTCTGAGCCGCGTCGCAGCTGATTGGTGTCGACGTAGAAATCGATATCGGCTTTCGACAACGAGAACATCACGCGTCGGAAACCGTCGGCGCGGGCGCTGAGAAAAGCGCGGCCGGGCGCGTAAATGTAGAGAACGTCGCCCGTGAATGAAGGATGGAGCGTCGAGAGAAGGACGAGGATCTCGGCGCTGGCAGCCTTTCCTTCGATCACGATGCGCTCGAGCGGCATCGCAGCAAAGGAATCGCTGGTCGAAGCGTGAAGAATCTCTTTCATGCTGCAGCGCTGAACGCGGCGGTCGCCAGTTGTCCAACTAATGCCCTGCCACGTCGGGTTGCTGCTCAGCAGTGTCACAGCCGGTATGCTCATTATTCGGTTCACTTCGCAATTGCGGCACCAAGTGCGAGTTACTTTGAAATCAAGGACTTAGACTGACTCTTGCATTGTTCAGTGTTCGAAAAACTATGAGGGTGCCCGAATTCTGGACGCTCGCGAAGGTAGGATGTTGGCGACGGCCCCGTAGCTCAGGTGGATAGAGCAGCGGTTTCCTAAACCGAAGGTCGCGTGTTCGAGTCACGCCGGGGCCACCAACCGCGGCCAGCGGCCATGGATGTCGCCATAGACAGTGATGCCGTCGACGTCCGTCAGTCCGATATCGAGCACGACGGCGTCTGGAGCAAACAGAAAAAATGACGTCTCGTCAGGCGGAAAAAAGTCTGCGATATGACGGCCGATCGTTTCCTGCGCCGGCCGATACAGCAGCGACGGATTCGTCGGCACGATCTCTTTGTACATTCCATCGCGATCGAGGATCAGAATCACGTCGTCCATCGAGGCGATCAGCGCACGCAGTTTCGATTCCGACGTCCGGAATGCCGCGATCCTCCGTCGCTCCGTGACCATCGCCAAACCGATTGCCGAGATCAGGAGAATGTCGCCGAGCCACGCGACTGACCGCGAGCAGCCGGAGTGGCGTTTCTAAGTTGAACTTACGCATTCGGGCCGCGAGTTGAGCAATTCGGTGGCCGCAACGCGGACAGGGCTAATTAGCTGAAACGTTTGTGGTTATGCTTGTAGGTTGCTGCCGGGGGCCAACGAAGAAGTCGGTCACCCGCCCGATTTCTGAACGGATTTTTCTTTGAGTCGGGCGTACAAGGTGGAAGGGCTGATCTCGAGTTGCCGGGCCGCTTTTCGAATGTTTCCGTCGGCCGCCTTCACCGCCGAAGTGACGTAGTCGGCGATGACGTCATCCAGGGGGCGGATCTCCCACTCGTTCACGGGCATCGCCCCGCTGGCGCCTCGGATCGCGTCGCGCGACTGCCCGGCCTCGAGAAAAAGATCTTCGCTGTGAATCTCCTTGCCAGTCAGCGTCAGCAGGGCGCGCTCGAGGACGTTGCGCAGCTCGCGGACGTTTCCCGGCCAATGGTAGGTCTCCAGCTTCTTCAGAGCGCGCGGACTGATTGTCGGCACGGGCCGGCCGATGTCTTTGGCCAGCGGACGCAGCATCACGTCGACCAGGATTGGCAGATCTTCGAGGCGATCACGCAGCGGTGGCATCCGGATGCGAACGACATTCAGACGGTAATAGAGGTCCGCTCGAAATCGATTCTGTTTGACCTCATCGCCGAGGTCGCGATTGGTGGCGGCGATGAGACGGAAATTGGCGCTGAGATCGCGAATGCCGCCGACGCGACGGAATCGCTTGTCTTCGATCGCCTTCAGCAGACGCGCCTGCACCGTGATCTCCATCTCGCCGATCTCGTCGAGAAACAGTGTTCCGTCGCCTGCGATCTCGAAGAGTCCCTGTTTCGTGTTCATGGCGTTGGTGAACGCGCCACGCTCGTGACCGAACAGCTCCGACTCGAGAAGCTCTTTCGACAGACCGGCGCAATTGAGATCGACGAACGGCGCTCGCGCGCGAGGCGACCGGTTGTGAATCAGTTTCGCCAGGACACCTTTGCCGGTTCCGGACTCGCCTTCGATCAGCACCGGCGATGGTGCGCTTGCGATCTGCGCGAGCAGTTGATTGAGTTGCTGAATCGCCGGAGAAATGCCTGGCAGCCGCTCGAGATCCGCGCTGTCACCGCGTTTGAGCGCAAAGAGCTCACGCCGCGTAGCGATGATTCGCTTCACGTTCTCGAGCGTCAGCGCGAGAGTGTCGTAGTCGAACGGCTTCTGAAGAAAGGTCTCCGCGCCCAGCTTCACCGTTTCGACGACCTTATCGAAGGTGCCGGCGCCCGACATCATGATGACCGCGACGGCTTCCGAGTACATTTTGAAGTGCTGCAACAGATCGATGCCCGACATGTCGGGAAGCTGAACGTCGAGCAGAACGACGTCGGGGGAAAACTCACCAAAAGCGACAATGCCGTTGCGGCCCGTCGAGGCACTCTGTACATCCCACTTGTCCTCGAGTAGCGCAGATAGACCCGCAACGATGCTCGGGTCATCGTCCACGATCAGGACCCTCTGGCGTATCTCGGACACTGTCCAAAAACTATACGCTTGTCCAAACCCGGAACGTAAGGGAAACGCCGCGGGAGGCTTAAGTTATAGAAAGTGATCACTTTAGCTGTTGGTACTGAGATTGGACATAGCAGCGCCAAAGTCCGAAAGGAAAAGCCCATGAATACCGACAACCGACGCATCACGCTCATCGCTCGCGATCCCGGTCAGGACCAGCTCAACTGGGATGAGTCGCATCCGATGAACCGGCTCATCTTCATCGACGCGATTTCATTTCTTCGCCTCGCCATCGAACGCGGCATCAACGAGCACCATCAGGATGTCGAGCGCGTGATCATCGATCGCCAGGGAACCGCGGTGCAGTTTCTGCAGGCGCTTGCAACGTTGCCGTCCGAGTTCGTCGGCGATGTTTTATTCGTGATGGACGACGGCAACGGCTTTCTGAGCTCCATTGGCCGCGGCGGCGATCGCGTGTTGTACGCCGTCGGAGCGCACGACATCGAGTTCTATCTGGAGACGCACGGACTCATCTGGAAGCAGTCTTCTGCGTATCGAATCGACCTTCCGATGCCGGTCCGTCGCAACGCCTGATCGCGCTCTCATGCTACATTCGGTTTCGTGCAGTTGTGGACGGCGTTTTTACAAACGGGGTGGGTTGGGAAGTCCGTTCTGGCTGTCCTTCTCTTCTTTTCGCTGACGTCATGGGCGGTGATGTTCATCATCGCCCGCAGGTTCCGCCGTTCGGCCGCCGCGTCGCAGCGGTTCACGGCCGCATTCCGGCGCGCAAAGCGCCTGATGGACGTTCAGGCGGCGACCACCGCGAACGCGTACTCATCGCTGGTGGGACTCTTCAAGGCGGGATACGCCGAGATCGAGGCGCAGATCGCTCACGCCAAAGGTGGGCAGACGATCCGGTCGCTCGATAGCGTCGAGCGTTCGCTGCTCCGCGCCGCGCGAATCGAATCGGCGCGCCTCAGCCGTTACCTTCCCTTCCTGGCGACGACCGCCGCCGCCACGCCGTTCATCGGCCTCTTCGGCACGGTGTGGGGCATCATGAATTCGTTTTCGAACATCGGGACGATGGGAACAACCTCGATCACCGCCGTCGCCCCCGGAATCAGCGAGGCGCTGATCAACACTGCCGCCGGACTCTTCGCGGCGATCCCCGCTCTGCTCGCCTACAACCATTTCGTGCAGAAAATGCGTCAGGCGCGCGGCGAGATGGAAGACTTCACGCTGGAGTTTTTGAATCTGACGGAACGCAACTTCATGTAGGGGCGTCTAAACGGCATGGCCTTTCGGTTCCATCAGGATGACGACTACAGCGACATGGCGGAGATCAACGTCACGCCGCTGGTCGACGTCATGCTCGTCCTGCTCATCATCTTCATGGTGACCGCACCGTTGCTCACGCAAGGACTCACGGTCGCATTGCCAACGGCGGAGGGAAAAAGCTTCGAACTGGCGTCGAACAATCCGGCGAAGATCCAGGTGACCGCGACCGGTGCGGTTTATCTCGACGGCTCGCCGGCCGGATCGACGAACCTCGACACGACGCTCGGCCCGATGCTGCGGTCCCGCAGAATCAAGCGCGCACTGCTCGAAGCCGACAAAAGCGTTCCGTACGGGCGAGTGGTGGCGGTCCTCGATGTCATGAACCGTGCAGGTGTCGAGCAGCTCGGAATGGTGACGCAACCGCAGGAGCGAGATGGACGACCGCGTCGGTGAGATTCTCGCGCAGCGCGCGAAGCTCGAGAGTGGAGTCGGCGTCGCAGTTTTTTTCTCGATTCTGCTGCACGCGACGCTGACAGCGATCGCGGGTTGGTCGGCATGGCATCACAGCTCGACGGAATCGACGTCGACGATGACCATTCGCTTCGCGCAGCCGGCAGCGACGCCGGAGATCACACCCGCCGTGCAGCCCGCTCCGGTGACGGAACCTGTTGTGCAGCCGCACCCCAAACCGATCGAGAAGCCGAAGCCACTGAAAAACACCGCCCCGCCGTCACCCTTCGGCAAGTCGCCGAAGAAAGCCGCCGAGCCAATTCCGCAACCGGTCGCGGCGCCGGTGCCCGCGCCGGCGGTCGATGTTCCGGTCGGCGGTTCCGGGGTCACGCAGCTCGAAGGCGGCGACTTTCCGTACAGCATCTACATTGAAAGGATGAAGACTCTGATTGGGACGCACTGGTTTCGACCGCAGGTCGCGGACACCACAGCGGCGACGGTCTACTTCGCGATCGATCGCGATGGCACGATCCGCGATGTGAAGGTCGAGGATGCGAGCGGCAACGGACTCTACGATCGCGCCGCCTTGCGCGCGGTAATGGAAGCCTCGCCACTCCCGCCCCTCCCCTTCGGCTACAGCGGCAACTACCTCGGCGTCCACCTCAAATTCCGATGA
>DATBSF010000070.1:0-1941 GCA_036559905.1 Thermoanaerobaculia bacterium | reverse complement strand
CTACAACATGCGGCGGGTGGGGACTTCGATCCGGCTGTACTACATCCCGCCTTGCGGCAAATGAAGCTTCACGCGCGCGCCGTTGAAATCGGTTGCGGTGACGAAGGCCCAGACGCGCATGTCGTCGGATGCCGTATCGACTTCCACGTCGACGAACTCGGTCGGCGGAATCTGTGGAAACGCTTTGCTCAAGTCATCCCTGTTGTAGAAAGCCGTCGCACCGACTGCGCCGACCTTCTCGCCCAGGACGCGCCCTTCGCGCGAGCGGATGCGGTAGAAGAAGAGGTCCGTTGCCGATCCGGCGAACCACGCGCGGATATTCAGTCTCGCTCCGCCGAACGGCACGTTCGGAATGCGGATCTTGCGGCGCTGGAATGCGCTCTCGTGCACGGCCGGAATCTCTACCAGCGGGCTGTCGCCGCGATAGACGATCGTGGAAAAGACCAGATCCTTTTCCGATCCGGGCGGGACGTAGGCAATGATGAACGGCATCTCCTTGTCCGCCGATGCCAGTGGCATCTGTTGCCTCGGCGAAAGATCGAATTCGCATCGTGCGGTGCAAGTGCTGACGACGAGGTGAACCGTCGATTTCCCGCCATTGCGCACGCTCTGCTCGACGCGCCAGACGTTCGACCCTCCGACGGTTCCGGCGACCGGCAGGAGAATTTTCGGCAAGCGTGCGATCGACGGCGGCTCGAGAATCAAGTTGCGGTAGACGCGCCCTCCGTCGATCTCCGAAACCAGCCGGTAGTATTTCTCGATGCGCTTCTGAATCGGACTGTTCAGCGGCAGATGCCACGTGAAGATGTGCTGCGCCCGCGTGACGAACGCCTCGATCTTGAGCTCCTGCGGCACGGCCTCGATCGGATAGATGCGGAGCGGTGGGACGTCCGGCCGAAACTTGATGGGAAAGTAGCCGGTGGTGGGTTCGTAATTTCCGAGATCGACCAGACGCTTGTCGATCGCCGCGTAGTCGATCAGGTGCGAATACGCGGCGATGAAAGTATTCGGAGGCCGGCGGTCGAAAAGCAGCGGCAGCACCGTCGTGTCGGGAGCGATCGGATCGAGCGTCCGAATGAACTTTGTCAGCAGCGGATCCACTGCGCGATAGCGGCCGGTGAGAAAAATCAGGTTTCCGATCGCAAGCACGGCGAGCAGCGCGACGATTCCTGAGCGAACCGGCTTCGAGAATTCCGACCGCAGCCACGGCAGCGGCAAGAGATAGACGAAGATCGCTGTGCGCTGCGCCACGCCCATCCCTCCTGCGATCGCCAGCGGAGCCCGAAAGTAGATGATCAGCACCGCGAGTGTGAGCACGAAGAAGGCATCGGTCTCGCGCAGTCCCCTCCAGCGAGCGACGGTGATTCCAATGAACGCGGTGAGAATCGCGAACAGTGCGAATCCCACTCTGATTTGCCAATCGTCGAAGGTGAGAATCGCGTCGACGCGCGCCAGTTGAAGGATGCGATCGCCGAGGGGCGTCTGACTGGGCGTGGCTTCCGTCCCCTGGACCACCGCGAACCATGCAAGCAACGGCAACACCGGAATCAACGCCAGCAGATGGCGCGCGTGACGGGCGGGTGGGCGGTCGGGGAGGGTGAAGAGCCAGAGCACACCGATCGATCCCATCGCCAGCAGCGTGGGCAGCGGATGCGAGAAGTAGCAGAGGAGAAGCAGGACGGCGACGAGGGCGATCGTCTTCGCGTCCGGGCGATCGCGCCGGCGCCACCACACGGCGAGGATCAGGAAGTAGAGCGCGATGCCCAGCGAGAAGTTGTAGAAGCCGGATTGCAGAAACTGGTGATAGGCGAGGGGGAAGGCGAGGAATGCGTACTCCTTTGCGCCGGCAAACACCCAGATGCTCCAGAGGAAAAGGAGCACGATTGCGCTGACCAGCAGCTTCTCGGCGACAACCGGTGGAACGATGCACATCAACAGCGC
>DATBSF010000069.1:0-6887 GCA_036559905.1 Thermoanaerobaculia bacterium | reverse complement strand
TCTCCGTGGATCATGAGCGGTTCATGCGGCGTGCGCTCGAGCTAGCGGAGCGCGGGCGTTACTCGGTCAGCCCCAATCCGATGGTTGGATGTGTCCTCGTGCGCGATGGAAAAATCATCGGCGAGGGCTGGCACCAGCGCGCCGGCGAGTCGCATGCCGAGGTGAATGCGCTGCAGAGCTGCGACGATCCGCGCGGCGCGACGATGTACGTCAACCTCGAGCCGTGCGTGCATCAGGGACGCACTCCCCCATGTTCGCGCGCCATTCGCGACGCCGGTATCAAACGCGTCGTGATCGCGACTTCCGATCCGCACGACGTCGTCAACGGCCGTGGAATCGAAGAACTCCAGGCGGAGACCGGCGTCCTCGAATTCGAAGCGCGCCGGCTCAACGAAAAGTTTTTTTACGCGATCACGGCGAAGAAACCGTTCGTCTGCCTGAAAGCCGCCATCACACTCGACGGAAAACTCGCGACGGTGGCGCGTGAAAGCCGCTGGATCACGTCGGAAGCCGCGCGGCAGAAAAGCCTCGAGCTTCGCGAGGAGTATGACGCGATCCTGATCGGCGGCGGCACCGTTTTCGAGGATAACCCGCAGCTCACCCGCCGCCTCGGCTGGAACACCTCGATCACTCCCTGGACGCGCGTGGTCCTCGATCGCGACCAGCGCGTCCCGCCCACCGCCCGCGTTCTAGCGGACGGCGGCGCAACGCTCCATATCACCGACGACATCGACCTCGATCGGCTCCTCGGCGACCTCTACCGGCGCGGAATCCAGTCGCTGATCGTCGAAGGGGGCGCGGTCGTGCTGTCGGAATTCGTCCGCCGCCGCCAGTGGCAGAAGATGATCGTATTCGTCGCGCCGGCTCTGATCGGCGGAGGCGAAGCTCCCGCGATTTTCAGCGGCGAGGCCGTGCAGCGGTTGACAGACGCGTACCGCTTTCGCTTTGATCGCGTGGAACTCGTGGGCGGCGACCTGATGATCACCGCATATCCGTAATGTTCACCGGCATCATCCACACCAACGGCGTGATCGAGTCGCTCGAACGACTCGATGCAGGCGCGCGGCTGCGCATTCGAGGCACCGATGATGAGCCCTTCGCGCGCGGCGAAAGCGTGGCGGTCAATGGCGTCTGCCTGACTGTGATCCCGAACGGCAGTTCGCTGCTGACTGAGATCTCGAACGAGACCCTCGCGCGCACGACGCTCGGCTCCCTCGGCACCGGCGCGCGCGTGAACATCGAACGCGCCCTCGGCGTCGGCGATCGTTTCGGCGGACATTTCGTTCAGGGTCACGTCGACACGACCGGCACGCTGATCTCGAAAAAATCGGAAGGGGAATTCGCCGTCTATCGCTGGAGCTTCCCCGGAGATTTTTCCGATCTCGTCGTCAGCAAGGGCTCGATCGCGGTCGATGGCGTCTCGCTTACCGTCGTCGATCCCGACGATTCCAGCTTCGCCGCCGCGCTGATCCCCGAGACGATGCGACGCACGACGCTCGGCACGGCGCGCATCGGCGAGCGTGTGAACCTCGAATTCGACATGATTGCGAAGTACGTCCGCACCCTCGTCGCGCCCTACCTCGCGACACGCCCTTGATCATCTATCGCAAAACGCAGCAGCTCCGCATCCAGCGAAGTGCGATTCCCGCGCCGCCATTCTGGGCCGCCACGACGATTGCTCCGTATGGACTCCGCCGCGCAGCGCCGATCGCGATCGATTACCTGGAGTTGCGCGCGAGCTATTCCGATCGGATGGAAGTCACCGTCTGCGACGACGTCCGCGACGCATTGGAACGGAGCTCCCGCATCGTCGAGCCGGCGATGATCGAAGCGACCGAATTCGCGGAGGTCATTTTTCGAAGGGGCGAAGAGGCATTGCGCTTTTGTTGCGACACCGATGCGACAGCGATTCATCTGATCTCCACCCACGGAGCGGCGCCGATGTCAACGTGCGATCGCGCCGTAGTGACGATCGCCACGTGGCCCATCGATTTTCCGCGCATGGAGGAGCTCTTCGCGAGCGCGCGCGAACGTCGCCTGCGATGGGGCGTCGCAATCCCCGTCATTTTTCCCGCGACGACAAACCTCGGCACCTTGCGCGACGTCGCCGATCTCGCCCGCGACCACGGCGCGATGTTTCTCGCCGCGCTGGCGCTGGATCTCGATCCGACGGCGCGGAAGGCGATCGCGGAAACTCTCTCAGCAACCGACGATCGCGAGAGCTACGAAATGCTCTTTCACGCCGACCTGGAGCCGATCCACATCTCCACTGAGCGTCACATCGCGGCGCTCGCCGCGGAAATCGGCGTGGCAGATTTCATCCAGCCGCCGCGATGGCAGGAGCGATCGAACTGGAACGCCGCAATTCTCCTGACGCTCGCGGCGACGCGCATGATCGGGATGAAGCGCGAAGTCGAGATCGCGACGCGGATTGCGCGTTCGGCGCGCGCAGTAGCGCAGCTCGAGAAGCCACTCGAGCGCATCGCATCGGCCGCCAGCCTCTCGATCGTGGAGTCGCTCGACGATATCTCGGTCGATATCCTCACCGAGTGGCTGGAGAGCGGCCGTTCGGCCTTCGTGGACCACATCAACAAGCAGTGGAGATTGCGACGGGACGTGGGCGTGGCGTAGCCGAGCGGGGCGGGGGTTGGCCCTCTGGAAAGCTTCCTTGAATCCTACCGGGGTCCGAAGAGAGTAGCAGAATTTCACCGTGGCGTCACAACGTTGCTGGGTGAAATGTCACGCAAAGGGATCGCCGTAGGGGTCGCCGCGACCCTTCTTGTGATCGGGCTCACATTCGTAGGGGGTTGGCTCTTTCTGAGGCAGACCAAAAAGGCCGCCCAGGAGGTCTTTACCCCTCACGAGGAGCAGATCGATCTGACCGCGCTGGTCACCCGCGTCCGCTCCATCAACCGCCTCGAAACAGCCACGATGCGGGTGGTTCACGTCAGCACCATCAGCCAAACCTATGACCTCGTCCCCAACGCCCTCGGCGGCGACACACTGACGTTTCTGGCTGCCGGAGACGTGATCGCCGGAATCGACCTCTCGCAGCTCAAGCAGGAGGACATCCGCCGCGATCTCGACGGCACGATCGTCGTCCGCCTTCCCGCCTCACAGGTCCTGGTGACGCGCCTCGACAACCGCGAGTCGCACGTCATCAACCGCAAGACGGGGCTCTTTCGCCGCGCCGACCAGAACATGGAGGGCCGCGCGCGTCAGTACGCCGAGACCGGCATCCGCAACGAGGCCGTCAACAAGGGGATCCTGACGCTGGCCTCGCAGAATGCCGAGGTCAAGGTCGCGGAGTTGCTCCATATGTTCGGCGTGCAGAAGGTGCGCTGCGAGGCGTCTCAAGCATCGCCTTCGCGAGGCTGATCGCCTTGCGCAGCGCGGCGGCTTTGTTCACGCATTCGGTGTACTCGTAAGCGGGATCGGAGTCGTAAACGATTCCGCCGCCTGCCTGCACATACGCGCGATCGTGCGCCAGAACCGCGGTGCGGATCGTGATGCAGGAGTCTAGATTTCCCGAGAAGCCGAAATAGGCAACCGCGCCACCGTAAGGTCCGCGGCGGCTCTTTTCGAATCGGTCGATCAGCTCCATCGCACGGATCTTCGGCGCACCGGTCAGCGTTCCGGCGGGAAACGCCGATAGAAAAGCGTCGACCGGAGTGCGATCGTCGCGCAGGTGTCCGTGCACGTCGGTGACGAGGTGCATGACGTGGCTGTAGCGCTCGACGTAGCAGAATTTGCTGACCGCGACCGAACCGCTGCGGCAAACGCGTCCGAGGTCGTTGCGGCCGAGATCGACGAGCATCAGGTGCTCGGCGCGCTCCTTCGGATCGGCGAGAAGCGCCGTTTCCAGCGCGAGGTCTTCCTCGCGCGTGGCACCTCGCCACCGCGTGCCGGCAATCGGCCGAGTCTCCGCGATCCCATCCTCGACGCGGACGAGCATCTCGGGCGAAGCGCCGACGAGCGTGCACTCCGCGGTGCGCAGCAAGAACATGTATGGCGATGGATTGACCGACCGGAGCGCGCGATACAGCGTCAACGCCTCGGCTGTCGGGTACGGAGTCTCCCATCGCTGCGACAGAACGATCTGATAGATCTCGCCGGCGACGATTTCCTCTTTCGCGGCGCGGACCATTTCCTCGAATTCGCTGCGCTCGAAATTCGATCGCAGCTCGACCTGCGCGACGTCATCGGGGATCTGCATCAGATCGACATTGGCGCCGCGCAGTTTCTCGATCGCGCGATCGAGGCGCGAATTCGCTTCTGCGAGAGAAGCGCCGGCATCAGATGTAAAGATATTTGCGACTAAATACAATCGCTGTTTAACGTGATCAAATACTGCAACATTATCGAAGAAAAGCAGCCGCGCGTCGGGGATGCCCAGGTCGTCAGCATGCGTGTCGGGGATGCGCTCGCTCCAGCCGGCGACGCCGTGGCCGAAAAAGCCCACCGCTCCGCCGAAAAACGGCGGCAGCTGGTCCTCGTTGTAGACACGCAGCGGACGCAGCTCCTCTTTGAGCAGACCGGCAGGATCGGGCGTGTTGCGATCGAAGCGCAGCGTGCGGCGCGGATCGAATCCGACGAACGAGTAGCGTCCGAGGTTCTCGCCGCGTTCGACGCTCTCGAAGAGGAACGCATCGGCCGTGTCTCCCGACAGCGCCGCAAATGCGGCGACCGGCGTGAGCGCGTCGGCGCTCAGCTCCCGCACGATGGGGACGATGTCGTAGTCGTGTCGCAGCGCGTCGAGATTCATCGAAAGGCCTCGAGGAACAGGGCATTTTGACGAATTGCCTGCGCCTGGAGAAGTTGAAATCCACCACGATCATACGCTGCCGCGATGACCGCCATGCCCGCCGGTATCGGAACATGGACGCCGGACGGGAGCGTGTCGACCACCAGATCGCCGCGAAAAGCCGAGAGATTCTCGATCGGCTCCGCCCCGAGTTTCGGCGATCGGTTATAGACGCGGATGTCCTTCCCCGATCGCTGCAATGCCACGATCGCCGCCCGCGCGGTCGCTCCCGCCCCCACCACCGCCGCCCGCCGCGCGTGGACGCCGCGCAGGAGGATCTCGAAGCCGTCGACGTCGGTGTTGTCGGCGATGACTCCGCTGCTGGTCTTCACCAGCGTGTTGATCGCATCGGCCGCGGCGGCGTTCGGCCTGACATCCGCGCCGATGCGCCGCGCAAACGCGAGCGCCTCGGTCTTGAACGGTGCCGTGATGCTGAGTCCTGCGAGGCGACCGCTTGAAAAGAACTCTGCGATTTCAGAGAACTTCTCGAATGACGCGATCGTGTACGCGCCCGGCACTCCCGCCTTACGAAAGAGCGGATTGTGAATCGTCGGCGAAAGGCTCTGCCGCGCGGGATAGCCCGCGATCGCGAAGATCTTTTCGGGCATCGGCAGCTTGCGATCGCCGTAGATGAGAAGCGCGCGATCGAGCGGGATCTGACCCGGCGCGGCAATGCCCGCGAAGAAAAACTCCGATCCGAAAAACGGTGCGAGGATGCGCGAGTAGAGACCCTGGTCGCCCATGCCGATCATCGTGACTCCCGGCTGGATCGCCGCGAGCACATCCTCGTTTTGTTCGAGCGTGTGCGGTGTGACCGCGATCTTCGTGTGACGACACCGCTCGCCAAGCATCGACCGCAGAAGCGCGACAAGATCCGGCATGCCCTCGAAATCGTGGAACGACAATACGGTCCGATCGGGATATTTCACTTTGCGGCCGTACTCGACGTCGATCAGACCGAAGTCGGAGTCGGCCGGCTCGCCGCCGCGATTCGTGAAGATCATCGGCTTCGACGTCACTCCGCGGAAAGGCTCGACGTCGTGTCCGCCGAACGCATCGAGGCGCACCTCGACCATGTCGTGATCGTCGCGCAGGGCGCGGATCGCCTGGATCGCACCCTCCTGCGTCGGCTCGTGAATGGTCACGACGAGCTGCATTGGCGCAGTGTACGCTGTCGTCAGATGCGTCCCGAGCGCACCGAAGCGATCATCCTGCAGACATTTCCGGCGCGCGAGCGCGACAAGCTGGTGGTGTTTCTCACGCCCGATCACGGCAAGAAAAAAGGATGGGCCTACGGCGCGAGAAGCCTGAAGAGCCGATTCGGCGCGGCGCTGGAGCCACTCGCGAAAGTGAAAATCGGATTCGTCGAGCGCGAGTCGGAGGAAGTCGTGCGCATCGAATCGGTCGATCTGATTCGATCGCTGTTTCCGGCGCAGCAGAATCTCGTCAGCAGCATCGCGGCGTCGTACATCGCGGAGACAGTCGACACGTTTGCGCAATCGGAGGATCCCGCGGAGCTGATCTATCGCCTTCTCGATCGGACGACCGAGGCGTTGCTGGCGGGGGCGGATCCGGTGGCGGTGGTCGCTTACGCCGAAGTGTGGATCCTCAAGCTCGCCGGAATTCTGCCGTCGGTGCCGAAACCGATCGATGAGCTGATGCGATTGCCGGTCGCCGATTTCGTCGCGCGCAAACCGTCGTCTTCGGTTCTCTCGAAGATGCGCGCGCTCGCCGGCGACGTCCGCCGTGATTTTCTCGGATATGAATTGAAGTCGTACGCGATCCTGGCGGGAGTGATCGGCGCGTGAGGCTGCGGACGATTCTGATCGTCGCGCTGATCTGGACGCTCCTCGCGCTTCTGTTCGGATGGCAACTGCGGCTCGATGCGATGTACGCCGGCCGCCGAATCACCGCAGGCCAGGCACTCGTGCTCGCGACCGCCGGCTGGTACGGCTGGGCGCTGCTGTCCCCGCTCGTCATCTGGATCACACGCCGCCTCGGCATCACAAAACGCGCGATCGCGATCCACGTTGTGCTTGCAATCGTGCTCACACTCGTCAAGGTGGCCGTGACGACTGAGATC
>DATBSF010000068.1:0-5618 GCA_036559905.1 Thermoanaerobaculia bacterium | reverse complement strand
CCGCGCGCGCAGCTGCGTCGTCCAGCGCTCGACTTCCTGTTGCAGACGCGCCGACTTGAGCAGCGTCCGGATGTCGTCCTGCACCTCGGCCAGCGGCGGAATCGGGAGGCCGCGCGCGGTCCGCTGCTGGCTCCAGGTGGTCTTGTAGTAGTTCTCGATCTCGTCGGTCGAGACAAAGATCATCGGCGCGAAACGCTCCTGAATGTAGGTTTCGACCTGCGCCTGCCGCTTGATGAGCGCGCGGACTTCGTCGAGCGTCAGCTCGGCGCGTTGGAGCGCGGCGGTAAATTCAGCCGGCGACGCAAAACGCTGCTGAATCTGCAGCAGCCGCGCCTCGATCGAGTCCTTCGACACATCTTCGGCCCCGAAGCGCTCCACATCCCTGAACCGCAGAGCCTGCGCGATGAGCGAGTCGAGAATGTTCTTGCGATATTCGTCCTCGCTCCAACTGGTCGTCCGTGGAAAGAAGTGGATTTCGACCATTTGCGAGATCTCGCTGACGGTCAGGACCTGCCGGTCGACGATCGCCGCAATCCGGTCAATCGTCGCCGCGCCGAGGGGAAAGGCGATAAGGAGGAAAAACGCCGCGAATATCCTCATTTCTCAATCCGTTAGCTAAAACCGTACTATTTCACACAGATGGTGCAAAAACTGGAACTCTACGATGACGAGCTCGACAGTCGCGCTCGCGACGTGCTGCGGGAAATCATCATGCAGCATGTGGCGACCGGCGAAGCGATCAGCTCGCGCTCGCTCGCCAAATCGGGCCGTTTCAGTCTGTCGCCCGCGAGCCTCCGCAATGTCATGGCGGACCTCGAAGATCACGGATACCTTCAACAGCCCCACACTTCGGCAGGCCGCGTTCCGACCGACCGCGGTTATCGATTTTTCATCGATCATCTGATGCGCTCTCGTTCGCTGAGTCCGCGCGAGCGCGAGGCGATCGACGATCAGGTCCGCAACGCGAATGAAATCGATGAGGTCTTGGGGCTCGCTTCGCGTCTGCTGTCGAACATGAGCGACCAGGTCGGCGTTGTCTTCATGCCGAACCTGCTGCAGTTCGCCGTGCGCAGCATGGACTTCGTCCTCGTTGCCGAGAACAAGATCATGTGCATCATGGTCGGAACGAACGGCGTGGTCGTCAACAAGGTCATCGAGACGCATCACTCGTTCACGCGCGATGAGCTCGAGAAGATCAGCCGCTACATCACGATCGAGTTCAGCGGCCTGTGTCTCGATGTCATCCGGCGCCGCCTCATCCGTATGACCGAAGAGGAGCCAACCGCCAACGACGCGATGATGCAGAAGACGATTTCGCTCGGCATCGAGGCCGTCAACGATGTGGCCCCGGTTGAGCATGAGTTGTATGTCGAGGGAACGACCTCGATGCTGATGAAGCCGGAGTACTCCGACGCCGCCTCGCTGCGGAAGACGATGCTCGCGCTCCAGGAACGGCAGAAGCTGATCGAGCTGCTGAATTCGTGCTTGACCGCCGACGGCTTGCAGATCCTGATCGGCTCGGAAACGGATTTCACGCAGGTGCACAATTTCAGTCTCGTCGCCCGGCGGTACGGATCGCACTCGCCCCTCGGAATGGTCGGCATCATCGGACCGATGCGTATGGAGTACGCTCGTATGGCGCCGCTCGTCGATTACCTCAGTCGAGCGCTCTCCCGGAAGATCGAGGAAGAACAGGAGCAGCAGCAGTAATGGCAGACGAAAAACGACCCAGCGGAAACGGTGGCGACGACGATAGCTACGTCCTCGAAGACACCGGCGAGTCGATCGAAGATCTCGAGCACGAGATGGAAATCGCCGCCCAGGAAGCTGCCGACTCCACCGAGAATCGCCGCCGCCAGCGTCCGCTCGATACTGCAATCCCGACAGCCGCTCCGCCCGAGAACGTCGACTTCAAAGATCGCTATCTGCGGACGCTTGCCGACTTCGAGAATTTCCGCAAGCGCGCCGAGCGCGAGAAGCAGGAGTTTTTCAGATACGCACTCGCCGGTCTGATGAAAGAGCTGCTCCCGGTGCTCGATAATTTCGATCGGTCGCTCGAGCATGCGGCAGAGGGCGATGACTTCCACCGCGGCGTCCTGCTGATCTACAAGCAGATGTTCGACACGCTGACCAAGCACGGTCTGCGGCCGATCGACCAGGCTGGGGTGCCCTTCGACCCGAAGATCCACGAGGCGGTCGTCCGCGAGGAGAACCCCTCGGTACCCTCGCACACGGTAGTCGCCATCCTGCAAAAGGGTTACTTCATTCATGATCGCCTGCTCCGGCCGGCCATGGTCAAGGTCGCAGTGGGCGGATCGGAAGAGCCAAGGTAGAATTTTCCCAACCCGAGCATGTCCAAAATCATAGGAATCGACCTGGGTACGACTAACTCCTGTGTCGCCGTCGTCGACGTGACGACGCCACAGGTCATCCCCAATCGCGAAGGAAGCCGCACCACGCCCTCGGTGGTCGGATTCACCGAGGATGGCGATCGTCTGGTCGGTCAGATCGCGAAGCGGCAGTCGATCACCAATCCGTTCAACACGGTGTTCGCGATCAAGCGCCTGATCGGACGCAAATACGATTCCGAGGAAGTCGCAAAAGCCAAACAGGTCCTGCCGTACCAGGTCGTAGCGGCCGCGAATGGCGACATCAAAGTGCGCATTCGCGATCGCGAATACTCGCCGGAAGAGATCTCGGCGTTCGTCCTGATGGAGATCAAGCAGTTCGCGGAAGATTTTCTCGGCGAGCCGATCACCGAGGCGATCATCACCGTTCCGGCGTACTTCAATGACTCGCAACGTCAGGCCACGCGCGACGCCGGCAAGATCGCAGGCCTCGAAGTTCTCCGCATCATCAACGAGCCGACCGCCGCTGCACTGGCGTACGGCATGGACAACAAAGAGAACCAATTGATCGCCGTCTACGACCTCGGCGGCGGAACTTTCGATATCTCGATTCTCAAGCTGGAAGACGGATTGTTCGAAGTTCTCTCCACCTCGGGCGATACGTACCTCGGCGGCGAGGACTTCGACAAGCGGATCATGGACTGGCTCATCGAAGGCTTCCAGCATGACACCGGCATGAATCTCCGCGACGACCGCATGGCGCTGCAGCGGCTGAAGGAAGCGGCGGAGCGCGCCAAGCACGAGCTGTCCAGCTCTGTCGAGACACGCATTACGCTCCCGTTCATTTCGTCGGATTCTGCCGGTCCCAAGCATCTGAACAAGGTCCTCACGCGGCGCGAGTTCGAGCAAATGGTCGAGGACCTGATTCAGAAGACGATCGCACCGGTCAACGATGCTTTGAAGGCGGCCGGCCTGCGGCCCGGTCAGATCGATGAAGTCGTTCTGGTCGGCGGTCAGACGCGCATGCCCCGCGTTGTCGAAGCGGTGCAGACGGCGTTCGGCAAAGAGCCGAATCGCAACATCAACCCCGATGAAGTCGTCGCGATCGGCGCCGCCGTGCAGGGTGGAATTCTCCGCGGCGATATCAAGGACATGATCCTGCTCGATGTCACGCCGCTGTCGCTCGGCATCGAGACCCACGGCGGGCTCTTTACGAAAATCATCGAGCGCAACTCGACGATTCCCACAAAGAACTCGCTGATCTTCACCACTGTCGCCGACAATCAGAGCAAGGTGCAGGTGCACGTGCTGCAGGGCGAGCGCGAATTTGCGCGCGAGAACAAATCGCTTGGCAAGTTCGATCTGGTCGGCATTCCGCCGTCGCCGCGCGGCGTTCCGCAGATCGAGGTCATCTTCGCCATCGATTCCAACGGCATCGTCAACGTCACCGCCCGCGACCAGGCCACCGGTCAATCGCAGGGTGTGCAGATCAATCCCGCCGGCGGCCTCTCGAAGGACGAGATCGATCGCCTGGTCACCGAAGCGGAAGAGCATCAGAGGGCGGACGCCAATCGCCGCGAAGTGCGGATGCTGCAGAACAAGCTCGAGGGAATGATCTACACCAATGAGAAAGTTTTCCGGGAATTCGGGAAGCTTCTCAATGACGCCGACCGAGATAGCGTGCAGAAGCAGATTAGCAGAGCGAAGGAGTCTGTCGCCTCGGAATCGAAACAGTCGCTGAACGAAGCAATCGTGGAGTTGCAGGTAGCGTCGCGCATTCTCACCAGCGTGATGCTCTACAACCCGGCGACGCGGGCGCCGTCCGACACTCCGCTTTAACCCATGGCCACTACAGAAAAACGTGATTACTACGAGGTCCTCGGCCTGCAGCGCAGCGCCAACCTCGACGACATCAAGAAGGCCTATCGCAAGATGGCGCTGAAGTATCACCCCGACAAGAATCCGGGCGATGGCGACGCCGAGGAAAAATTCAAAGAGGCGGCCGAGGCGTATGGCGTGCTCTCCGATGACGAGAAACGCGCGCGATACGATCGCTACGGCCACAACGGGCTGGGCGGGATGGGTGGGTTCGATCCCAGCCAGTTCTCCGACTTCGGCGACATCCTCGGCGACCTTTTCGGGTTCGGCGATTTCTTCGGCGCGACGCGAAAGCGCAGCACACGTCCGGCGCGCGGCAACGATCTCCGCTACGACTTGACGCTCAGCTTCATGGACGCAGTCTTCGGAAAAGAGATTTCGATCAGCGTCCCGCGCGTCGTCACCTGCAAGGACTGCAGCGGCAGCGGCGCGAAGCCCGGGACAACGCCCGCGACGTGCACGGGCTGCGACGGTCGCGGTCAGATTCGCTATTCGCAGGGATTCTTCGCGGTTGCGCGAACGTGTCCGCAATGCGGCGGTGCAGGAAAAGTCATCAAGGATCCGTGCGTCACTTGCGGCGGAGCGGGACGGATTCGCGAGGAGCGAACGCTCTCCGTGAAGATTCCGGCCGGCGTCGATGAAGGATCGCGCCTGCGCGTGCCGGCAGAAGGGGAGTCGGGATACAACGGCGGACCTCCCGGCGATCTGTATGTCTTCATCTCCGTGCAGGATCACCCGCGATTCACGCGGCGCGACTACGACATTCATTCGGAGCAGGCGATTTCGTTCACGCAGGCCGCGCTCGGCGCCGAGATCAAAGCGGAGACGATCGATGGCGAAGAGCCGCTGCGAGTTCCGCCTGGAACCCAGCCGAATCAGGTCTTTCGTCTCAAGGGAAAAGGCGTTCAGTTCCTGCAGGGACCGGGACGCGGCGATCACTATGTGCATGTCAATGTCCGCGTGCCGTCTTCGCTAAATGACGAGCAGCGCCGGCTGCTCGAGCAGTTCGCGTCGCTCGAAGGAGAGAATCCGACGGACGGCCGCGGGGTCTTCGACAAAGTCAAAGATTTCTTCGGCGGGTAGCCTTTGGAGTGCGGCGGCTTGCCGCCGCTTTGGCGGCCGCAGCAAGCTGCGGCCGTGAAAGCGGTGCCAAGGCACCGCACTCCAGATTCGTTTAGTATTTCGTCCAGGTCGTCCAAGGTATCGGTCAGGAAAGATGGAAGAACGAGCTGCACTCACGGAGAACGTGGTGCGATACGGCACCGCCGCGCTGATCTCCTTCAGCATCGCTGTGATCATGTACGTTGCGGTCGTGACCGGCCATCTCCGGCCGGCGATCGTCGAAGACCTGGCTGCACTCGGCGTCGCGTGGTGGCTGGTCGGTTGCGGCCT
>DATBSF010000067.1:0-11806 GCA_036559905.1 Thermoanaerobaculia bacterium | reverse complement strand
GTGGAAGTGTCGACGGCGGTAGTCATGAAATGCGATTGTAACGCCGCTCAGCGAGCCTGGTTGGCCCAATAACTTTGGAGCATCTTCGGGAGCCCGCGTAAACACGGCGTGAAACCAATTGATGGAGGGACGGCAAATTTCTTGTCGGGCTTGTGGAAAGTGTTAGGCGGCGCGGAAAAGTGCACAACTGATGATGCAGCAGATGAGCTCAAATCGGGCAACATGCACATTTTGATCAGTTTGCGTGGTTCGCCCACACGTTTGTGCAGTTTGCTTAAGAGGGCGCTTTTTTTGCGCCTGCGCACGTTTTTCACAGCTTTTTCGACAGTGTTTTCCGCAGGTCCTGTGTAAAGCGCGGATCGCCCTCCCGAATGAATCGCGGTTCAGTTTCGGTAAAGTCAACGATTGCCGAAGGTTTTCCGTTTCGTGGCCCGCCGTCGACTACGCCATCGATCGCGCGCAGTAGCTCAACAGGAAGTGCAGTCGCAATTGTTATCGGCGGTTCGCCGCCGCGATTCGCGCTCGTTGAAATCAACGGCCCGGTCCGCTCGAGAAGATCGCGAAGCCACTTCAAATCCGGAACTCTCGCCGCGATCGTGTCCTTTTCTCGACGAAGAATTGCCGTTAGCGGCGCTGGCCAGATGTTTTTCAACGTCGACGGCACTTCCGCGCCCATCGCATCGAGCTGTGCGACCGATGCCGCGATGATCACGAAGCGTTTTTCGGCATCGCGAGTCTTGATCGCGGCGATTTTCGCGCTCGACACGTCATTTGCGAGCGCGTGCAGGCCGTAGATCGTGTCGGTCGGAAGGAGAACGATCCCGCCCGAGCGCAGGAGCATCGCGATCTCGTCGAGTTGTCCTTCAGTTGGCGCGCCGGCGAATTGCCATCGCTTCACGTTTCGCCCCACTGAGCAGCTCTCGCGCGTGCACGACCGCCGACGCCGGAACTTTTTCGCCGCCGAGCATGCGCGCGATCTCCGCCACGCGCTGCTCGGGATCATCGAGACGCCGGATGCGCGCGCGCGTGTGACCGCCGGAGTCCTCTTTCCAGACGAAAAAGTGCGTCGACGCGAAACTCGCGATCTGCGGAAGGTGCGTGACACAGATGACCTGGTTGCCGGCCGACAGCTCCTGGAGTTTGCGGCCGACCACCTCCGCCACGCGCCCGCCAATGCCGGCGTCGATCTCATCGAACACGAGCGTCGCCTCCGCCGATCGCTGCGAGGTCTTGAACAGGGCGGCCGCGATGGCGAG
The DNA here is from genome assembly GCA_036559905.1 of Thermoanaerobaculia bacterium. Lineage (GTDB taxonomy): Bacteria > Acidobacteriota > Thermoanaerobaculia > Gp7-AA8 > Gp7-AA8 > Gp7-AA10. The sequence goes on along the minus strand of DATBSF010000067.1, from coordinate 10,550 downwards.
CTGGATGCGCGAAAGCTCGCCGCCCGACGCGATCCGCTGCATCGGCTTCGGATCTTCCCCTTTGTTCGGCGCCACGAGGATGTCGACGCGATCGAATCCCGCCTCGCTATCGCTGCCCTGCTCGAGTGTGATGCGGATCGTCGTCCGCTCCATCGCCAGGTCGCGCAGCTCGTTCTGAATCGCGGGCTCGAACGCGCGCGCGGCCTTCTTGCGCGCGGCGGATAGTTTTTCGGCGCTGCTCTGATACGCGGCGCGGCTCTTCGCTTCGATTCTCTGCAGCTTGTCGACGCTCGATTCGAAGTCGCTGAGCATTTCGAATTCCTTCTTAGTGTCGGCGAAATGCTCGAGCGCTGCTTCGATCGACCCGCCATATTTTTTCTTCAGCCTCTCGATAGCCGCGAGGCGCTCCTCGATCGCCTCCAGCCGCACCGGATCCTGGCGAACGGTTTCGCTCATCGAGGAGAGCGATCGTGCCGCGTCCTGCAGCCGGTAGACGATTTCCTGCAGCTCGTTGGAGATGCTTCCGATCTTCTGGATGTCGCGCGCCAGCGGTTGCAGCAGATGGGCGGCGCGCGCGAGCTGCGCCAGGGCGGAGTCTTCGTGCTCCTCGATGATCGTGTATGCGCCGGCAGTGGCCGCAATCATCTCGCGCGCGCTGGCGAGGATGAGACGCTCGGCGCGGATCGAGGCGTCCTCGCCAGGCTCCAGCTTGGCGGCCGCGATCTCATCGATCTGGTACTTGAGCAAATCGAGCCGCAGCGATCGATCTTTCTGCGCGCGGGTCAACTCTTCGAGCTCGCCGGCGGCCTCGCGCCATGCCCGATAGCTCGTGCTCGTTTGTTCGAGGAGCGCGTCATGGCCGCCGAATTGATCGAGCACCTCGCGATGCGTCTGGCCCGCGACGCGATGGTGCGATTCACTCTGTCCGTGGATCTCGAGGAGCGGCTCCATCGCGCTCTCGAGCTCGCGCACTGAGAAGAGCGAGCCGTCGATCGAGACGCGCCCGCGCCCATTCGCGGCGATCTCTCGCTTCACGATCCTCTCGCCCACCTCGGCCTCCGCCGACATCTTCTCCGCGCCGGCGCGGATCATCTCCGTCGACCCGCGTGCGCCGCGCAGGAACTCGAGGGAGTCGATGAGCAGCGACTTGCCCGCGCCGGTTTCGCCAGTGAGGACATTCAGACCGCTTCCAGGCTCGATCTCCAGCTCTTCGACGATCGCGAGGTTGCGCACCTTGAGGTAGGTGATCATGGACCGCATTAGTGTGGCACAGGCGCTGCTTTGAGACGATCCCATGAAGCGTCTCATTTCGATACTGGTTCTCATCACGATTTCCTGCAGCCGGCCGGTCGAAAAGGTCACGACCAAAGTCAAGCAGTTCGCCGACGACATCAGCACGCCGATGGGCAAGGCGGATGACAAGGCCGCGCGCGAGAAAGAGCGGTTCGATCAGCAGTGGCGCGAGCTGCAATCGTTCCGCGCGCAACAGGCCGAGGCGCAGCGGCAGCAACAGGCGGCTGCGGCGGCGGCTGCACAACCGCCGGCGAATTTTCGCTTCGTCACGGGCGTCAAGGAGAAACTCAAAGGCCTGACTCCGGATGCGATCAACAACGCGCCCGTCAATGTCCCGATCAACGGCGATGTCAGCGGGCCGTCCGTATTGCGCGCGCAGATCTATCTCGATCGCATTCACTACTCCGTCGGCGCGATCGATGGCCGCTGGGGACGCAATTCCGCGATCACGGTCTGGTTCTTTCAACGCGCTCGCGGAATGCAGGCGACCGGCGATCTCGACGAGCAAACGTTTCGGCGCTTGGCGGCTGAAGCGGCATACGCGCCGGTCGTCGTCATGCACACGCTCACGCCCGATGATTTGAAGGGCCCCTTCCAATCGATCCCCGAGAGCCCTTACGAAAAAGCAAAACTCAACCGCCTGACCTATGAGACCGTGCGCGAGAAACTCGCTGAGCGATTCCACTGCGCGGAGGATTTACTCGAGCTGTTGAATCCCGGCGTCAACTTCTCCGAGCTCAATGCCGGGACCATCAATGTGCCGAATGTGCGCGAGCCGCTGACAACTGATACGCACGACGTCGCGCGCATCGTCATCTCGATTTCCGGCAACGCGCTCAACGGATTCGACGCCAGCGGCAATCTGGTCTTCCACGCGCCCACCACGGTTGGCGCTGGTTACGATCCATCACCGACAGAGAACTTGCACATCGTCAAGATCTTCCCGGATCCGACGTTTCACTACGATCCCACGCTCTATCACGAGGTGCCCGACAGCGAGCCGGATGCGCACCTCCCGCCCGGTCCCAACTCGCCGGTGGGCGTCGTCTGGATGGCGCTCAGCAAGGAGCACTACGGAATCCACGGCACGCCCGATCCGGAGTCGATCGGCTACGCCTCCTCGCACGGCTGCATCCGTCTCACCAACTGGGATGCCGAGGAGCTCGAGCATCGCGCGTCGGAGGGCACGCAGGTGGCGTTCGTGGATACGCGGACGAAGAAGGACTAGTTTGGACTGCGGCGGCTTGCCGCCGCTTTTTCACCGGCTGCCTGCTGCCGGTGGCCGCGGCAAGCCCCGCGGGCATGAGAGCGGTGCCAGGGCACCGCAGTCCAGATTACGCCACCGCTTCGCGGAGCATTTCCGTCGAGAACCCCGGCGACTTCAAGTTACCCAGCAGCGTGAGCGACAGCGACTCGGGATCGACGATCGTCTGCGCGACGGCCTGAATGTCTTCCAGCGTCACAGCGTCGATCTGCTGGATGATTTCATCGGGAGTGAACTGGCGTCCGAAGTAATACTCCTGACGCGCGATTGCCGACATGCGGCTGATCGTCGACTCCAGCGACAGCAGAATCGAGCCCTTGAGGTGCAGCTTCGCAGACGCCAGCTCCTGCGCCGTCGCGCCGTTCTGTTTGATGTTGCGCATCTCTTCGAGCGTGAGCATGAGAACGCGGCGAAGGTTGCGCGGCGCGCACGCGGCGTAAACCGCTTCATATCCGCCGTTGAGATACCCGTTGTGATACGACATCACGGTGTAGACAAGTCCCTCTTTTTCGCGGATGCGCTGAAAGAGCCGCGACGACATCCCGCCGCCGAGGGTGGCGTTGAACAGCGCAGCCGCATATCGCTCGTTGCCCTGTAGCGCGAATCCGCGCGATCCCAGGCACAGATGCACCTGCTCGAGCTCGCGCTTCTCGCGCAGGATCACGTGCTGCTTCGGAAGTGGCGCCGGCCAGTCGCGCCGCATCGGCGGACGCGTGTCGACCGGAAACGCCTTTTCGAGATATGGCAGCAATTGCTCCGGATGAATGTTTCCGGACGCTGCGAAAATCAGATTTGCGGGATGGAATGTCTCGGCGTAGTGCGAAAGGATCTGCTCCCTCCGCAAACGATTCACCGTCTCCTCGGTCCCAAGAATTGGACGGCCGAGCGGATGATCGGGCCAGAACGACGTGACGAAAATCTCGTGCACGAGATCGTCGGGCGTGTCCTCGACCATCTTGATTTCTTCGAGGATCACCGATCGCTCGGCTTCGAGATCTTTATCGCTGAAGCGCGGCGAGACGACGATCTCGGTCAACAGATCGAGCGCGGTCTCCACTTGCTCGTCGAGCACGTGGGCATAGAACGACGTGTATTCCTTGCCCGTGAACGCGTCGACGTCGCCGCCGAGGATGTCGATGACCTGGGCGATCTCGCTGGTGGAGCGTGTGGCGGTGCCTTTGAAGACGAGATGCTCGAGAAAATGTGATGCGCCGCCGTGCTCCTGCGACTCAACCGCCGATCCGCTGCGCAGGTAGTAGCCGAGAGCCACTGAGCGGACGTAGGGAAGCGTCTCGATCAGGATCGTCATCCCGGACGGGAGGACATGGCGACTGATTGTCGGTATGGCTTTGCTGGCCACGATGAGATTCTAGTAACCGGAGGTGGGGTAGGGCTATTGCCACATCTTGGCGGCCGACGCGAGGCGGGCGCCGCGCTCGTTTCTGTAATCGAGTACGGTGTATCTCCACTCCTCGTATTTCGACGAGCCCATGAACTCGATCAGGCTGTTTCCGTTTTTACCCGGTTTGACACCGACAAATGGCCCGCCAGCGTAGTCCTTCATCGGAATCCCGGGCGGGGGTGTTGCCGTCGGCGGATTTCCCGGCACAGGCGTGGGACCTCCACCGGCTGCCTGCGTGACGATCAGCCAGTCGTTCTCTCCCGTGAGTGGATCCGGATATTCGCCTGTTCCGCGCAGAAAACGCGGCTGACGCGCTTCCTTCAACTGATTCACGCTGACTGGCAGGGCGTGGTTCTTGGCTTCAAAGGCATCGATCGCCTTCGCATACTGCTTCATGATCGCGATCGTCTGCAGCTCGCGATCGCGCTGCACAATCGTTGACCACTGCCGCGGCACGGTGTAGGCGACGATGATCATCATGATCGTCATGATGACGATCACGCCCGCGAGAGTGAATCCGCGCTCGCTGTGTCTACAAGTCGTGGTACGGGGTTCCATCGAGGGCATTTCCTGGCGCGGCACTGCGCACGTCGATGATTCCGGGCGTCAGGCTCGCGTTGTCGCCGCTGGTGTCGACAGCCGCGGGATCGTTGGGATCAGTGGTCGCCTGCACTTCTTCCCAATCTACGCGCTGCGTGATGGGATCTGGCGGCAGCTTGCGCAGATACTTGTCGCTGACCAGCGTTTGCAGGCTGTCGGGATATTTCTGTTTGTCGGCGTAGTAGTCGTCGATCGCTTTTCGAATCTCGAACAGGTCGTGTCGCAACGCCGCTTCGCGCGCCTTCTGCTGCGCCCACTTGACGTTGGAGATCGCGACGCCAGCAAGGATGCCGATGATCGTGACGACGACGATCAGCTCGATGAGCGTGAAGCCGTTTTGAGCGTTCCTCGTTCCTGGTTCTTGGTTCTTGGTTTGAGAACCAGCATCCAACAACCGAGAACCAGGAACCGAGAACTGAGAACTTTTTACCATTCGTTGTAGTGCGTCTTTCCGTCGAGTGACAGCGCCGTCGATTTCGAATGTACTTCGAACACGTTGTCGCCGTTGGTCATCGACGTATCGGGATCGTCGTTATCGGACAACGTCGTCCACTCTTTCTTGCCGGTCATTGGATCGATCAGATCGCGCTCGCGCAGCAGTCGGATCATCTTGCCGTTGGTGAGCTCGATCGGCTTCGTCAGCTCCTCGAGAGTCTTGGGGTAATCGCGTTGTCCGAAATCGGGCGGCTTCTTGATCGAGACAATCGGCTGGCCCGGAATGGCCGTCACGGTGTTGCGCAACTCGCGATATTGATCGATCGCGTTGGTGATTCTGCGCAGCCGCTCGTGCAGCTCGATCTCTTTCTGGCGTTTGAGGCCGAAGCGCGCGATCGGCATTGCGACCGAAGCGAGGATGCCGATGATGGCCACGACCGTGATCAGCTCGGCGATGGTGAATCCGTTGCGTCGCCTCATTCGACCTTGGCGCGGCCCCCCGAAACCTCGGACGCAACGAGCTCGCCACGTCCATTCTTCAGACTCGGATTGTCCATCACGAGAAAACTCTCGCCCGGTCCGGCACCGCGCACGCGAAGCGTCGCGATGTCGCCGCCGCCGTTGAACGTCAGCATCTGGCCGTCCGAGGCGGCGATCGTCACTTTGCCCAGCTCACGATTGATCGTCACGACCGGCGGCATCTTTGGATCGATGTTGATCGCGGGACCAAACGTCACTTCGCTGACATCGATCGCATGCGGGTCATAGCGCAGCGAAATCTGCGGCGTGGTCAAACCGTCGAGATCCATTCCAACAACGTTCCAGAGTTTCTCCTCGCCCGGCCTGAAAGAAAGCCGCGCCGGCTGCGGAGAAATCCGCGGCGCGATCGTGCGGTCGAGGTTTTCGCTCTGCGGTTTGATTGTTGGAGGCTGGACAGGCGGAGGCTGCCGGAAGGGCGTCGATGGCGGCGTTCCAGGCGGCGCGACCGGACGCATCACGTTGCCGGGCTCGCCGTCCGGGGCGAGAGGCAATCCGGTTGCGTTGTCGCGTCCGGTGAACTGCACGGACGATCGCGGCGCAAACGGATCAATCGCCGACTGCGACTCAATCCTCGGCGACAACCCTCGGAACGACAGATTGCTCTGCGTTCCAACCCACATCGGCGCGAGATCGTCTTCGGTGATGTCGGCAATGCGGATGATGTGCGGCGTCATGGTCATGACGAGGTCGGTGCGCAGCGTGTGTTTGTGATTGTTCGTGAAGAGCCGGCCGATGATCGGAATGTCTCCCAGGAACGGGGTCTTGCTGTCGCTGTTTTCGTCGTTCTGCTGAATGAGACCGGCCAGGAAGTTCGTCTCGCCGTCTTTGAGGCGGATCGTCGATTCGATCGTCCTCGTAGCGAAGGTTGGCTGCGGAGCCTGGCCTGACACGATCACGGGCGCGCCGAGGTTGGAGACGTCGACCGTCAGCTTGAGCGTGACCTCGCGGTTGTGGTGTACGCGCGGCTCCATCGAGACTTTGATGCCGACATCCTGGTATTGATACGACGTGACGGGGGCGAACGTGCCGCTCGTCGTCGTGCTGACGCTGGTGAACGTCGACACCGGGACCGGAATGCGGCTGCCGATGTGCAGCGTCGCTTTTTCGCCTTCGGAGATTCGCATCTGCGGGTTTGCGAGCAGCTGCGTGTTGCCGAGCGATTTGAGCGCGGTGTAGGAAGCATTCGGAATCGAGAAGCTGATCAAGCCGCTGTTGAGGCGTCGCAGATCGGAGAGCGTCCCTTGCGTAAGCCCTACGGTCCCACCAGCAGTGCCGGTCGCCGGAGCGAGCGGCTGCAGCGTCCCAGGTGAAGTGCTGCCATAACCATTGATGACGAAGCCGAGGTCGCGGGTTTTGTCGAGGTCGAGTTGCAAGAGCTCGACGTCGACGACCACTTCGGCTTTCGCCTTGTCGTTGGCCTCGATGATTTTCTCGGCAATGCGGACCTTATCGGCAGTGTCGCGGATCGTGATCGCATTGAGCGCTTTCAACGGGAAGACATTGCGCGCTTCAATCATCGTGCGGACGACGTTCGTCACCTGCTCGGCATCGCCATTCGAGAGATAGAACGTGCGGATCACGAGATCTTCGTAGTCGCGGCGCGCCTGCGGATTGTCGGGAACGATGATGATGGTCTTCTCGTCGAGGACCTTGTAGAAATGGTTGGCGGCCTGCATGACACGCTCGAGCGCCTGCTGCGCCGTCACGTCGCGCAGCTCGATCGTCACGCGATCGTCTTTAACGGCCTGATCGAACAGGATGTTGATGCCGAACGCGTTGCCGAGCGCGCGGTAGATGTCCTTGACCGGAGTCTCGCGGGGAAATGTCAGGGTGATCGGTTGATTGGAAGTCGGTTCGAGCGCCGGCGGCTGCGACTTGGTGATGTTGGTCTTGTCGGCGCGCCGCTTCAGCTCGTCGATCGATATGTTCTCGACTCGCGCGCGCTGAATGTCGTTGATCATTGCGACGGATTTTCCGTATTCGACGGCGGCGTACTGGTTCGTGGAATCGAGCTTCACCGCGACTTCGAGCTCCGAAGCCGCGAGCTGGGCGAGGTGAAGTTGATCGTCACCCTTCGCCGACACTGAGGCGGCGCGAAGAGTTTTTCCCTTCTCGAAGTGAGTGCGTGACGCTTCGAGCTTCGCGCGCTGGAGATTGATCTGATAGCGCACGTTGTCGGGATCGATCTCCAGCGCCTTCGTGTACTGGATGACAGCTTCGTCCCAGTTTTTCGCCTTCTCCGCGCTGCGGCCTTTTTCGTAAGCGTTGAAGCTCGCGCAGGATGCCAGCGCGAATGCCAGAGTGATCGCTGCGATCTGTCTTCGATTCATTCGATTTTTTGACGCTCCAAAGGGTTAAACGTCACTGCCCGATCGGGATCCGCGTCTTCACGTCGGCGGGAAAGCCGACGTAGCCGATCTCGACCGACTCGATTCCGATGCTGCGCAGAATGAACTTTCCGTCGATGGTCTCACCGACGCGGACGTTGACGATTTCGCCGCTGGCGGAAAATGTCGCGATCGGGTTGTTCGCCGTCCCGAACGTTCCGATGTAGTGATACGTGAACTGCGGCGGTGGTGGTGGTGGCGGCGGCCCGGGCGGCGGCTGCGGTACGACTGGTTGCACTGGCGCTGGCGTCGGTGGGGGTGGCGGGGGAGGTGGTGGGGGCGGGGGCGGCTCCTTGTAGGCGAAGAGGTTGCGCTCGCTGCGATAGCTCCCGCTCTGTGTTTCGAGCCACTCCATGTGGACCACGCCCACGCCCGGCGCATTCGGCTGCAGCCCGCGGCCCGTCTTCGGCGTCGGTCGTGCCGGCATCGGAAGGTCCGGCGTCCGCGCGCTCTGCGTTGCCGCAAAGGCGTAGATGGCGAAGAGGCCGACGATGATCAGCCCGATGATGGTCCACGTTTTCCAGCTCATCCAATCCATCACATTTGTTTGCTCGTCACCATTGTGCTACGAGCCGGCTCGCGGAACAGCGTTTTGAGCCGCACACTCACCGTCAGATTGTCGGGCGAGCTCCCCGATCCGATGCTGAGGGCGTCGATGATGACGAATTGATTCGAAAGCTCCAATTGATTGATCAGCCTTCGCAGCTGCTGATAACTGCCCTGGGCGCTGAAGACGATCGTCACCGTCACGGTGCCGACACCGCCCGACTTCTGCATCTCACGATCTTCGGTGCGCCCGAACGAAAACGCGCGCGGCATCCCGATCTGACTGTTGGCCGCCAGTCTCTTGATCTCCGTGTAAAGCCGGGTGAGGCGTTCCGGCTCGGTGGCCCATCGGCTGTTGTACAGAGTCTGCAGATCGGTTTGAACCTGCTTGTAGTTCGTGACCGACTGTTCCGCGGCGATCCGTTTGCTGCGCGCGCGCAGCAAGTCGCGTTCCGCCTGTTGCAGGCTCGCGTCCATGGCGCTGAGTCGCGTCTCGTATCGCACACGATATGTGAAGAAAAAGATCGCGTTGGCGACCAGCAGCGCCGCGAGAACGCCGAGGAGGATCCGATGTTCGCGCCAGATCATTCGACTGGCCTCGCGATGGATGGGCGGTAGTCGACGCCGATCCCGAATTTGTACCCGCTGTCTGTCCGCTCTTCGGACGTCGGAAACGGATTGGCGAAGCGTGGATCGTGATTGAGGCGGTCGATCGTTCGCGTCATGCTGTCGCCGCTCTTCGCTTGCGCCTGCAGGGTGAGGTGCACGATTCCGGTTTTTCCGAACGCGGGAGCGATTGACTCGATGCGGACGTCATCGGGAAGAACGCGCTCGAGCCTGTCGAGCAGCTCGCTCCACGAGAATGCCCGTTCGGCGAGGCGCGCATTGACGAACTGCGTCTGCTCGGAAAGCTGCTTGACGTTGACGCCGCGCAGGCGCTGATTGGCGTCATCGGCGCGGCGATTCTCGGCCTCGATCTGGCTCTCAATCTGCGCGATCTTGTCGCGCGTGGTGCGGGTCTCGCGCATGTAGCGGAATCTCGTCTCGATGTTGTTGAGAAGCATGATCGCAATGAGGATCGACGTCACGACCACCACCGCGTAAAGCGGACGGTAGTCGCGATAAGGGCGTCCTGCGAGATTGAGATGGAGCGGCTTCACGATGTAAAGACTCCGGTGCAGGCCGTGAGCTCCGCTTCATACGCGCCGACGCCGATGCCGTCGGGTCGCCGCTCGCTGAAATCGGACAACGCGATGGTGCGCACCGGCGCGCCGAATTCGGCGCCAACCACCGACGCGATGCTGCTGTCGACGTCACCGGAGAGATAGCACTGCTCGATCGCATCCGTCCGAAGCGTGTCGCGAATATAGCTCGCCGAGAGCTTGATCTCCTGCTCGATGGTCCGGTCGCTATTGAGATTGCGCGAGCGAATGAAGAGCGGCTGCGAACCGCGGAACGCCGCCGTCGTGAATTCACCTTCGCGGATGTAGAAGAAGATGCGGTCCCGGGAAGTGTTCGGCTCGCGCAGCGTGATCGCGTTCCAGATGTTGAGCCCGATCGGCTCGATCACAACGACTGCGATGCCGGCGGCCTCGAAGACTTTCTCGATCGCCCCCAGCGTCTCATCCATCGCGCTGATCGAGAGGACCTTTGTCTGCCCGGCGTTGCGCGAAAGCACCTCATGGCGGAGGCGCAGAAGCGTGGAATCGATCGGCATCGTCCGCTTCAGACTCCAGCGGACAACATCCTCGGCTTCCTTCGAGGATTCGGGAAAGTTCGGCAGATCGAGAATATTGATGCGAAACCAGGAGTCGGGCAGAAGCAACGACGCGCGATCCCAGCGGCCGCTCTCGACGCGAAGACGGCGCAGCACGTCCGCCAGCGACGCCTCATTCGTGAGCTGCGGCGTCACAACGGCCGGCACGAACGTATCGGGCGGAAGTCCATAGCTCTTCGCCTGCACGATCTGCGGACCCTTCTTTCCGCGAGCCAGGCGCGCGTGCATGAGGGATTCAGTGTCGAGGACGATGACGTCGGGGGGGAAAGATGCGGCCATGGATTTGAAACCGAATTTCGAATTTCG
>DATBSF010000066.1:0-9673 GCA_036559905.1 Thermoanaerobaculia bacterium | reverse complement strand
TTCGCCGCGACCGGCAACGACGTGAAGATCGGATCGCGCACGCCCGAGAAGCTGAACGACTTCGTCACGGAGGCCGCCCCGCGCGTGACCGCCAGCACTTTCACGGAGACCGCGCGATTCGGCGAGGTGATCGTGGTCGCGACCCTCGGGACTGGAACCGAGGAGGCGATCAGGATCGCTGGGCCGGAGAACTTCACGCGGAAGGTGACGATCGACGCGACCAACCCGCTCGAGTTCACGCCCGGCGGGCCTCCTCGGCTGGCCATCGGCCATACCGACTCCCTGGGCGAGCGCGTCCAGCGATGGGCGCCTAACGCCAGAGTCGTGAAGGCTTTCAACACCGTCGGCAACACTCTCTTCTACAGGCCCCAGCTTCCCGGCGGGCCGCCAGACATGTTCATCTGTGGCAATGACCCGGCGGCGAAGATTGCCGTGTCACGAATCTGTTCCGAATTCGGATGGGGCGTCATCGACATCGGCGGAATCGAGGGAGCCCGCTACCTCGAGGCGATGTGTATGACGTGGGTTCTGCACGGGATACTTTCCGGCGGCTGGAACCACGCCTTCAAAATGCTTCGTAAGTAGTTCTTGGTTCTTGGTTCCAAGTTCTTGGTTCTTAGGTGGGGGGCCTCTAAGAACCAAGAACTAGGAACCAAGAACTTCCTGTAAACCCACTCAACGCGACAGCCTCAACAGGCGTACCATCTTGCGACCGCCCGCGGCAGCGAACTTGCTGGCGGCTCACTTCGAGGTGTGAACCGAAATGCGTAAGCCCGTAGTCGTTCTTGCACTCCTCTTCATCGCAGCCACCGCCAACGCTCAGTACTTCGGACGCAACAAAGTCCAGTGGGAACACTTCGACTTCAAGATCCTGAAGACCGAGCACTTCGACATCTACTACTACGACCGCGAAGCGGACGTCGTGAATGACGTCGGCCGCCAGGCCGAGCGCTGGTACGCGCGCCTCTCCCGCGTATTCAATCACTCGTTCACGCGCAAGCCGATCGTCCTTTACGCGAACCCGGCCGACTTCCAGCAGACGACCACCACGCCCGAGATCATCGGACAGGGCACGGGCGGATTCACCGATCCGTTCATGAACCGCGTCGTCCTGCCGCTCACCGGCGACTACGCCGAGAACGACCACGTCATCGGCCACGAGCTCGTCCACGTTTTCCAGTTCGACGTCGCCGCTTCGATGACGAACAACCGCCGGCGATTCAACCTCGAAGCGCTTCCGCTGTGGCTTGTCGAAGGCATGGCGGAGTACCTCTCGAAGGGCCGCATCGACCCGTTGACCGCGATGTGGATTCGCGACGCAACGATTCACAACCGCATGCCGGACCTTCGCAAACTCACGCGCGATCCGTACTACTTCCCGTATCGCTACGGCCAGGCGCTTCTCGCCTACATCGGCGGCCGCTTCGGCGACGACGCCGTCGTGCGTCTCTTCCTGGCAGCCGGAACCTCGGGACCGGAAGCGGCGTTCGAGCGCGCGACGGGAATTTCTGCGAAACAGATTTTCACCGACTGGCAGGAATCGGCCCGCGAGCTCTACAACCCGGTCGTCGAAGATCGTCCGTTCAATCTCGGATCGCCGATCATCGGCAGCAAGCGCGGCATTCGCGGATATTTGAACCTCGGTCCCGCCTACAGTCCCGATGGACGTTACCTCGCGTTCCTCTCGACGCGCGATGTGTTCGACATCGATCTCTTCCTCGCCGATGCCTCGACCGGAAAAGTCATCCGGCGGCTGGCATCCGCGACGCGCAACGCGCACTTTGAATCACTGCGCTTCATCGATTCCGCCGGCGCGTGGTCTCCCGACTCCAAGAAACTCGCCTTCGTCGTTTTCGAAAAAGGCGACAACTACCTCGGCATCGTCGACGTCGACTCCGGCCGCATCGATGACATGCGCGTTCCGGGCATCGACGCGATCAGCAACGTTGCGTGGTCGCCTGACGGCCGCACGATCGCGCTCTCCGGACAGCAATCGGGCGCCAGCGATCTGTTTCTCTTCGACCTCGAGACGAAGGCGGTCCGCCGCCTGACCAACGATCGCTACGCCGACATGCAGCCCGCGTTCTCGCCCGACGGGAAGACGCTGGCGTTCGTTTCCGATCGCGGCCAGGGCGATCTCACCGAGCTCCAGTTTCTCGGCGTGAACGTCGGGACGGTCGATCTGTCGACCGGCGCAATCAAGATGCTGCCGCTTTTCCGCCGCGCGAAAAACATCGATCCGCATTTCGCGCCCGACAGCGGAAGCTTGTACTTCATCTCGAATGCTGAAGGCGTCCCCGACGTCTACCGCTACTACTTCTCCGACAGCCACATTTCTCGCGTCACGCATGTGCAGACGGGCGTCTCCGGAATCACAGAGATGTCTCCCGCGCTGGCGGTCTCGAACAGCACGGGCGAAATCGCCTTCTCGCTTTACGAAGACGACAACTACAACATCTACAAACTCGCGCCGAGCGCGGGAAGCGCCGCTGTGACGACCGCGCTGCCGCCGGAAGCATCGCGCGCGGCGCAACTCCCGCCGCTGCGCGGAACGGGATCGGCGATCACAGCGTACCTCGAGCAGCCGGCGGCCGGACTGCTGCCGGAGACGACGAAGTTCGCCACCGCGTCAGTCAGCAATTCGCTCCACCTCGCCTACCTCGGACCGCCGACGATCGGCGTCGGCGTCAGCTCGTTCGGCACCGGAGTCGCGGGCAGCGTCAGCGCGTACTTCAGCGACGTCCTCGGCGAAAACAATGTCGGACTGAGTTTCGAAGGCGGCGGGACCGGCGGCATCGGCACGTTCGGCGATCAACTCGCCGGCGAAGTCTTCTACCTCAATCAGAGACATCGCTGGAACTGGGGCGTGGACTTCACGCACCTTCCATACGTCAGCGCTTTCACCGGCGCCGGCCAGGCGGTCGTCAACGTCAATGGACAGCAGGTGGTGGCGGATATCATCCAGCAAGAGCGCGACATCAGCCGCTACGACGACATCTCCGGCATCCTCCAGTATCCATTCAGCACGACGCGGCGCGTGGAGTTCTCCGCCGGCGTGCAAAGACAGAGTCTCAAGAGAGAGATCGAGACGGTTACGATCGTCGGAAACACGATCATTGACGACACGACAACTCGTTTGCCGGGATCCTTCGGCCTGACTCTCCAGCGTGGATCGGCGGCCTTTGTCGGCGACAGCGCGATCTTCGGATTCCTCTCGCCGATCATGGGAACGCGCTACCGGTATGAAGCGGATGCGCTCACCGGTGATCTGAGATTCAATACCGCGCTCGCCGATTATCGGCACTACTTCTTTCTGCGGCCATTCACTGTCGCCGTTCGCGGCGTTCACTACGGTCGTTACGGCCAGGACTCCGGCACGCTGGCCGATTTCGAAAATAACAGATCGATCATTCAGCCGCTCTACATCGGCGACTCGTCGCTCGTCCATGGATACGACATCGGCTCGATCAGCCCGAGCGAATGCGTCACCACGGCTGCCAATCCGACCGCCTGCCCCACCTTCGACCGCCTGCTCGGATCGAGGATTGCGGTGGCGAACGTGGAGCTCCGCGTGCCCCTCTTCGGCACGCGCGAATTTGGCCTGGCGACCGGATTCATTCCGACCGAGCTCTTCTTCTTCGGTGATGCAGGCGTTGCATGGTGGCCAGATGCCAAGGCGAAATTCAAGCTGACGACCAGCTCCACGACTCCCGAACGCGTTCCTTCGATGAGCGTGGGCGCCGGCGCGCGGCTGCTGCTGAGCTATATCCCATTGGAGTTCTACTACGCGAAGCCTTTCCAGCGACCGGGAACAGGCTGGGTGTTCGGGTTCAACATCATTCCAGGCTGGTGATTCCGCCCCGCGAATTCGATCAGCTCGTCGAGCAAGCGCTCGGCGAGCTGCCCGAGCGCTTCACATCTTTGCTCGACAATGTTGCCGTGGTCGTCGAAGAGGAGCCGACCGACGACGATCTCGATCTTCTCGACGACGACCACGACGAGCTCCTCGGCATCTTCCGCACGCAACCGCCGCTCCCCGATCAGGTTGTGATCTTCCGCGGCCCCATCCTTCGAAACACGCGCAATCGCCGCGAGGCGATCCGCGAGATCCGGGACACGGTCATTCACGAGCTCGGTCATTACTTCGGATTGGATGACGACGGGATGGCGTATTAAACTCCGGCAATGCCCGGGCGGTTGCGACGAGTCGTCGTAGCGATCGCATTGATAGCAGTGTCGGCAGTCGCGGCGCCGCGACGCCGTGCTGTGCCGTCGATGCCGAATCGGTTTTGTGATTCGGGTGCTGACGTTGCCGGCATCACGGTGCCTGACGGCTTCTGTGTTCGGAAGTTCGACGATGTACCGACGCCGCGAGTTCTCCTCTTTGCGCCTAACGGCGATCTCTTTGTTTCCTCTCCGAGGCGAAGGACACCCGGTGCGGCACCTGCAGGAGCAGGCGCAATCTTCGTCTATCGTGAAGCAGATCCGGACAGGCGCAGTACATTCGCGCAGGGCGACGCGTTTCAAAGCGTGCATGGGATCCTGATCGCCGACGGCTCGTTCTACTACACGCTTGCAGAGGGAGTGTACAAAGTCCCGTTCACGATCGGATCAACCGCGATCGACGCCGGAGCGCCAACTCGCATCGCGTCATTCTCGACAGAAAGCGTCCTCGCCCGATTCACACACGCTCTGGCCGCCGGAACCGACGGATCGATTTACACGACGTTCGGTCAGCTGGACAACTCCAACTGCCAAACGACCGATGACCCGCGAATGGGCACCGTCCTTCGAATTGGTCCGGGACACCATCCGAGTGGCGACATCGTGGCGCGCGGGATGCGCAATCCGCTTTTCATACGCTGCATGCAATGGAATGTCTGCTACGCCGCGGAGTTGAGCGGCGACGTGTGGGAATCGGTCGGCGGGACCGAAAAACTGATCGAGATCCGCGACGGCGATTCTTTCGGTTACCCTTGCTGCGTTCAAAAAGACATTCCGAATCCCGACATTCTGCCGCGCCCCGATTGCTCGTCGCTGGCCGCTCCGCGCCAGAACTTTCCGCTCCACGACACGCCGTTCGGTTTCGATTGGGAACGCGATTTCGGCTGGCCGGATCCATACAAACACGCGTTCTTCGTGGGCTTGCACGGCGATTTCGCGAACTGGAATCACGCCGGCCTGCAATGGGCGCCGACGGATCCGACGACGCATCTTCCTGCACAGCCGACAATCGACTTCGTCATGGGAGTCGGTCGCGGACGCACGATCTCGCGAGTCGGTGACCTTCGATTCGCCCCCGACGGCCGCCTCTTTTTCGCCGACGATCAGGGGGGCGCAATTTACTGGATCGCGCCGCGCACCCTCCGACGTCCACCCGCCCGATAGAACGTTTCACGATCCGTCCACCATCCGCCGAATGCCGAGCGGATTCGATTCGCGCAGCTCCGGCGGCAAAACAGAGTCCGGCGCGTTCTGCCACGCGACTGGCCGCGTAAAGCGCTCGATCGCTCGGGTGCCGACCGACGTCGATCGGCCGTCGGAGGTTGCGGGATACGGACCGCCGTGCACCATCGCCGGCACGACTTCCACTCCGGTCGGATAACCGTTGAACACCACTCGGCCGACTTTCGTCTCGAGGATCTCGAGCAGATCGCGATACTCGTCGAGCTCGCCTTCCGCGGCGTGGACCGTCGCGGTTAACTGTCCTTCCAGCCGGCGCGCGATCTCGATCAACTGTTCGCGCGCATCGATCTCGACGACGAGCGTCGACGGGCCGAAGACTTCCTCCATCAATTCTTCATGGTCGAGAAACGTCGTCGCGCTCGTCGTGAAAAGAGCGGCGCCGCGCTCAACGAATGCGCGCCGCTTCGCGAGTGCGGAAAACCGCGTGACTCCCGCGTCATACGCGTCCGCGATGGAGGTCGTCAGCATCGGCGCGCACGGCGTGGCTTCCATCCGCCTCGCGAGATCTTCGACGAATGCATTCGCGCCGGTCGCGATCACGAGTCCGGGATTGGTGCAGAACTGTCCGACGCCGAGCGTGACCGATGCGTGCAAGCCGGCAGCGATGTCCGATCCCCGCTCGCTGAGCGCTCGCGGAAGGATGAACACCGGATTGATGCTGCCCATCTCGGCGTAGACGGGAATCGGTTCGGCGCGCGCCGCCGCGATGTCCATGAGCGCGCGTCCGCCGCGTCGCGATCCCGTGAACGCAACCGCTTTGATCAGCGGATGTTTCACGAGCTCGATGCCGGCTTCGTATCCTTCGATAAGCGCGAACACGCTTTTGGGAACAACTTCGGAAATCACGGACGCAGTCAGCTTCGAAGTCTCCGGATGCGCCGGATGCGCCTTCACGATCACCGGACAACCGGCAGCCAGCGCGGATGCCGTGTCGCCGCCAGGCACCGAAAACGCGAGCGGAAAATTGCTCGCGCCGAACACTGCCACCGGTCCGAGCGGACGCAGCATCGAACGCACATCGAGTTTTCCGTGATCGATGCGCGCATCGACCCACGACCCTTCTTCGACGAGCGCCGCGAACATCCGAAACTGATTGCACGTTCGGGCGAGCTCATTCTTGAGTCGCGGCAGGCCGAGGGATGTCTCGGCGTTTGCCTGCGGGAGGATCTTTTCGCCGTTCGCTTCGAGTCGCGACGCGATCGCGCGCAGCAGCTCTCCTCTTTCGCGTCCGCTCGATCGGCCAAACGTCGCGAATGCTTCTGCCGCTGCCCGCGCTGCGCGATCGATCATATTCTTGGCCGCGACGCCAACGCCTCGCGAATCAATCGCAGGGCGACCTCGCGCTCGTGCCCCGCGAGCGTCAGTCGCGGCGGCCTGACGCGTTCGCTGCCCATCCCGACTTCCTGCTGCACGAGCTTGATGAGCTGCACAAATTTCGGAACGGTATCGAGTCGTAGAAGCGGCAAAAACCAGTGGTAGATGTCCGCGCCGTTGAACAGCGCCACCGATTCCTTCGGCATCGCGTTGACGAGTCCCGCGATCCACCCGACCGCCCCTGCCGCGATTCCTTCGACGATCAGATCGTCGACGCCGACGAAAATCGCGAGCCGCGTGCCGTGAGAACGGATCGCCGCGATGCGGCGGATGTCGGCCGACGATTCCTTCACCGCGTGGAGATTCTCATGCTCGTTCGCGAGCTCGGCGACCTGCTCCGGCAGAAAGTCGGTCCCATAGGCGATCGGATTGTTGTAGAGCATGCACGACAGACGCGTCGCGCTGAGGACTGCCGCGATATGCGCTTTCATCTCGCGCCAATCGGTCGAGTAGACGTACGGCGGCAACACCATCAGACCGCTGCAGCCGGCTTCCTCCGCTTTTTTTGCGAGGCGCACGGCCGCGGCGGTGCTCAGCGCGGAGATCGCGGCAACGACCGGCGCCCGGCTCCGCATGCACGTCTGCAGCACCGCGACTTTCTCGTCAAACTCGAGCGTCGCACCTTCGCCGAGCGATCCGAGTGCAACAATCCCGGTGCATCCGTTCTCGATCATCCATGCCGCGTGCTTTGCGAGAAAATCGTGATCGACGCTGAGGTCTTCGCGAAACGGCGTCGTAATCGCGGGAATGACACCCTGCCACTTCATGCGTAACGGTCCGGCGACAGCTCTTCGATCGCGATCGACGTCTTCTCACCCGCCAGCACTGCGTTCATCAGCTTCCCCGTGATCGGACCGAGGCTGAGGCCCATCATGGCATGACCGGTGGCCACCGAGAGATTCGAATATCGGCTGAAACGGCCAATGTACGGGAGGCCGTCCGGCGAGCAGGGACGCAACCCGGCCCACGGTTTGACGTCGCGAAAATCGTCGGCGCTGAATTCGGGCAGATACTTCGGGACCGATTTCACGATTCCGCGCACGCGAGCGGTATTGATCGACAGATCGGTGCCTGTGATCTCCATCGTTCCGCCGAACCTGAGCGCCTCTCCCATCGGCGTGACCGCCACCCTCGCCTCCGACAGAATCATCGCGTGCGCCGGCTTTTTCTTCGGATTCTGTAGCGTCAGGCTGTAGCCCTTGCCCGCCTGCATCGGCAGATGCAATTGCAAATCCCGCGCGATGTTCGATGACCACGCGCCGCCGCAGATCACGTATTCGTCCGCGTTGAAGTCGGAGACAACGCGATTTCCATCGGCACGCAGCTGAACGGACGTATTCCACTTCACCGGAACGCGCTTCTTCAGCGCGCTCATGAAGCGCCACGGCGCGAGGTATGCGTCCTTTGGAAAATAGATTCCGCCGGCGACGGTCATGCGGAGGCCCGGCTCCATCGCGGCAATCTCTTTCGGATTGAGGATCTCGACCGGCAGTCCGAGCTCGCGCGCGACTATCGCCGTTGCGATCTCGTGCTCCAGACCTTCATCGGTGTTGCACACCATCACGATCCCTTTTTGCTCGAGTTCGAAATCATCGCCCCACTCGCGCGCCAGCTTCACGAAACAGTCGCGGCTCGCGAGGTTGAGATGCAGGAGCAGCGGCGACGATTGCATCACGTGCTTCACCGTCGCGGAGCGAAAAAACTTCCAGGCCCATTCGATGAGATCGCGATCGAATCGCGGCCGCATGTAAAACGGACTCTCCGGATTCCACATCCATTTCAGCGCCAGCCGGATCGCACCAGGCGCGGCGAGCGGCACGAAGTGGCTGGGCGTAATCATGCCCGCGTTTCCGTACGAACATCCGAGGTCGGACTCGGACCCGCGATCGCAAACCGTGACGCGATGCCCGCGCTCAGCGGCGTAATACGCGGTGCACAGTCCAATCACGCCGCCGCCCACGATGAGGATGTGTTTGCTCATTTAGCGGCCAACAACAATGTCAATACCATCGAGGATCGATTTCAATTCGCTCTTCGAGATCTTGCCGACTCTCCTGCCAAGGAAATCGCGGTCGATCGTGATGATTTGCGAGACGTTTGCAACAGAGTCCTTGGCCAAACCTGTGCTTTTGCGCGGCAGTGCAACATTACCCGGAGCATCGGCCCACCGAAGATTGCTGGTCAGAGGAACACAAACCACAGTGGCAA
This sequence comes from Thermoanaerobaculia bacterium, assembly GCA_036559905.1. GTDB lineage: Bacteria > Acidobacteriota > Thermoanaerobaculia > Gp7-AA8 > Gp7-AA8 > Gp7-AA10. The sequence continues at coordinate 625 of DATBSF010000066.1, read as the reverse complement.
TCGAACTCAGATTGAATGCCTCCCCCTGAACGACCACGACCGGCCGGCGATAACCTGCTTCGGAGCCACTCGGCACGGGGATTTCGGCCCAGACAACGTCGCCCTGTGAGACTACCACTCGGATCTTTCGAGGATTTTCCTGGCCGCAGCCGTCGCGAATTCAGCATCAGAACCTTCGATGTGACGCAACGCTGCATCGATTGCTTCTCGTACGCGGCCAGTGTCATGCCGAGCGATGTAGTCCTCCAGCGCCATGCGGTACACCTCGCTTCGGGTCTTACCCACCTTGCGGATGAGCCTCTCAGTTTCTTCGAAGAGTTCGTCAGGAAGCGAAATTGCCACTTTCATACCTTTAGTATAACTCAGTAATACCTATTGTCATACCACTCACGTTATCCCCCAGCAGAACGGATCGCGCTCATCCAGGATCAACGTCGATTCGGCGTTGACGTACGCCCGGCCGCGAATCGTGGGGACAATCGAATCGCCGACGACATCGACGTGCCCCTCGAAGAGGCTGCCGACGATGCTCTCCTGCCGCCAGATTTTTCCCGGCGCGAGTTTGCCGTCGGCGTACAGGCACGCCATCTTCGCGCTCGTGCCCGTTCCGCACGGCGATCGGTCG
>DATBSF010000065.1:0-7643 GCA_036559905.1 Thermoanaerobaculia bacterium | reverse complement strand
GAGGATCTTCACGATGCGCTCGGACTCTTTGAGGCCGACGTTCGTCCAGTTCTCGCCGCCGTCAGTCGATTTGTAGACGCCATCGCCGATCGAAGTGCTGTTGCGAGTCCACGATTCTCCGGTTCCGACCCACACAACCTTTGGATTCTTCGGATCGATCGTGATTGCTCCGATCGATTGCACCGGCTGCTTGTCGAAGATCGGTTTGTAGGTCGTGCCGTTGTTCTGCGATTTCCATACGCCGCCGCTCGCCGATGCGATGTAGACCGTGAGCCGCGGCCCTTCCGACACGGCGTCGATGGCGGCGATGCGTCCGCTCATCGTGGCCGATCCGATGTTGCGCGCGCCGAGTCCCGAGATCGTGTCGGAGTCGACTTTGATCGGCGCCTGCGCCATCGCAGCCGTCACAAAAAGGATGATGATGAATGGTGCGGTTTTCATCATCGCTCCTCCACCGGTGGCTTCTTCGGTTCCGTGGCGGGCGGTTTGTTTTCATCCGGGTTCTTCGGCTGAACATTTGACGCGTCGGCGCCGGCCGGCGGCTTCGCAGTCATCGATGGCTCGACGAATCGCGTTTCGGCGAGCGGGACGTTCACTTCGACCTTCTCGTAGGTGACCTTCTGTTTGTTCTGGCTCCCCTTTGCGTTTGTTTCGTAGGAGTAGGGGAGATACCAGCCGCCGGCTTCCTTGTAATCGCCGAGGGATGTTTCGTACTCGCGCTCTTCACCGCGGACCATGCGCTTCGTGTCGATCTTGATCGGAACGTAGTAGTCCGTATCCATATAGAAGTATTCGACGTCGCCGTTCTTGAGCGTCACTTTGAGTTTGTAAGCGTCGGTGCCTTCGACGGGTTCCGTTCCGACGTACTCGACTTTGTTTCCCTTCGCCGCATAGTTGACGAGCGGCCCTTCGAAGTCGGAGTTCTCGATGATTCTTTTCATCTCCTCTTCGCCAAGTGGTTCGGGATCCTTTTTCCCATCCCACGGCTCGATCTTCCAACCGTTTTTGCCGTCGTACGCCGTCACGCCGGTCATGCCCTGGATCGAAAATTCCTGGCGGACCTGATTCGGCCGCTTCTTCTCTTCGAGCACGCGTGCTTCAAAACCGCCGCCGCGGGTGAACTTGCCGGTGCGCCGGAAGCTCTTGACGGCGTCGATCTTGTCCATGCCGCCGATCGTCTTGATGTATTTGGAAACGATTTCGTCCGCCGTCTGCGCGCACAGCGGGAGCGCGAGCAGCGAGATCACGGTTATCAGCGCTTTTCGCATCGATTTCTCCTTGTTGGAACGAATCCGGTGGCGGATCATACAAGTTTCAAGTCTGGAGTGCGGCGGCTTGCCGCCGCTCTTAAGGCCGGCAGCTTGCTGCCGATCTGCCGCGGCAAGCCACGGCGATGAGAGCGGTGCCAAGGCACCGCACTCCAGACTTCTCCCGACGCGGCCCGAAGGTTGCTGAAGAAACGCCGGAGGAACAATGGCGAGCAGAAGTAAGAAGGGTTCCGAGCTCCCGCCCGGCGAGCCCCCGATCGAAGAGAAGAAGCCGCGGAAGAAAAGAGTCTCAGCGAAGACGAGCTCGGTTCCACGCACGACCGGGAAGCGCCCGGAAGAATCTGAAGCGCAAACGCTCGGCGTCGATGTCGTTCCGACTGTCGAAATCACGACCGCCGAACCGGACACCGTCAACCGGCAACCGGCCACTCTTCTCTCCGACTGGGACTACCACCTCTTCAACGAGGGCAGCCATCACCGGCTGTGGGACAAGCTCGGCTCGCATCCGATGGAGCGCGACGGCGTGGTCGGAACGATGTTCGCCGTCTGGGCGCCTAACGCAGCCGCGGTGAGCGTCGTCGGCGACTGGAACGGCTGGAACGACGACGCGAATTTTCTCGAGTCGCGCGGTCCCTCCGGAATCTGGGAAGGATTCATCCCCGATGTGCACAAGGGGATGAAGTACAAGTACCACATCCGATCGAAGCACAACGGCTATGAAGTCGAGAAGGCCGATCCGCTCGGCATCCATCATGAGACGCCGCCGCGCACAGCCTCGGTGGTCTGGGACCTCGATTACGAATGGAATGACGATGCGTGGATGCGCGGACGCGCATCGCGCAACGGCCTGACCTCCCCGATGTCGATCTACGAGCTGCACCTCGGCTCGTGGCGCCGTCCGTGGGACGAGAACCGTTTGCCCACGTATCGCGAAATCGCGGGGCCGCTCGCGGAGTACGTGCGCAAGATGAACTTCACGCACGTCGAGCTGATGCCGGTCATGGAGCATCCGTTCTATGGATCGTGGGGCTATCAGGTCACCGGCTTTTTCGCGCCGACCAGCCGCTACGGAACACCGCAGGATCTGATGTGCTTGATCGACGTCCTGCATCAGAACGGAATCGGCGTCATTCTCGATTGGGTGCCCTCGCATTTCCCGACCGATCAGCACGGACTCGCATACTTCGACGGAACCCATCTCTACGAGCACGCCGATCCGCGAAAGGGCTTTCAACCCGACTGGGGTTCGCTGATCTTCAACTTCGGCCGCAATGAAGTGCGAAGCTTCCTTCTCAGCAGCGGGCTCTATTGGTTAGGCGTCTATCACGCCGATGGATTGCGCGTCGACGCAGTGGCTTCAATCCTCTACCTCGACTATTCGCGCAAGCAAGGCGAGTGGATCCCCAACGAGTACGGCGGCCGCGAGAACATCGAAGCGATCAACTTCCTGCGGCGTCTCAATGAAGATGTCTACAAAGTGCATCCCGATGTTCAGGTGATTGCCGAGGAGTCGACAGCGTGGCCGATGGTGTCGCGGCCGACGTGGGTGGGCGGACTCGGATTCGGACTCAAGTGGGATATGGGCTGGATGCACGACACGCTGCGTTATTTCTCGAAAGATCCGATCCACCGCAAGTTCCATCACAACGATCTGACCTTTCGGATGATGTACGCGTTCACGGAAAACTTCGTGCTGCCGCTATCGCACGATGAAATCGTCTACGGCAAAGGATCGCTGATCGGAAAGATGCCGGGAGACGACTGGCAGAAGTTCGCGAACCTCCGTCTGCTGTTCGCGCACATGTACTCGCAGCCTGGAAAGAAACTTCTCTTCATGGGCGGAGAATTTGCCCAATGGCGCGAGTGGAATCACGACACGGCCCTCGATTGGAATCTGCTCGACTTCCTTCCCCACGCGGAGCTGCAGCGCTGGGTTGAGGATCTCAATCGCACGTATCGTGACAATCCGGCGCTCCATGAGCTCGATACATCCGGCGATGGATTCGAATGGATCGATTGCAACGACACTGAGAGCAGCATCGTCACTCTGATGCGCAAATCGCGATCGAATCCCGACGAAGTGGTGGTGGTCGCGCTCAACTTCACGCCGATGCCGCGTCACAATTACGCCGTCGGTGTTCCTTTCGGTGGGCATTGGCGCGAGATTCTGAACAGCGACGCGCCGCTGTACGGCGGAAGCGGACAGGGAAACATGGGCGGAGTCGACGCTGCGCCCATTCCGCTGCACGGCCGGCGGTGGTCGGTCAATCTCACTCTCCCACCGCTCGGCGCCGTCTTCCTCATCAATGAACCGGAATAGCCTCGGCGCGCGCGTGGTCGCGCCGGGACGTGTCGAGTTTCGCGTGTGGTCGCCGAACCGCGAAAAGGTGGAGCTCCGCATCGATGATCGAACCCTGCCGATGGAGAAAACAGCCGGCGGGTACCACGTCGCGGTCGCCGACGCGCGCGAAGGCGCTCGCTACTACTACATCCTCGACGGCATCCAGCGCCCCGATCCGGCATCGCGGCTTCAACCGGACGGTGTTCACGGCGCGTCGGAAGTCGTTGACTCGAATTTCGAATGGCACGACTCGCAATGGAACGGAATCGCGCTCGAGGATTACGTCATCTACGAGCTGCACGTCGGCACGTTCACGCCTGAAGGAACTTTCGACGCGATCATTCCGAAGCTCGATGCTCTGAAAGAGCTCGGCGTTACCGCGATCGAGCTGCTGCCGATCGGACAGTTTCCCGGCGATCGCAACTGGGGATACGACGGCGTTTACATCAGCGCTGTGCAGAATTCCTACGGCGGCCCGCGCGCGCTGAAGCGACTGATCGATGCCGCGCACCAGCGCGGGTTGGCAATGGTCCTCGACGTCGTCTACAACCATCTCGGACCGGAAGGAAATTATCTCAGGGAGTTCGGACCGTACTTCACGGATCGATACAAGACGGCGTGGGGAAGTGCGCTGAACTTCGACGGTCCGCACAGCGATGACGTGCGCTGGTTTTTCATCCACAACGCTTTGATGTGGATCAACGAGTTTCATTTCGACGCGTTGCGCGTCGACGCCGTGCACGCGATCCTCGACCATTCTGCCGAACCATTCCTGCGGGATCTCACCACCGCCGTGCGCGAAACCGGGCGCCGCGTCTACACGTTTGCGGAGAGTAATCTCAATGATCCGCGGGTGATCGCTCCGATGGAGTCTCACGGACTCGGATTCGATTCGCAGTGGAGCGACGACCTGCATCACGCATTGCACGCGCTGCTGACAGGCGAGAAGTCGGGCTATTACATCGGCTACGGCGCTGCGAGCGATCTGGCGCGTGTGATGTCGACCGGATATCTCTACACCGGACAGCACTCGGTTTATCGCGGACGCAAATACGGAGCGAAGCCGAAGACCACCGATGGCGCGCAGTTCGTCGTGTTCACGCAGAATCACGATCAGGTTGGCAATCGGATGCATGGCGATCGCCTCGCCGCAATCGTGTCGCCGGAGAAGTTGCGTCTTGCGGCGGCCGTCGTCATTCTCTCGCCGTTCCTTCCGATGCTGTTCATGGGCGAGGAGTACGGCGAGACCGCGCCGTTTCAGTACTTCACCTCGCATTCAGACCCCGATCTGATCGATGCGGTCCGACGCGGCCGGCGCGATGAGTTCAAGCGGTTCGAGTGGGTGGGTGAGGCGCCCGACCCGCACGCAGAAGAGACCTTTCAGCGATCGAAATTGACCTGGAAAGGAAACGAATCGTTGCGCACGCTCTATCGCGATCTTCTGCGCTTGAGGCGAGAGAAGTTTCGCGATCTCGATCTCAGCAAGGTCGAGGCGCATGCCGATGACGACCGTCGGATCGTGACCGTGCGCAGAGGCGACACCCTTCTCGCGTTCAATTTCAGCGATGAGCCGCAATGCGTTGAGGGGCTAGACATCGGTTCCTGGGATTTCGCCATCTGGAGTGCGGCGGCTCGCCGCCGCTCTTAAAGGCGGCAGCCTGCTGCCGCCGCCGCGGCAAGCCGCGCCGGTGAAAGCGGCGGCAAGCCGCCGCACTCCAAAAAGGCCGCTGATTTGCAAGCCCTCACGCGGATGTACCGCGTCCCCCGCGCCACGTACCGCCTGCAGCTCAATGCCGCCTTCACGTTCAATGACGCGAAGCGCATTGCGCCCTATCTCGCGGAGCTCGGGATCAGCGACCTCTATCTCTCGCCGATTCTGAAGGCCCGCAAGGGCAGCGCACATGGCTACGACGTCGTCGACGCCGTCGCACTCAACCCGGAATTGGGCACCGAGGAGGAGTTCACGTCGCTGCACGACGAGCTGCAGCGCCGCGGTCTCGGCGTCCTGCTCGACGTCGTTCCAAATCACATGGCGGCCAGTCCCGAAAACGCATGGTGGATGAGCGTTCTCGAGAACGGGCCGCATTCGCGTTTCCTCCATTACTTCGACATCGACTGGAACCCGGTCACCACGCGCGGTCAGACTGTCAACAAAGTCCTGCTGCCGATCCTCGGCAAGCCGTACGGCGAGGCGTTGGAATCGCACCAGATCCAGCTCGGCTTCGACGGCGACGGTTTTTTCTTCACCTACTACGAAACCCGCCTCCCGCTCGCGCCGCAGTCGTATGCCCAGGTGCTGCGCGAATGCGTCGAGTCACTTCCAGGAGAAGGAGTCGCGATCGAACTGCGCGAGCTGATCGAAAGCGATCAAAGCGTGCCGAACAGCAGGTTCCTGAAGGAAACGCTGTGGCGCATCTACGAGCAGGACGCCGCATTTCGCGATGCGCTCGACCAGGCCGTCGTGCGACTCAACGCAGGAGTCGACGGCCTCGATGACCTTCTCGATCGGCAGTGGTATCGGCTGGCCTACTGGCGGATTGCGAGTCAGAAGATCAACTATCGGCGTTTCTTCGACGTGACGGATCTCGTCGGGGTCCGGGTGGAGAATCCTGAGGTATTCGAGGCCCGCAACCGGCGCACCATTGAATTGATCGCGGAGGGAAAGGTCAGCGGTCTCCGGATCGATCACATCGACGGCCTCTACGATCCGATCGGCTACATGCGGAAGCTCCAGCTACGCCTCGGCGACGAGAAGTTTTACATCGTCCTCGAGAAAATCCTGGAACACGGCGAAGAGCTGCCGCCCGAGTTTCCAGTCGCCGGCACTACCGGCTACGACTTCCTCGACTCCGTGAATGCTGTCTTCGTCGACAGCGACGGACTCCAGCAGCTCGATGTTTTCTATCGCGCATTCACGGGCGTTACGGAATCGTTCGACGACATCTGCTACGAACGCAAGAGGCAGGTCATTCAGGAGCTTTTCTCCGGCGAGATGCGATCGCTCGGGAAAAAACTCTCGGCGGTCGCGATGGCCGATCGCAATGCGCGCGACTTCGCGCCGGTGGAGCTGACGGCGGCGCTCACCGAAGTGACAGCATGCCTGAGCGTTTATCGCACGTACATTCGCGAGGGTCAGGAGCCGTCGGATTCGGACCGCCAGTACATTCGCGAGGCTGTCGCATGCGCGCGCGAGCGTGCGGGCACGACGCTCGATCCTCGCCTGTTCGTTTTTCTCGAGCGCGTGCTGCTCGTCGATCCGCCGTCGTACATCCAATCGGAACGCGAGGAATGGCTCGATCTCGTCATGCGGTGGCAGCAGTTCACGGGCCGCGTCATGGCGAAAGGCGTCGAAGACACAGCCTTCTACAATTACAACCGCCTGATTTCACTCAACGACGTCGGCGGCGATCCGGGACGTCTCGACTTCGATGGACTCGCGGATTTCCACGAGCGCAATCGCCGGCAGCATCAGCATTGGCCGCACACACTCAATACGACGTCTTCACACGACACGAAGCGCAGTGAGGACGTGCGCGCGCGCATCAATGTTCTCTCGGAGATTCCCGATGTATGGACGCGCCAGGTGAAGCGATGGTCGAAAATGAATGGCCATCTGCGTCGGGATGGAATCCCGCATCCAAACGAAGAGCTCGCGCTTTACCAGACGCTGATCGGAATGTGGCCGCTCAATGCCGAGGAGCGGCCGCTCGTGCGCGATCGGCTGAATCAGTATCTGGAAAAGGCGGCGCGCGAGGCAAAGACGCATACGAGCTGGATCGCGCGAAACGCTGCGTACGAAGAGGCCCTCCTCCATTTCGGAGAATCCGTGTTGAGCCACCAGCCGTTTTGCGAAGACTTCATGCGCTTTCACAAGCGCATCGCGTTCTACGGCGCGCTCAATGCTCTTTCGCAGACAGTTTTGAAACTCTGTGCGCCCGGCGTTCCCGATTTTTATCAGGGAACGGAATTGTGGGACTTCAGCCTTGTCGATCCCGACAACCGTCGCGCTGTCGATTACGAGCGCCGCTCCGCGA
>DATBSF010000064.1:0-6860 GCA_036559905.1 Thermoanaerobaculia bacterium | reverse complement strand
CGCGACTGCGGTCGTCACCTCGGCAATGTTGCGCACTTGCCCGGTGAGATTCGACGCCATCGAATTGACGCTGTCGGTGAGATCCTTCCACGTGCCGGCGACGCCCTTCACTTCCGCCTGTCCGCCGAGTTTTCCTTCCGTACCGACTTCGCGCGCGACGCGCGTGACTTCGGCTGCGAACGAGTTGAGCTGATCGACCATCGTGTTGATCGTGTTCTTCAGCTCGAGGATTTCGCCGCGCACCTCGACGGTGATTTTCTTCGACAGATCGCCCATCGCGACCGCGGTGGTGACCTCTGCAATGTTGCGCACCTGTCCGGTGAGATTCGACGCCATCGCGTTGACGGAATCGGTGAGGTCCTTCCACGTGCCGGCGACGCCCTGCACATCGGCCTGACCGCCGAGGCGGCCTTCGCTGCCGACCTCGCGCGCGACGCGGGTGACCTCCGAGGCGAACGAGCGGAGCTGGTCCACCATAGTATTGATAGTGTTCTTCAGCTCCAGGATCTCGCCCTGCGCCTCGGCGGTGATCTTCTTCGACAAATCGCCGTTCGCGACCGCCGTCGTCACCTCGGCGATGTTGCGAACCTGGCCGGTGAGATTGGCGGCCATCGAGTTGACCGAATCGGTCAGGTCCTTCCACGTGCCGGCGACGCCTTTGACGTCCGCCTGCCCGCCCAGTTTTCCTTCCGTTCCGACTTCCTTCGCGACGCGCGTGACTTCCGAGGCGAACGAGCGGAGCTGATCGACCATCGTGTTGATCGTTTCCTTCAGCTCCAGGATTTCGCCGCGCGCGTCGACGGTGATCTGCTTCGAGAGATCGCCGTTCGCGACGGCCGTGGTGACCTGCGCGATGTTGCGCACCTGATTCGTGAGGTTGGCGGCCATGTAGTTGACCGAGTCGGTGAGATCTTTCCAGGTGCCCGACACGCCCTGCACGTCGGCCTGTCCGCCGAGTCTTCCTTCCGTTCCGACTTCTTTGGCGACGCGGGTGACTTCCGAGGCGAACGAGCGGAGTTGATCGACCATCGTGTTGATGGTGTTCTTGAGCTCGAGGATTTCGCCGCGCACTTCGACGGTGATCTTCTTGGACAGATCGCCATTGGCGACCGAGGTGGTGACTTCAGCGATGTTGCGGACTTGCGAGGTGAGGTTGGCGGCCATCGAGTTGACGGAGTCGGTGAGGTCTTTCCACGTGCCCGACACGCCCTTCACATCGGCCTGACCGCCGAGCTTGCCTTCAGTGCCGACTTCGCGTGCGACGCGGGTGACTTCCGACGCGAACGACGCAAGCTGCGCGACCATCGTGTTGACCGTCTTCGCGGTGCGGAGGAATTCGCCGCGGAGCGGACGGCCGTCGAACTCGGTGGCCATCGTGCGGGAGAGATCGCCCTTTGCGACGGCGCCGATCACGCGCGAGATCTCGTTGGTCGGCTGGACCAGATCGCCGATCAGCGTGTTGACCGATTCGGTGACGGTGTTCCAGGACCCGCTTGCGTTCGGGATGCTGGCCCGTTGATTGAGCTTTCCTTCTTTTCCGACGACGTCGGAGATGCGCACGATCTCGGTGGCCGTGCGCTCGTTCATCTCCACGATCTCATTGATGAGATCGGCGATCTTTCCGGGGGCGCCGGTGAACTCGACCGGCATGCGTGCGGAGAAATCGCCCTTCTTGACCGCCGTCAGAGTGCGGAGAAGAAGGCGTTCGAAGTCTTTGGGCGTGAACTCGGAGGCTTTGTCGACGCCAATGCCGCTGGTCATGACTGGTTTTTCCCCTTTGCAGGTGAGATGGCGTAGTTAGGTCAGAGCGCCCGTCGCGCTCTGAAGACTGCTGTGGTCGTTATGCAACGGCAGGGCCAGTGATTCGCGTTGCGTTGACCACCGATCCAGCGAGCAATACACTCGCGTTCCTTCAAGATTAACGATCCGCTGAACTCGGAAGGAGCTCTCATGCCTACCAGGTCACCCATCGGCGTCTCGTCGCTGATCGTCCTTTTTCTTTCCACCGCTCTCTTTGCGCAGCAGCAGGTGACAGCGCGATCGGCGGCGCCGGACGCGGTGCGCTTCACCTCACCCGGAAATGCCGCGCACATCCGCGTTGAGGTTTTCGCGTCGGACGGAGTGTTGGTTTTCGATTCGGGCTGGCGCGATGGAAACGTTTTCGACTGGCAGTCCGAGATCGCGAATGGTTCGTACCGCTGCCAGGTGATGACTCGAGATCTCGAAGGCGGCGTCACGCAGAAAGAAATGCACATGACCGCGGCCGACGGGCAGATCTCGATCGCGCAGCCGGCCGACGTCGCGCCGAGCATCACGATGCTCGCGCATGACGGGACGAGCGGAATGGTCGTGAACACGCATGGCGACCTGACGTTCCGTTTCGGAGATTTTCTCGCCCGCAAAGACAGCGAGCAGATGCGATTGACCGCCGATGGCGACTTGCACGTCGCGGGAACGATCAGCGCAGGCCGAGGGATTCTTCTCCCCGATGGGACGGTCGTCGCGAGCGCGTCCGATGTATCCACAAACCAATCCCGCATCAGGGGTGCAGTCACCACGGTGACCGGACTCGAACGACAACAGACCGCGACTTCAAATCGTTTGACGCCGCGTCCGACATTCACACCCGGTTTTCAATTTGTTACGACCGATACCGGCGTCAACATCGGAACGACGAATCCGGCGTACAACCTCGACGTCACCGGCTACATCAACACCGTGACGCAGTACAACCTCGGTGGAGTGTCGTTCGCCCATACGCACGGCCTCAACAACACCTTCGTCGGCATCTCAGCCGGCAACTTCACGGGGACCGGGAGCTCGAATGCGGCTTTCGGAAATGGCGCACTCACCGCGTATACCGACGGAGGTTCCAACACCGCTGTGGGTCGTCTCGCGATGAACGGCAATACAAGCGGGCACGACAACGCCGCGGTTGGCAGATTTGCGCTCGGCACTCAAACGTCCGGATTCAACAATGCGGCGTTCGGCGCCGACGCCATGTCCTCGGCCAACAGCGGAAACAACAACACCGCAATCGGTGCGCAGACGTTGCTGATCAACACGGGCAACAACAACGTCGCGATCGGAACGCAAGCGTTCGCCAACAAGGTAAGCGGCGACGGCAATCTGGCTATCGGCCCCTTCGCTGGAAGCGCCGTCACCACCGGCAGCAGCACCATCCTCATCGGCAACCCCGGCGTGGACGGCGAATCGAACACCATGAGGATCGGCAACTCGTCGCTGCACTTCAAGACGTTCATGGCGGGAATCTTCGGCGTGACCACGGGCAGCGGTCAGAACACCGTTCCTGTCGTCATCGATAATTTCGGCCAGCTCGGAACCGTCGCTTCATCCCGCAGTGTGAAATTCGACATCGAAGACATGGACCGCACCACCGATGATCTGATGAGGCTGCGTCCGGTGACCTTTCGCTACATCGCGCATGGGGCTAACGCACCGCTGCAGTACGGGCTGATCGCCGAGGAGGTGGCCGATGTGTATCCGGAACTGGTGGCGCGCAGCAGCGATGGCAAAGTGTCGTCGGTCATGTACCAGTTCCTGCCGCCGATGCTGCTGAACGAAGTCCAGAAGCAGCATCAGAAAATCGAGGAACAACAACGGACCATCGACACGCTGGAGGCGCGACTGGCCGAGCTGGCGCGGCGGCTGGAAAGCATCGAAGCGAAACGCTGACCCAACTAGAAAATGCGGCGCAGGAGGTCCTGGAATCTCTTGTCGGAGCGGAGGTCATCCCATTGAGGAGCCGACTTGAGCCAGATCATCCACGGATCGCGCTCCTCATATCCCTTTTCTAACCACGCGATCGCCTGATCGGCGTCACCGAGTCCCAGATGCATGTAGGCGATGAGACACGGCGAGACGTAAACGCGCTTCGATCGCTTCTGCAGGTCACTGAGAATCTTCTGCGCTTCGCTTCGACGTCCCGACACCGCGTAGACGTGCCCGAGACTCGATAGAGCGCTGTCGTTGCCGCCGGAAAGAGTCGGTTCCTTTTCCATCGCGGCGATGGCCTCCGGGTACATCTTCTTCTTCTCGTAACACCATCCCAGACCTCCGTACGCCGCGCCGAAGCTGGGATTCGCGGCGATGGCCTTCTGAAATTCCGCGATGGCCCGGTCGTATTGGCGTGCGACCATGAAGTGGTATCCAAGCTCGCTGTCGATCCAGGGATCCAGCGGATCGAGTTGCTTGCCACGCGTGGTCTCGGCCAAAGAGTCTTCCAGCCTGCCCATCGCTCGCAGGTACTCGGCGTACCAGAAATGGGCCCATGGGTATTGAGGAGTCAGCTCGATTGCGCGTTTGAACTCTCGCTCCGCCCCCGCCCAATCCCAGTCGTACAGCTCCATCGCGTGTCCGAGGGAGAAATGCGCCTGACCGAGAGAATCGTCGATCTCCAGCGCCTTGATGGCCGCCGCTTTCGCGCGGGGCAGGATGTCCTTCGGCCGCGCTCCCGAAGCGATGAACGGTTGACCGAGCAGGATGTATCCGTCCGCCAGTCCGGAATACGCGAGGGCGTAGCGCGGATCTTTGTCGATCGCCAGCTTGAAGTACTCGATGCCTTTTCGTGTGTCGTCCAGAGTGCTCTTGGTCAGATAGTAGCGGCCGCGAAGATAGAGATCGTAGGCCTCGCTGTCATCGGTGTAGTGCTTTGCGGAGCGCTGCTGCTGTTCGTTAGACAATTTCAACGCGAGGGCTGCGGCGACCTTCTGCGTCATGGAGTCTTCGAGCGCGAAGAGATCCGTGAACTTGTCGTCATATTGCCCGGCCCACAGCGGCCGGCTGTCGGACACGCGCACCAGCCTCACGGTCACGCGGATGCGATCCGCCAGCCTCTGGATGCTGCCGTCCAGAACTGTGTCGGCCTTCAGCTCGCGCCCCGCAGCAACCGGGTCCTGGTCGATCTCCATGTACTTGCGCACGGCGCTGGTCGGCCTGACGATGATTTGTCCGGTGCTGCTCAGTTTCGTGATCAATGTATCGGCGATGCCAAGCTCGAGGTATGGATCGCGAGCGTCGGGACTCATCGGCTTGAACGGCAGCACAGCGAGCGTCCGCAACGGCACGCCTGCAACTTGTCGGTCCGCGACCGGCTGCACGTCGGATCGCCGCACGCCGATCACGATCGCCGCGATCGCGATGGCCGCAACGGTCGCACCGATCAAAATCGGACGGATGCTTCGACGCGAAGGTGTTTCGATCTGTCGCATCAGATCGCGCAGATCGATCGCCATTTCCCTGGCCGACTGGTAACGCGCGTTCGGATCTTTCGCCATTGCCTTGCGCACGATGCGCTGCAGTTCCGGCGGCGCGTCGCGAATCGGCGCGGGATCGTCGTTGATGACCTTGTGCAGCGTGTCGATGGACGAGCCGGCGACGAAGGCGCGCTGGCCGCTGACCGCTTCGTAGAGGATGCAGCCGAGTGAAAAAATATCGGCGCGATGATCGGCCGGCTTTCCGAGCGCCTGCTCCGGAGACATGTAGCCGGCGGTGCCGAGGATCACGCCGGATTGCGTCATGCGGACATCGGTTGCTGCGCTTTCGCTCGTTTCGGCTTCGCGCAGCTTCGCCAGACCGAAGTCGAGCACTTTCGGATGGCCGCCGCTGGAGAGCATGATGTTCGCAGGCTTGAGATCGCGGTGGGTGATGCCGGCGGCGTGGGCTGCGGCGATCGCGTCGCCGACCTGCGCCACGATGTCGAGCGCGCGCCGCAGCGGCAGCTTGTCGCGCGACAGCGTCGCCGCGAGCGTGGAACCATCGATCTTTTCCATCGCGATGAAGTGCACGTCATCCTGGCTGCCGATCTCGTAAATCGACACCAGATTCGGATGGTTGAGCGCCGACGCGGCGCGCGCCTCCTGAATGAAACGGGCGAGCCGGCGCTGATCGGCTGCCAGGTCGGGCGGCAGAATCTTCAGCGCGACATGGCGGCCGAGCGACGGATCGACCGCGTCATAGACCTCCCCCATCCCTCCTCGGCCCAGGAGTGAGAGCACTTCGAAGCGTCCGAGCTTCGTCCCTTCGAGTCCGATGCGTGCCATTCTAAGGTTGACACGCGAACGTTTTCGCTGTCGAAAGGGTTTTACAGGCCTATGGACGTTCTTGAAGCGATTGGAAACACATCACTGGTGCGGTTGCGCAAACTCGTACCGCCGAACTCCGCGGCGATCTTCGTGACGCTCGAGGGGGCGAATCCCACCGGCAGCATGAAGGACCGCATGGCGCTTTCGATGATTGCGAACGCGGAGAAAGACGGCCGTCTGAAAAAAGGCTACACGGTCGTCGAATACACGGGCGGCAGCACCGGCGCATCGCTGGCTCTCGTCTGCGCGGCCAAAGGCTATCGTCTGAAGATCGTCACGTCGGATGCCGCGAGTCAGGAGAAGCGCGATCAGATGGCGGCGCTCGGCGCGGAGCTCACCCTCGTTCCGAACGAGGTCCCCGGCCGCACGTCGAAAAAGTTGATCCTCGACCTGATCGAGACGGCGCGCCGCTTCAGCGAGGAGCCGAACACGTACTGGACCGATCAGCTCAAGAATCCCGACAACGTCGCCGGCTACCATCCCCTCGGCGAGGAGATCTGGCGGCAGACGAACGGTGAGATCGACGCGTTCGTGCAGGCCGTCGGCACAGCGGCGTCGCTGCGCGGCACCGCGATGACGCTGAAGAAACACAACGCAAACCTGAAAGCCGTCGCCGTCGAGCCGGGCGAATCCTCCGTGCTCCTCGGCGGCCAGCCGGGATCGCACAACATCGAAGGCATCGGCGTCGGCTACACCCCGCCGCTGTGGGATGCGTCGCTGGTCGACGAGATCGTCCCCGTGACAACGGCCGATGCC
>DATBSF010000063.1:0-10292 GCA_036559905.1 Thermoanaerobaculia bacterium | reverse complement strand
CACCCGGAATGACGGCCTTCAACTTGCGGCCTTCGGGAACGCCGCCGCAGTGATCGTTGATCAGCTCCTTGAGGTTGATGCCCATCGGGAACTCGTATACGCCGGGCTTCTTGATCGTGCCCGAGACGCAGTAGAGCTTCGGTCCGGTGTTCTTCGGAGTCCCGAATGATTTGAACCATTCCGCGCCGTTCTTGACGATCAACGGCACGCAGGTCAGTGTTTCGACGTTCTGGACGACCGTCGGTCCGCCGAACGCGCCGATGACTGCGGGAAACGGCGGCTTCACGCGCGGCTGTCCGCGATGGCCCTCGATCGATTCGATCAGGCCTGTCTCTTCGCCGCAGATGTACGCGCCGGCGCCGCGCGCAACGGTGATGTCGAAGTCGAATCCGCTGCCGAGGATGTTCTTGCCAAGGAATCCGTGCTCGCGGGCTTCGGCGAGGGCTTTCTCGAGCACTACCGAGCCGTAATAAAACTCGCCGCGGATGTAGATGTACGCCATCGGATTTGATCCGATTGCGAATCCCGAGATGATCAGCCCTTCGATGAGGAGATGCGGGTCCTTCTCCATCAGCAGCCGATCTTTGAATGTGCCGGGCTCCGATTCGTCCGCGTTGCAGAGCAGATACGTCGGCTTGGGCGCATTCTTCGGAACGAATCCCCACTTGCCGCCGGTCGGAAATCCCGCACCGCCGCGCCCGCGAAGCTCGGAGTCCTTCACGAGCTGCGTGATCTCATCGGGCTTCATCTTGAGCGCCGTCTTCGCCGCTTCGTAGCCGCCGCCGTCGATATAGACGTCGATCGACGTGGAATTCGGCTTGTCGATGTTGGCTAGGAGGACTTTGATCGGATCCATGCGTCCATCTTTTCCACGCTCATGTTCTCGAGGTAGTCGTTATTGATCTGTACCACCGGCGCGGTTCCGCAGGAGCCGAGGCATTCGACTTCGGTGACGGTGTATTTTCCGTCGGTCGTGATTTCGCCCGGCTTCACGCTCAATTTCTCGCACAGGTGATCGTAGATGTCGTACGCGCGGTTCACCATGCAGCTCAGATTCGTGCAGACCTGCAGGTGATATTTGCCGACCGGCCTCTGGTTGTACATGTTGTAGAACGAGACGACGCCGAAGACGGTCGCCGGTGACAGATTGAGAAGCGATCCGACGTAGTGCCCCGTTTCGGGCGAGATCCATCCCCACACTTCCTGCGCGAGATGCAGCGTCGGCAGAAGCGCGGCCTCTTTGGTCGGATAGCGCGTCAGGATCCAGTCGAATTTCTCCTTCGCATCAGGAGGAAACTCCACGCGCTTGTTGGGATGTGGGAATCGCTCGGGGGCGTACGGGTTGTCGGGGTGCAGGTCAGCCATTATTTCCAGTCGAAGGCTTTCTTCTTCCAAACGTAAACGTATCCAACGCCGAGAAGCACGATGAACACGAGCATCTCGCCAAAAAGGAACAGGCCCTGATTTCCGTGGCTCGCGTCGCGATAGATCACCGCCCAGGGATAGAGAAAGGCCGCCTCGATGTCGAACAGGATGAACAGCATCGCGATCTGATAGAAGCGGACGTTGACGCGCTTTCGGTTCACATCGAGCGCCGGAACGCCGCTTTCGTACGGAGCGAGCTTGGCGGGATTGCGCTGATGCCGCCCGATGACCCAGTTGAGTCCGAGAATCGTGCCGCCGATGGCGACGGCGACGAACAGCATGATCAGCACGGGGAGGAAAGTTTGCGTCATGCCGCGGAATCGTTCAGATACGCCAGCGCGCTTTCCCGCGTGTCAAAGATCTTGAAGACCGTGTCGAGCTTCGTGATCTTGAGAAGCGCCAGAATGCGGTGCGACGGCTTGACGAGCGCCATCTTCCGCTGCCGGTCTTCGAACTTCTGCAGGTATCCGATCAGCTCACCGAGTCCGGTGGAGTCCATGTAGTTGATCGACTCGAAGTTGATCATCACCGGGCCGGTGTCATCGTTCAGCACTTTCTCGAGGTAGCTCGAGAATTCGCGCGCGCTTTCCCCGAGCTTGATGACGCCCTGAATGTCGAGGACTGTGACTCCGTCGACGCGATTCTTGATGATGTTCACGCGGGCGGTAGTCTATTCAACTCTCTTTCTCGCGTCCAATACGATGTGTCACCAGCGAAATCAACCCCAGGACGATCGCGCCGATGCACGCCGAGATGAAGTCATCGATCTTGAAAGCGGGCACCAGCCATGCCGTCAGCTCGAGAATGATGCCGTTCAGGATGATCAGAAAGAGCCCGAGAGTGAGCACCGTGATCGGCAGCGTCAGAATGAAGAGGATCGGCTTGACGAGCGCGTTCAGCAGTCCGAGAACCAGTGCCGCGATGGCGAGGGTCGTCCACGATCCGGCGTGAAATCCCGGTACGAATTGCACCAGCAGGAAGAGGGCGATCGTGTTGATCAGCCAGCGGAGCAGTAGGTACGCCATCTTTGTGTCCTCTGTGTCTCTGTGGTGAAAAAGCCTTCACCACAGAGGCACAGAGATCACAGAGACTCTACGACTTCGATCTTCCGAGCCGCCAGCTCCTTCATGAACAGGTCCGGTGGGATGCACCGCTCCTGCGGCAGCGCTCCCTTGGCCGTCGTCTGACCGCGCGCCATCATCAGCGCGACAATCGCTGCCGGGAACGCAGTCGTTCGCATCATCGCGCTCAGGCCCGTCGCAGGATCGTGTCGGTCGATGATGTCGTATCGCAGGGTACGACCTGCGCCTGCAACTTCCACGCGCACCAGCACGACGTCGGGCTCATCGTGCGGAAGATTGCGCACCAAGAGCTCGCTGAACATCTTCCTGGGCTCGCCGTGACAGAGGCCGAGGTCGATCATGGTCTTGAACTTGGCGCAGTGGCCCGGGTAGCGAATCGTCTTGTAATCGAGCTCGCGGACGCGGCCGAGGAATGTGTCGGGGAGCGTGGAGGTGCCGCCCGAGGTCTGGAACGCTTCCAGTTTTCCGAACGGCTTCGGAAACTCCAGCTCCTCGATCTCCGTCATCGATTCGACGGTCGTGATTTTGCCGTTCCGGATGACGCGCGCCGGCTCGACGTATTCATTGATGAGGCCTTCGACGGAGAAGACCATTTGATAGTTCAGCGGCGGCTTCGGTTCCTGCGGCAAGCCGCCAACGCGAATGTGGATCGAGTCGAGTTTGTCGAAGCGCGCGGCGGCGTGGGCGACAAGAACCGCCACCATTCCGGGCGCGAGGCCGCAATCCGGAATGATATTGATGCCGGCCCTCTTCGCCTGGTCGTCGAGGGCCAGCTCGGCGTCCACGACATCGTTGTTGCCGCCGAGATCGCAGAAATTGGTTTTTGCTTCGACGGCGGCCCGTGCGAGACCCGCGTTCAATTTGTAGACGACGCAACTGAGGACTGAGTTGTGATCGCGCATGAGATCGACGACGGCGCGTTCGTTCGTGACGTCGAGCTGCAGCGGAACGGCCTTGTTCTTCCCCACTGCCGACGCAACCGTGTGCGCCCGCTCGGCGATCGCATCGGCAATCGTCACGCGCTCGACGTCCGGCTGCCGGACGAGATCGTAGACGGCGCCGTAGCCCATGCGGCCGGCGCCAAGCACGAGAACCTTCACGACGGATTCTTCGCTGGCGCCTGCGCGGGCTTCTTGCTCGTCGGGAAGAATGTCGGATCGAAATCGACCTTGGCGGCCTTGCGAAGTGACTCGACGCGGTCGCGGAGCTTTTCCTGCCGTACGCGCTGCGCGATGCTGGCCCGCAGCTGGTCGAGCGACTGCGTCGCGCGGCCGTTCACTTTGAAGATATGGATTCCGAACTGCGTAACGGTCGGCGGAGTGATGTCGCCCTTATGCGCTGCGAAGATCTGCGCGTCGAGCTCCGGCGGAAGCATCCCGCCCGAGACCACCCCCATCTGACCGCCGGCCTTGGCCGTCTGGCCGTCGTCGGAGACCTTGCGCGCAATCGCCATGAAGTCACCGCCGGCCTTGAGCTGCTGATAGATCGAGTTCGCCTTTGCCTTCGCGGCGTCGAGCGTTGGAGCCTTGCCGCTGCGCGGCGGGATCGTTCCGCCGGCATACGCGATCAGGATGTGGCTGACGTCCGCGGACTCGAATCGGCCTTTGTTCTTCGCGTAAAACTCCTGGACGGCCTGCTCGTTCGGCGCAGGGATCATTTTCTCGGCGGCAGCATTCGCGAGGATGTTCGACTGGTCGGCTTCGATCTGCGCGGCCACGTTCGGCTCGCGCTCGAGGCCGAGCTTACGGGCTTCCTGCTCGAGCAATTTGACGCGGATCGTCTGTTCCGCGAGCACCATTTTTCCGTTCTCGTTCGCGTACTGCCGCTGCATGTCTTCCGGCAGCTGCCGATAGATCGCCATGAACTCCTGCTCTGTGACCGGCTGCCCGTTCACATGCATGATGACCTTGGCATTGCCGGGAGCGGTGGTCGTTGCCGTCGCCGTCGGCGGCGTCGACGAGAAGGGGTGTGAAAGCTTCGCAGGCAGCTCTGGCCGCATGACCGCGAGGGCGTAGCACAACGCCCCCGCAACAACGGCCGAGGTAATCCCGATGGCAGCGTCTCTTTTCGTCACTTGCAATTCCGTTGACGCGCGGTCCGCGCGTGAGTATTCTCGCGCCTTGTGAAAAATTTCACGGGCACGGCCGTGAGATTTTCATCCCACCAATGGCCAAAGTCACTATCGACGGCGCGGAAGTCGAAGTCAAGGATGGCATCAACATCATTGAGGCCGCCAAAGCGGCCGACGTTCACGTTCCCCATTTTTGCTATCACCCTTCGCTGACCGTTGTCGGTCAGTGCCGCATGTGCCTCGTCGAAGTCGAAGGCATGCCGAAGCTCCAGGCCGGCTGCTCCACGAACGTAAAAGACGGGATGAAGATTCACGTCTGGAACGAAAAAGTCGACAAGGCACGTCGCGGGCAGATGGAGTTTTTGCTGATCAATCATCCGCTCGACTGTCCGATCTGCGACAAAGCCGGAGAGTGTCCACTGCAGGATTACTCGTTCAACTACGGATCGGTCGAGTCGCGATACGGCGAGTTCAAGCGGACATATCCCGGCATGGATCGCACCGCGATCGGGCCGCACGTGGTGCAGAACATGAACCGCTGCATCCACTGCACGCGCTGCATCCGGTTCTGCCAGGAGATCACCGGGACGAGCGAATTGGCCTTCTTCAAGCGAGGGGCGGCCACCGAGGTGGCGGTCTTCGCCGGGACGCCGCTCGACAACTGGATGTCGGCGTGCGTCGCCGACGTCTGTCCGACCGGCGCCCTGACCACGCGCGAGTTTCGATTTGAATCGCGCGTCTGGAATCTCGATTCGGCGGACTCCGTCTGCAACGGATGCGACGTCGGATGCAACATCTTCGTCGGACATCGCAA
This sequence comes from Thermoanaerobaculia bacterium, assembly GCA_036559905.1. Taxonomy (GTDB): domain Bacteria; phylum Acidobacteriota; class Thermoanaerobaculia; order Gp7-AA8; family Gp7-AA8; genus Gp7-AA10. The sequence goes on along the minus strand of DATBSF010000063.1, from coordinate 4,900 downwards.
TGGTCAGGTCTTCCGTTACCGGCCGCGCGAGAACCCCGACGTCAACGATCACTGGCTGTGCGATTACGGCCGCTTCTCGTACGAGCGCTACGATACCGACCGCGTCGTCGTCCCCAAAGTCCGCAACGAAGACGACTACCTCGGCATCTCCACCTGGGGCGAAGCGCTCGATGCAATCGAGAAGGCATTCCGATCGCACGGAAAGTTTGCGGCCATCGCGTCGGCGAACATGACGAATGAAGAAGCCGCGGCGGCGAAGTCGCTGTTCGACAAACTCGGCGCACGCGTCGGCCTGACAGTCGATCCGATCGGCCCGATCAAAATGAAATCGCGCACGGAATGGCTCGAAGGAACGCAGGCTGCGCCGAACTATCGCGGCGTCGCGAAGGTCTTTGGAGAGAACGCGCTGCCTTCGACCGACGGCGTCGATGTGCTGTACATCTGCGACGCCGGCTTCAGTGAGCGAACGAAAGATCCAGCATTCATCGCCAGCCTCCGCAAGGCGAAGTTCCTGATCGTGCACTCGTGGGACGCGAACCATCCGCTCAACGCATTCGCGGATGTACTCCTCCCCGGCACGATTCACGTCGAGAAGGAAGGCACCTACACCAACCTTCAGGGCCGCGTCCAGGAAATCCACGCGGCGTATCCGCCGAAAGGACAGGCGGTTTCGGATCTCGAGATTTTTGCGCGCATCGCGGCGCGAGTCTTCACAGAGGAGAGAGTCGCCGCAGGCGCGTGATCATGGCGGGAATCGACAAGGTCGACGTCGCCCTCTCGATTCTGAAGATTGCCATCGTGGTCGGCGCATTGCTCAACGTCACACCGATCATGGTGTGGGTCGAGCGCCGCGGAAGCGCACTCATTCAGGATCGCGTCGGGCCGAATCGCGTCGGGCCGTTCGGACTCTTTCAATCGCTCGCTGACGCCGCGAAATTTTTTCTCAAGGAAGACATCGTCCCGGCGGGCGCGAACAAGTGGCTTTATTCGCTCGCGCCGATGTTCGGACTCATTCCGGCACTCACGACCATCGCGGTCGTTCCGTGGGGACGACCGTTCCCTCTCCCCAGCGGAAGGCTCTTCGAGCCGATCGTCGCTGACCTGAACGTCGGGATCCTGCTGATCTTCGCGCTGGCGTCGCTCAGCGTGTACGGCATCGTGACCGCCGGCTGGGCCTCGAACAACAAGTTCTCGCTCTTCGGCGGCATCCGATCGTCGGCGCAGATGATCTCGTACGAGCTCGCGCTGACGCTGTCCGCGATCAGCGTGCTCATGGCCGCGGGATCGCTCCGGCTGACGGATGTGGTGTGGAAGCAGACCGGCTATTTCGTGCTGTTCGACTCCGTCAAGATTCCGGCCTGGAACGTCTTCTCGCCGTCGATGTGGCTGGCGTTCATCGTCTTCTCGGTCGCTGCCTTCGCGGAGACGAACCGCCTGCCGTTCGATTTCGCGGAAGCGGAGGCCGAGCTGGTCGCCGGATATCATACAGAATATTCATCCATGAAATTCGCACTATTTTTCATGTCTGAATATATCGCGATGGCCACCATCTCGGCGCTCATCACCACGCTCTTCCTCGGCGGCTGGGACATCCCGTGGGTCAACGAGCCTGCGACATTCTGGGGATTCCTCGCGTCGGCGATCGTTTTCACGATCAAGGTCAGCGTCCTGATGTTCATCTTCGTGTGGGTGCGCTGGACGATTCCGCGGCTGAAATACGACATCCTGATGCGGATGGGCTGGAAGGTGTTCTTGCCGCTGGCCTTCCTGAATATTTTGCTGGTCGCCTGGTTCATCGCGGAGCGGTGGATATGAGGAATCCCGAGCGCAGCGAGGGATCATTGCTCGCATCGCGAACGATGTCACTTCATGGCGGTGCGAGCGTTGACTCCTCGCTTCGCTCGGAGCGGGGCCTCGGATGATTACCTACGCCGTCTTCTTCTTTTTCGCCGCGATCGCCGTGATCTTCGCGCTTGTGGTAATCCTCCATCGCAATCCGGTCGTCGGCGCGCTGTCGCTCGTCGCCTCTTTCTTTGCGCTGGCCGTGATGTACGTCCTGCTCGAGGCGCCCTTCCTCGCGGCGTTACAGGTGATCGTCTACGCCGGCGCGATCATGGTGCTGTTCCTCTTCGTGATCATGCTGCTGAATCTGCAGAAGCAGCCCGAAGAGCCTACGCGGCCGATTCAGCAGTTCCTGGGATACGTCGGCAGCGCGGCCTTCGGAATCGGCCTCGTTTACTACCTCTCGAAATATGCGGTGATGGAGCTTCCCTCCGGTCCATTTCTAGCCGATGCACGGGCGATCGGCGTGAAGCTCTTCGAGGTCTACATCTTTCCGTTCGAGGCGGTCTCGATTCTGCTCCTGGCGGCGATCGTCGGGGCGTTGGTCCTCAGCGGCCGCGGAGTGCAGACCTCATGATTCCGACCCAGTGGTTCCTGATCCTCAGCGCGATCCTCTTCGCGATCGGCGTCTGCGGCGTGCTCACGCGAAAGAACGGCATCACCATCTTCATGTCGATCGAGCTGATGGTGAACGCCGTCAATCTGACTTTTCTCGCTTACGCGCGACAGTTCCATCAGCTCCACGGATTGATCTTCGTGTTCTTCGTGATGGCGATCGCCGCGGCGGAAGCTGCGGTGGGGCTGGCCATCTTCATCTCGCTGTTTCACCACCGCGAAACCATTGATGTTGACGAGGCAAATCTGATGCGTTGGTAGTTCTTGGTTCTTGGTTCTTGGTTGGGCCTTCCGAGAACCTAGAACCAAGAACCGGCATAGAACAAGCATTTTTCAGCTCAGGCGTAAGGAGCTGAAAATGGACAAGACCGAGAAACTCATTGATTGGAAAGAAGATGAACGGAAAGACCGGAACCGCGACGGCATCGATGATGACCTCGAGCCGCCCATTCCGGACGTGTCCGCCGGCTCCAGGAAGCTGTCGGAGCGACTCCGCGAGCACACGGATACGAATCCGACCCTCTCCGGCGGCGACATCGACGCGCGCTGGGAGGACGCCGACGGCAGCGGCGAAGAGTCGGTGGCCGGAAGCGCCGCGACTCCTGAGCAAAACGACGTGCAGGAAATGGGTGAAGCCGTCGGCGTCACCTATCAAGACAGCGAAGAACTGAAGGTCGGAGAAAAAGAACGCAGTCGCGATAAGAAACGTTGGGAGCTCGATCCGGCATCTTCGGATGATTATCAGGATCGAACTCGCGACGAAGAGAGATAGGCCGGCGCGGGGACTCCTCGCCCCGGCGAGGAGAGAAAGTGCCGAGTGCCGAGTGCCGAGTGCCGAGTGATAGACCGAGCCAACCGCTCGGCACCCGGCACACGGCACTCGGCACTCCCACCGCCGCATGCTGAATCAGTTGTGGGTGATCCCGGCGCTGCCGCTGCTCGGCTTTTTGCTGAACGGCTTGCTGGGCGAGCGCGCCGGACGCCCATTCGTCTCCATCGTCGGGCCGGTCTCTTCGCTCCTCTCCGCCATCGCCGGCACGATCGCCGTTTTTCAGTATCAGCACGCCTATCCCCACGGGCAGCGTCACGTCAACGTTGTCTACAACTGGATCAGCAGCGGCGGAGTCGGCGCTGACCTCGCGTTCCAACTCGACCCGCTATCGGTCGTGATGCTGATGGTCGTGACGTGGGTCGGCACGTTGATCCACTTGTACTCCGTCGGCTACATGGCTCACGAGCCAGGCTACGCACGCTACTTCTCGTATCTCAATCTCTTCCTCGCCGAGATGCTCGTCCTCGTCCTCGGCAGCAGTTATCTCGTGATGTTCATCGGGTGGGAGGGCGTGGGCCTCTGCTCGTACTTGCTGATCGGCTTCTACTACGACAAGGAATTCGCGGCCGCCGCCGGCAAGAAGGCCTTCATCGTCAATCGCATTGGCGATTTCGGATTCCTGGTCGCGATGTTCCTGATGTTCGCGACATTCGGCTCCGTCGATTTCGCGCGCGTGTCAGGCCTGGCGATGCGCGGCATCGGCACGCCATCGATGATCACCGCGATCTGCCTGCTGCTCTTCCTCGGCGCGACCGGCAAGTCGGCGCAGATCCCACTCTACGTATGGTTGCCCGACGCGATGGCCGGTCCGACCCCAGTATCCGCGCTGATCCATGCCGCGACGATGGTCACCGCCGGCGTCTACATGATCGCGCGGACGAACGTTCTCTACCGGATGTCGCCGCAGGCGATGATCATCGTCGCGTTCATCGGCGCGTTGACTGCGCTGTTCGCTGCGACGATCGCCGTACGCCAGAACGACATCAAGAAGGTGCTCGCCTACTCGACGGTTTCGCAGCTCGGCTTCATGTTCATCGGCGTCGGCGTCGGCGCATTCACCGCGGGAATCTTCCATCTCGTCACGCATGCCTTCTTCAAAGCGTGCCTGTTCCTCGGATCGGGATCGGTGATTCACGCGATGAGCGGAGAGCAGGACATCCGCAAGATGGGCGGGCTGTGGAAGAAGATTCCGATCACGGCCTGGACATTTCTGATCGCGACGATTGCAATCGCGGGATTCCCGCCGCTGTCCGGCTTCTTCTCGAAGGACGAGATTCTCGTCTCCGCGCTCACCACTCCGTATCTGCCGCTCAATTTCAATCGCGTCATCTGGTTCATGGGCACGCTCGCGGCGCTCTTCACGGCGTACTACATGTTCCGCCTCTTCTTCCTCACCTTCACAGGCGCGTTTCGGGGAACGCACGAGCAGGAACATCACATCCACGAGTCGCCGCCGACGATGACGATTCCTCTGATCGTGCTGGCGGCGCTCGCCACGATCGGGGGCGCCCTCGGAATTCCAGCCGCGATCGGCGAACACCTGCACATTCCGCATCTCCTCGGCCGTTGGCTCGAGCCGATCTATCCGCCCTGAAGCGGTTTCGAAGCGCC
>DATBSF010000062.1:0-5243 GCA_036559905.1 Thermoanaerobaculia bacterium | reverse complement strand
ACGCGGAGCTCGCGCGCCAGCGCATCTACATCGACGTCAGCGGATGGAATCGCAGCAGCGAGCAGGTTCCGCATCTCCCGCTGCTTCGGGACGCAGTCTGGCGCGATCGCAGAGTGTGGATGATGTACGGCGACGACGTCTCCGCATCCGAGCGCATCGTCGACCCGCTTGGTCTCGTCGCGAAAGGAAGCATCTGGTATGTCGTCTCGCAGATCGAGGAATCGATCCGCAGCTATCGCGTATCGCGAGTGCGCGAAGCGGCGATTCTGGAGGTGTCGTTTGTCCGGCCGGCGGGCTTCGATCTCGAGAAATTCTGGGAAGAATCATCGATGAAATTCAAAGAGCGAATGCCGCGCTACGAAGTCGTCATCCGCGCGAGCGGGCCGGTCGTGAAATGGCTGCGCACGATGATGCGATACGGCGGCATCGACGAAGTCGACGGCGATCGCGTGCGGTTGCATTTCGATGCCGAGGAAGTCGCGAAGACGGTGCTGCTCGGCGTAGGAGATCAGATCGAGATTCTCGAGCCGCAGTCACTGCGCGAGAGCGTGATCGCTACAGCGCGACGTATCGCGACTGCAGGCGCGTGAAGCGCGCGATGGTGTTGAAGTCGCGATCGGAGTGGAGGAGGGGAACGCCGTTGCGGATCGCGCATGCGGCGATCACGCAGTCGTAGGAAGATCGGATCGTAAAACCTGTGGCTCGTCCCGTCCGATAGATCTGGGCGGCCTCCTCGAAGAGTTCGGCCGGCAAGGGAGACTCCAGCAATATGAGCGCAAACATGGTTGTGCGCGCGACGGCGTAGGCGCGCTCGTCGCGTACTCCCTGAAGAACCTCCTGGATCACCGGAAGACAGGTCGCGATCTCAACGGGTGAGACATGTTGGGCGAGAACGCCGCGGCGGGCTGAGTCCGCTATCCAAAGTGACGTGTCAACGAGTACCACGGCGAGACTTTCTTCCTTTCGGCTTGTCCGGTGGCCCGTCGCGAATCTCACTTGCAAATTCGAATTCGCGATCTCGTCGCATCTCCGCCAGGTCGCCCTCCCACCAGCCGCTTCCACTCATCAATTTCAAACCTTCTTCAACCGTGATTCGGCGAACCAACTCCTGCAGCGCCCGATTGATCGTGGCTGAATACGTCTTCTCGCCGCTCAGCCGCAAGGCCTCTTCCAACAATGCCTCGTCCAAAACGACATTTGTGCGCTTCATACACACAATATGTGCATGTTAAGCGCACAAGTCAAGACCGTAGAATGAAGAGACGCAGCAAGTCGAGCGCCGAATTTGTCGTGAACCATTTGAAGAGCGATCGCGTCGTCGGCCAGAACAGTTTGCGGTGCTCGTAGCGCGAGTCGTTGGCGACAGCGATGTGCACCGTGCCGACCGGCTTGGCCTCCGTCCCCCCGCCCGGCCCGGCGATGCCGGTGACGCCGATGCCATACGTCGTGTGGAAACGCCGCCGCACGCCCTTCGCCAGATCGACAGCCACCTGCTCGGAGACTTCGCCGAACTCCTGGATCAGCGCCGGATCGACGCCCGCGATGAACATCTTTGCATCTGCGGTGTAAACGACAGCGCCGCCCATGTAGTAAGCCGAGCTTCCTGGCACGTCGGTGATGCGCGATGACAGCAATCCGCCGGTGCACGACTCCGCGACGGAGACCGTCGCGTGACGCTCGATCAACATCCGCCCGAAGACCGACTCCAGCGTGTCGCTGTCGAAGCCGAAAATCTTGTCGCCGAATATCGCGGTTAATTCTTTTTCACGCGCGGCGATCGCTGCCTTCGCGTCGGAGGAATTGCCGTCACCGACGAGATGCAGCTCGATCTGTCCGCCGGTCGCGAGAATCGTCAGCGGCTCATGATTGTGCGCGTCGTAGTAAGGCTTGAGTCTCTCTTCGACCGCCGACTCGGTCACGCCGACGATCTTGAGAACGCGCCGCTGCCGCGCGCGCCCGCCGCTCTTCTTTTCGAGCCAGGGCGCCAGGTACGTCGCGATCATCCACTCCAGCTCGTGCGGCACCCCTGGAAAAACCCAGATGTTTTTCCCTTTAACTTCAAGAAAAAATCCGGGCGCGGTGCCGCGCTCGTTGCGCAGCGTCGTCTGTCCCGGAAAAACATTCGCCTGCCGCTTGTTGACCTCCGGCATCTTCCAGCCGCGCGCTTTGAAACGCTCCTCGATGCGGTCGACGATCGACTGATCGATCTCCATCTTCAGCCCGAACGCCTCCACCAGCGCTTCGCGCGTCATGTCATCCTCGGTCGGTCCGAGTCCGCCGCTGAGGATGAGGATGTCGGCGCGTTCGAGCGAGTAACGGATCTCGTCGACCAGATCGCGCAGGACGTCGCCGACCACGCTCTTGTGCACGACCGGAACGGCGAAGTCTTCGAGCGCCGCCGTGACTTTGAGCGAGTTCGTGTCGACGCGCGTGGGCCCGAGCATCTCCGAGCCGACCGCGATGATCGCGGCCTTCACGATTCTTTTTCCTTCGACAGCATTTCCCACTTGCCGTACAGCAGCTCGATCATCGCCTTCAGGTCAGCATTCTGCGCCTGAATCTTCTTCGTGCGCTCGCCGTCGCGGTAGATGTCTTCGTTGCAGAGGAGCAGATCGTTGCGCTCACGCTCGCGCTCCGCCGAAGCGATGCGCTCCTCGAGCGAGGCGATCTCCTCATCGATCTTCTTGATGCGCTTGTCGCGCTTCTTTTTTTCATCCCCTCTCCCCGCCTGCGGGGAGAGGGTGGCCGGAGGCCGGGTGAGGGGAATCGGTTTCGGCACTGCCGCACCCACCTTCATCCTCTCCACGAGATCGCTGTAATTCCCCCCGTACACCTCGGCATGTCCATCCTCGACGAGGATGATGTTCTCCGCGACCCGATCGATGAAGTATCGATCGTGCGACACGACCACCAGCGCGCCCGTGAATCGCTCGAGCGCCGCTTCCAGCGCCTCACGCGTGTAAACGTCGAGGTGATTCGTCGGCTCGTCGAGCAGCATCAGATTGCCGCCGGCGTACATGATCTTCGCGAGCGCCAGCCTTCCGCGCTCGCCGCCCGACAGATCGCTGGTCTTCTTGAACACGTCATCGTCGAAGAATGAAAACTGCGCGAGGTAGCTGCGCACCTGTTCCTCGGACTGCGCATGATCGAGATTCCAGACCTCGTCGATGACTTTTCCCTTCGGATCGAGATCACCCAGCGTCTGGTCGTAGTAGCCGAGGCGGACGTTGTGGCCATAGGCGATGGTGCCGCTGAGTGGCGGAATGCGGCCCGCGAAGGTTTTCAGCAGCGTTGACTTGCCCGATCCGTTCGGTCCCATGATCGCGTAGCGCTCGCCGCGACGAATCACCATGCTGAGATCGTTCACGATCGGCTTCTCTTCGTACCCGGCCGTCACGCGATCGGCGGTCAGCGAGATGGCGCCCGAGCGGGGTCCCGCTTCCAGACGAAAGTTCGCGAACGTCTCGTCGGTCTCGGGCCGCTCGACCTCATCGAGGCGATTGAGCATCTTGCGGCGCGACTTCGCCTGCTTGGTCTTCTGCCCAGCGATGTTGCGGCGGATGAAGTCCTGCGTTTTCTCGATGAATTCCTGCTGGCGCTCGTAATCGGTCGCCATCTTTTCCATCCGCTCTTCGCGCAATTGCAGGAAGCGCTCGTAGTTGCCGTGATACTCGATCAGGTTTCCGTGCGCGAGCTCGACGATTTTCTCGATCGCGCGATTCAGGAATGTTCGATCGTGTGAGATCAGCAGGAAGCTGCCCTTGAACGACTGCAGGAATTCCTCGAGAAACTCGATGCCGTTGAGATCGAGGTGATTCGTCGGCTCGTCGAGCAGCAGCAGATCGACCTGTGTGAGCAGAACGCGAGCGAGCATCGCGCGGTTCTGCTGTCCGCCGCTGAACGCATGGATCGGCCGCTCCCAGTCGGTCTTGTCGAATCCGACGCCGCTGAGCACGCGCTCGACTTCCGCGTGCAGCGTGTAGCCGTTGGCGTGCTCGTAGTCGTGCTGCAGCTCCGAATATTTCTCGAGAATGCGGTCGTGATCGGGACGGGCGGCGTCGGCGAGGTCATGCTCGATCGCGCGCATTTTCTTCTCGATCGCGAGGACTTCGGCGAACGCCGTCTCCACGTAGTCGAACAGCGTCATCCCCTCTTCGGCATCGAGATGCTGGCTGACGTGTCCGATCGTGAGACCCGAGGAGCGAAGGATTTCGCCGCGGTCAGGCTCCTCTTCTTTGAGGAGAAGTTTGAACAACGTGGTCTTACCGGCGCCATTGCGGCCGACCAGGCCGACCTTTTCGCCGGGATTGTGCTGCCACGTCACGCCGCGCAGGACATCGTGCGGACCGTAGGACTTCTCGATATTTTCGAATCGATACAGCATGGTTTAACTGTTAACCTAACCTCATGCGCTTGGCAGTGAACATCGACCACATCGCGACTATTCGCGAGGCACGCAAGAGCGACGAGCCCGATCCCGTCGCGGCGGCCGTGATCTGCGAGCTCGCCGGCGCGCAGGGAATCACAGTCCATCTGCGCGGCGACCGGCGTCACATTCAGGACCGCGACGTCGAGATCCTGCGGCGGACGATATCGACGCATCTCAACATCGAGATGGCCGGCTCGCCGGAAATGGTGCGCGTCGCGCAGACGATCAAGCCGAATCAGGTCACGCTCGTCCCCGAGCGGCGTGACGAGCTGACGACCGAAGGCGGTCTCGACGTCGTGCTGCACGCTGGAAATCTCGAGAAGATCGTGCGGCAGCTCATCGACTCGGCGATCGACGTCTCGATCTTCGTCGATCCGGACCTCGAGCAGATCCGCCAGTGCCAGAAAATCCGCGCTCCGAAAATCGAGATCAACACCGGCAAATACACCGAAGGATGGATTCGCGGAAGCTGGACGGCCGAGCTGGAGAAGATCAACACCGCTGCCAAGGCGGCGCGCAAAATGGGAATGACCGTGCTCGCCGGCCACGGTCTGAATTATCGGAACATCGACGCCATCGCGATGAACGAAGACATCGAGGAGCTGAATATCGGCCATTCGATCGTCGCGCGCGCGGCGCTGGTGGGACTCGACAAAGCCGTGCGCGAGATGATCGCGCTGATCCAGCGTCCGCGGCGTCTGCCGTCAGGCACGCACTGAGCGGAGCTCCGACAATCGCCGGCGAATGAGCTCGCGCGCCGCCCGTCCGTGCGCTGAGAATTGCTCTTCTTCGTACAGCGCGATGAGCGGCGCGA
>DATBSF010000061.1:0-22860 GCA_036559905.1 Thermoanaerobaculia bacterium | reverse complement strand
GACATGCTTTGCTACCGCCGTCACGGCCACAACGAAGGCGACGAGCCCTCGCTCACGCAGCCGCGGATGTACAAGGCGATCAAAGAGCATCGCTCGGTGCGAAAGATCTACACCGAACAACTGCTGCGCAAAGGCGATATCGATCCGAAGGAAGCCGAGGAGTGGTTGGATGCTTTTCAGGCGAAGTTGCAGGAGGCGTTCGACCGCACGCGCGGAGAAGACGACGCGCCGCCGTCGCAGCGCGAGCCGCTGTGGACCGACGAAGAGATCACCGGTTTCCAAACACAACCGTCGCCCGACACGGCGGTGTCGAACGCGCAACTCGCAACCGTCAGCCAGGCGCTGGCGACCATCCCCGAGAATTTCACACCACATCCAAAACTGAAGCCGATCATTGCGCGCCGGCAGGCGATGGCGTCCGGCAGCGAAGCGATCGACTGGGGTTTCGCGGAGATGCTCGCATTCGGAACGATCCTTCTCGACGGCGACCGTGTGCGTTTGTCAGGTCAGGACAGCGGCCGCGGCACGTTCTCGTCCCGGCATGCGCTGCTGTTCGACTACGTCACCGGCGCGCCTTACATCCCGCTGAAAGTTTTGTCGTCGAATCCTGATCGCGGATTCGGCGCCTACGACTCCCTCCTCTCCGAATACGGCGTCCTCGGATTCGAGTATGGATATTCGGTTGCCGATCCGGGCACGCTCGTGATGTGGGAAGCGCAGTTCGGAGACTTCGTCAACGGCGCGCAGATCGTCGTCGATCAATTCGTTTCCAGCGCCGAAGAAAAATGGGGACAGCACAGCGGACTCGTTCTGCTGCTGCCGCACGGCTATGAAGGTCAGGGGCCGGAGCATTCCAGCGCACGGCTCGAGCGTTTCCTCACGCTGTGCGCCGAAGGCAACATGCAGGTCGTCTATCCGAGCACGCCCGCGCAATATTTTCACGCGCTGCGGCGGCAAATGAAGAATGGTCCGCGCAAGCCGCTCATCGCGATGACACCGAAATCGCTGCTGCGACATCCGCGGGCGACGTCGTCACTTCAGGATCTGACCAACGGACGTTTCGAGCCGGTCCTCGTCGATTCCGCACCGTCTGCCGGCCGCGTCGTCATCACGAGCGGAAAAGTCGTGTACGACTTGCTGGCAGCGCGTGGCGATCGCAACGTTGCGATCGTTCGCCTCGAACAGTTCTATCCGTTCCCCAAGCCGATGCTGGAGGCCGCGCTCGCGCAATATCCGGACGCGACCGAAATCGTGTGGGTGCAGGAAGAGCCGCGCAACATGGGAGCGTGGCCGTTCCTGCATGAGCGGCTCGCGATGCTGCTCAAGCCGAATCAGACGCTGCGCTACGTCGGCCGTCCGATCAGCGCGTCGCCCGCGACGGGCTCGCATCATCGCCACGAAGAGCAGCAGAAAGCGCTCGTCGAAGCGGCGCTTTCGTAGCGCCGGCGAGGCCGCCGGCGTTACTCGGGCTTCCCCTGCAGCAGCGGCTCGGTGTCGAGCGTCTGCGCGCCGTTCTCGGTGCACACCGCATAGCGCGACGGATACATCGACGCGCCCGCATATTCGCCGGCGGCGTTGACGACGTAGAAGTTGAGTCCGAAATTCGGATTGCCGCTCGTGTTGAGCAGCCGCTTCTCGATCGTATTGGCCTTCACACGGCGAAGCACATCCATCGCCGCATCTTTCGGATGCATTCCGCGACGCATGTTCTCCACGATCAGAAATGAGCTGAGGTTGTAGAGATTCGCTTCGCCGCGTCCAGTCGATCCAGCGGCGCCGATGTCGCCGTCGACGTACAGACCGGCACCGAGGATTGGTGAGTCGCCGACGCGGCCGGGGATCTTCCATGCGAGCCCGCTGGTGGTGGTCACACCGCAGATTTCGCCTTTCGGACTTACACCATCGCAATTGATCGTGCCGTACAGATGCTCGCGATCAATCTTCCCTTCCGCCACCATTTGCAGCGCAACGCGATAACCGACTTCGGCGCGCGTCTTTGGATCGAGGTAGTGCGATGGATCGGTGCGGCGCTTCCATTCCAACCACTTCTGACGTGAATTCGGCGTGTTGAGATCGTTTTCGATCGTGAAGCCCATGTTGCGCGCGAATTCCTGCGCTCCGCGGCCGACGAGAAGATGATGATCGGTGTAATCCATTACTGCTTTCGCGACGAGCGATGGCGTGCGGACGCCTTCGATCGACGCGACTGCGCCGGCGCGTTTTCGCGGACCGTGCATGCACGAAGAGTCGAGTTGCACGACGCCTTCGGCGTTCGGGAGACCGCCGTAGCCAACGCTGTCATCGAGCGGATCGAGTTCCACGATGTTCACGCCCGCGATCAGCGCATCGAGGACGTCCGAGCCTTGCGTGATCAACGACCACGCTTTCTCGACGCCGGTCATGTCGCCACCGTTCTTGAATCGATTGCCGTTGGCCGAGGAGACGACGACCGGTTTGGCTGGACTGCGTCGGATGACCGTGGGACCCTGCGCAAACGTCTTCGAAGCGACTGCGACTGCGGCGGTGCCGGTTGCGACGAACGCCCGGCGGCTCAATTTGTTGTTCATCGAGCGCGAACGCTACTCGATTTTCTCGCCCTTCGGAAGCTCTGATTCAGTCCCCTGGGCTTCCATCTTCGCCTGCTCGGGATTCCCGTCAGCGGTCGGAACGATGACTTCGTTGGCGGTGACGCTGACGTCTTTCGCGACGATGATCGTCGGCTCTTCCGGTGGCGTGGTTGCCCGTTTTTCAGCTGCTTCGCGCGCGATCTCAACGAGAGCATTCGCGACGGCGTTGATGTCGAAGGGCTTCTTGATGACGCGTCGCACCATCGAGTCATCCAGAGATGCCACATCGCCATTCATGAGCGCGGTGGCGACGATCACGACCGGCCGAGGATTCAGCGTGCTGATCTTTTGCACCAGCTCGTAGCCACTGAGTCGCGGCATCATCAGGTCGACAATCGCGATCTCGTACTGCTTGTGCTGCAGCATCTCGAGTGCCTGGAACCCGTCTTTGGCGGTGTCCACTTCGAACCCTGCCCTCTCAGCCACCCTCGCAAGAAGCCGTCGGACGGCCTTGTCGTCGTCTACAATTAAAAGCGGCGTTTTCCTTCGCGTTTCATCCTTCACTGCCATAAATAACTGCAAGGATGGTGCTCATTTTGAGCACTTGTAAGTTTCTATTTATGATGGTTTTACGAATAGATCAGCCAGCTTCCTGCAGCAGCGCTTTGTGCCACGAATTCCGTGCAGGTCCTTCCCATTGGCCGCCCCGGATTTTGCCGATGCGCTCGGCAAGAATGTCGAACACGACCGTATCGCCATGGCCCCGCTCGCTGAAAGCCCGACGCGATATTGAAGTTACGCTGCCGGACGCGTCCCGACAAAAAATCCGATTCGGATCGAGGATCGCAACGTCGAGCTCACGCTCGAGCTGGCGCAGCAGCCCGAACATTCGATCGATGGAGCAGCCTGATGTTTCGGACCGCTGATCGACGCCAATGATGAGAAACATTCCGTGAACGATTTGGCGTCCGGACACGATCGGCTGCTGATGAGCGGACCAGTCGTCGAGGAAGGAATCGACGACCGAAAGAAGACGCGAGCTCTTCCGCTCATCGAGCGCCGGCGAAATGCCGAAGATCCAGATGCGCGAATCGTCGGGCAACTGCGAAATGTCTATGCGAGGCATTCGTTTACACTCCCGCGGTGAGCTTCGCAAAACTGGTGCAGCGGATCAAGGGCGGCATGCAGCAGCCCGAGCTGCAACGGGATCCGCTCCGGCTCGCCACCGCCGCCATTCTGCTCGAAACGGCATACGCCGACGGCGAATTCTCCCCTGCCGAAGATGGCGACGTGATCGGATACTTGAAGCGAGCGTTTCAGCTGGACGATGCAACCGCTCAGGAGCTCGTGGCTGAGGCGGCCGAAGTGCGCGGACAGACCATCGATCACTTCGCGTTGACCAATTTCATCCGCAAAAATGCGTCATTGAATGAGCGCATCGAGATCGTGAAAACGATGTGGCGGATCGTGTACGCCGATCGCAAGCTCACCGATTACGAAAACTACCTCGTCCGCAAGCTGGCCGACCTCCTCGGCCTCGAACATCACGTCATGATCGAGGCGAAAGTCGCGGTCCTGCGCGAAATCGGGATGAGCGCTTGATCGAGTCGCACCACGTCGCGATCATCGGCGCCGGACCAATAGGACTCGAGCTGGCGGTTGCGCTCAAGCGGGCGGGCATCGATTACGTGCAGCTCGACGCGGGGCAGATCGGCTCGACCATCGAGTGGTATCCGCCGCAGATGCTGTTTCATTCGAGCTCCGACCGCCTCGCGCTGGCCGGGTTGCCGATCCAGACTGCGAATCAACAGAAGGTGACGCGTGAGGAGTTTCTCGCGTACTTGCGCGCGCTCGTTCAGCATTTCGGCTTGACGGTGCGCTCTTACGAACGCGTCGAAAAGGTGCAGCGATTACCTGAGGGCGGATTCTTTTTGCAGACGCGAGCAGTGGATGGCGAGCACGGCTATCGCGTCGACAACCTGGTGCTCGCGATTGGCGCGATGCACGCTCCGCGTCTTCTCAACGTCCCGGGTGAGGACCTCCCTCACGTCAGTCACTACCTCGGCGATCCGCACAAATACTTCGGCAAACGATTGCTGATCATCGGCGGTCGCAATTCTGCGGTTGAAGCGGCGGTGCGATGTCATCGCGCCGGCGCCGACGTGACGATCAGCTACCGGCGCGACGATTTCGATCCGAAAGTCGTCAAGTTCTGGCTGTTGCCGGAAGTGCGCGCGCTGATTCGCGACGACAAAGTGCGGTTCCTGCCCAACACGAACGTCGTTGAGATTCGCGGCGGAACAGTTCTTTTGTCGCCGCAGAAAGAAGTCGCCGCCGACTTCGTGCTGCTCATGACCGGATACCGGCAGGACATCACGCTATTCGAGATGCTCGGCGTCGAGCTGAATGGCACCGCGCGCGAGCCGGCGCACGATCCCGACACGATGGAAACAAATGTGCCCGGCGTTTTCATCGCGGGAACCGCGGTCGCGGGAACGCCACCGCGGAAAGTGGCGGTGATCGTCGAGACCTGTCACGTGCACGTTCCGCGAATCGTGGCGGCGATCAGCGGGCGGCGCGTCGCTTTGGCGGACGGTCGGCTGGACGACTGAGCATCAAAGGTTTATCCCGAGCGCGGGCGGGGCTCTAGGGGCGGGAGCGAGGGATCTATGGTGGTGCAGCTGTTCCGTTACTTCCGAAGCACATTCGAGGCTAAAACGCGAAACTGCTCAGCGATGAGCGGCGTGTCTTTGCGGCGCGCTGCGCCGTAAGCAACTCCACCACTCCGCCACCGTTGATCCCTCGCTCCCACCCCTTGGCCCCCCACCGCGCTCGGGATTAACTGTTGGTCAGCAGCGCGAACCCGATCATCTTGTAAAGCAGCCGCGCGGCGACGTTCGCATCCCACTCCGTCTCGCCCGGGGCGACTTCGCACAAATCAAAGCCGACGATGCGCTTCTTCGCTCGTCGCACTGCGCGGAGCAAACCGACCGCCTCATTCCACGACAGTCCGCCCGGAACGGGAGTGCCGGTGCCGGGACACAGCGTCGGATCGAGTCCATCGATATCCCACGACAGGTAAACGTCGTCAGGCAGTTGCGCAACGATTTCATCTGCAAGTTCCGCGAACGGACTGCCGCGCTCTTTTCGCTGCGCGAGGACATCATCGAAGAACGTTACGATCCGACCCTTCGACTCGTCGATCATGCGCATCTCGCCCGTGCCGATGTCGCGGACGCCCACCTGTACGAGCCTTCCGACGCCATCGATCTTCGTCATGACGTTGTGAAAGATGGATGCATGCGACCACGTGAACCCTTCGTACGCGTTGCGCAAATCGGCGTGCGCATCGAGATGGAGAATCCCGAGGCCAGGATGGCGTTCGGCATACGCCTGGATCGCGCCGAACGGTACCGAGTGATCGCCGCCTAACACTACCGGCATCTTGCCGGCATCCAGCAGCGATCGCGTCTGGTCATACACCCACTCGTTGACCAAATCGCCGATCTTGTTGACCGCCGCGACTTTCTTGCGCCCGAGTCTTTTCGCCTGCGAGTTCCACGCGACGATCTTGCGCGGCACGTCCAGCATCGCGATGCCGGCTTCGTAGGGACGCCCGGTCTCGTGATCGAAGAGATCGACCTGCTTCGACGCTTCGAGTACCGCTTTCGGACCACGCGATGTTCCGCCGCCGTACGAAGTCGTCGCCTCGAACGGCACCGGAATGATGACGATCTGCGCGTCTTTCGGCGTGAAAGGAAGGCCGTAGATGCCCGAGTGCGTTGCCGCTGCGGCGTCTGGATCGAACTTCAATCCATATCCATCGGATTGATGTAGGGCTTATCCGACTTGTCGGCGCGCTCGAGGGCTTCCTTGAATTTCTCCTCGAGGATGCGGCTGCGGTCCTTCTGGCTCTCGATCTGTTTTTCGAATCGCTTGGCAGCTTCGCTCTTCTGCGTCTCGAGATTCGAGACCATCGATTCGAGCGACAGGCCTGACTTCGATTCCTTCGCCTTGTGCAGAAGGATCTCGCCGTTGAGGCGGTCGACGACGATCATCGCCTGGCAGCACGGGCAGATGATTTCGAAGTTTTTCACGTGCCTATTCTAGTACGTCGTCATGTCTCTGTGATCTCTGTGTCCTCTGTGGTGAAAGGCTTTACCACAGAGAGCACAGAGATCACGGAGTCGGCAACCTAAACCAGCGCCTGGGCGAGGTCATCGATCAGATCCTGAGGATGTTCCAGGCCGATCGACAGCCTCAGCAGGTTTTGCGGCATCTTCGATTTCGGCCCTTCGCTCGACGCGCGGTGCTCGATCAGGCTCTCGACGCCGCCGAGGGAGGTGGCGCGCATGAAGACTTTGGTTTTCGCGGTGACGGCCAGCGCCTCCTCCCGCCCACCCTTGACGAGTATCGACATCATCCCGCCGAAGTCGGACATCTGGCGCGCGGCGATCGCGTGGCCTGGGTGTGAGAGCAATCCGGGATAGTTGACGGTTTCGACGCGCTTGTTCTTCGAGAGGAACTCAGCGACCGCGCGGGCATTCTCGGAATGGATGCGCATGCGGGCGCCGAGACTCCGAATGCCGCGCAGAATCAGCCACGAGTTGAAAGGCGACGCGACGCCTCCCATGATCGTTCGCACTTCCAGAACCTTATCGACGAGCGCATCGCGCTTGCGAAACGCGAGCGATCCGCCCTGCACGTCGCTGTGGCCGCCGAGGTATTTGGTGGTGGAGTGCATGACGACGTCGGCGCCCAGCTCGATCGGACGCTGCAGCGCGGGCGTCGCGAACGTTCCGTCGGCGATCAGCAGCGCATTCGCGTCGTGCGCCATTTTCGCGAGCGCGGCGATGTCGACGACCTTCAGCAGCGGATTGGATGGCGTCTCGCACCAGATCGCCCGCGTGTTAGGCCGCATGGTCCTGCGTACGCTGTCGAGATCGGTCATCACGACAAGGCCGTGGGTCAGGCCCCACCGCTGAAAGAATTCAGTCCCGAGAATGCGGACCGCGTAGTAGCCATCATCCGGGATGATGATGTGGGAACCGGCGGGCAGCGATTGGAAGAGCGCGGTGGCGGCGGCCATCCCCGACGCGAACGCCAGCGCCGCTTCTGCGGAATCGATCGCGGCCAGCGCTTCTTCGAGCCGCGTCTGCGTTGGATTGTGATCGCGAATGTAGCTGTAACCGTGCGATGGCTGCCCATCAGACGCATTGCGCTCGAACGTCGTCGACAGTTGGATGGGAGGCGAAATCGCGCCGGTCGATTCGTCCGGCTCGCCGCCGGCATGCACTGCTTTTGTTTCGAACCGCATGCGTTTGAGCATAACCTACCGCCCGTGGGACGCATCCACCTCGGCTCCATCCTCGGCACCACGATCACTCTCGACTTCAGTTTTCTGATCCTCGTCGCGCTGTTCGTGATGATCAATCTCGACGCCTCCAAGCCGCAGGAAGCGCTGCTGTGGATCCCTATCCTCTTCATCAGCATCCTTTTTCACGAGCTTGCGCACGCCGCGATGATCGGGATTTTCGGCTACGGGCCGAGCGCCATCGTCCTACAGGGTGTAGGGGGCGTCACGATCAACGAGCGCCGCGCGCGCCCGTGGCAGGACCTCTTCATCAGCGCCGCCGGACCGGCCTCCAGCCTGCTCCTCGCCTGGATCGTGGGATTGATCTACTACCGCACCCCAATCGGGCACCACGATCCGTTCCTGATTGCGCTGCTTCCGCTCCTTCAAATCATGAACATCATCTGGGCTGTCTTCAACTTAATGCCTGTTTCCCCTCTCGATGGGTACGGGATGGTGCGGAACTTCCTGAGGATGTTCCTCGACGAGCGAGCGGCATTCAAAATTGCGATATGGATTTCCATCATCGTCGGGTCGCTCCTCATCCTGCTCGCCCTCAAATTCAAGCAGTTTTTCCCTGCTGTGCTCCTGTTCTGGTACGTCCGATCGAGTTATATGCAGTGGCAGTTCTTCCGATCGATCGACCGGACCAACGATCCGAGCTAAATTCACCTAAAATAAGCTCCTTTAGTCGGTCCGCCATGACAGTACCCGTGTCCGAATTCCAACCGCTCGAGCATTCCAGACTCGCACGAGCGAAACGTTTATTTGCGCGTTGGTTCAACGGACTGCATGACGCCGGCGTGCCGTCGCTTCGAACGGCATTCGCGATTCTGAAAGCGCAGCAGGAAGCGACGCTCGACGGGATCCTCATCGTCGATTCGGAAGGTCGCGTCCTTTCTTACAATCGCCGCTTCCTCGAGATCTGGGGAATCCCCGAGAACATTGCCGCCGGGGCGGACGATAAACAGCTGCTGAAATACGCAGCGGAAAAAGTCGCGCATTGGGACAGCTTCATCGAGCTGGTCCAGTACCTCTACAAACATCCGCAGGAAGTCCGATCCGGCGATCCGATTGCGCTCAAGGACGGACGCATTCTCATGCGCGCGTCGATGCCCATCGTCACCGAGGAGGGCTACAGCGGCCGCGCGTGGTATTTCCGCGATGTCACTGAGGAAGGCCGCGGCGAAGCGATGCAGCAGGCGCTGTTTCGCATCGCGCAGATGGCGCGCGAGGCGACCGATCTAAAGGACCTCTACCGCGAGATCCACGAAGTCGTCGGCACGCTCATGGAGGCGACGAACTTCTACATCGCGGAGTACGACTCGCGAAGCGACATCGTCACGTTCCCTTACTTCGTCGACGCATTCGATCCGGCGCCGGAAGGCGAACCGCCCGGCCGTGGCGTCACGGCGTTCGTCCTGCGAACCGGAAAACCACTTCTCGCGACGCCGGAAGTCTTCGAACGCCTGTGCGCCGAAGGCGAGATCGAGCTGGTCGGGCATCGCTCGATGGATTGGCTGGGTGCGCCGCTGAAGACCGGCGATCGCACCTGGGGCGTCATCGGCGTTCAGACTTACGAGAAATCCAAGCGCCTGAGCTCGCGCGACAAAGAGATCCTCGTTTTCGTCGCGCAGCAGGTTGCGACCGCGATCGAGCAGAAACGCTCGGAGAACGCGCTGCGCGAAAACGAGCGCCGCTACCGGCAGATGTTCGAGAACAACCGCGCGGTGCAGCTCATCATCGATCCGACCACCGGCGCCATCGTCGACGCCAACGTCTCCGCCTCGGATTACTACGGCTGGAGCGTGGAACGTCTCCGCTCGATGAACATCGCCGACATCAACCTGCTCAACGCGTCGCAGATCGAGGCGGAGACGGCGAATGCCGCGCGCCAAAACCGCAACTACTTCCAGTTCCGACATCGCCTCGCGAATGGCGCTGTGCGCGACGTCGAAGTGCACTCCGGCCCGGTTGAAATCGGAGGACGGCAGTACCTCTACGAGATCGTGCACGACATCACCGAGCGCCGTCAGGCCGAGCTCGCGCTGCTGTCGTCGGAAGAGAAATACCGAAGCATCTTCGACTACGCCTCGGTCGGCATTTATCAATCCTCGCTGGACGGACGGCTCGTCACCGCTAACGCGAGCCTCGCGCGGATGCTGGGCTACGACAGCATCGAAGAGCTGCTCAACGTCCATCTCGTCAACGACATTTACTTCCACGCCGAAGACCGTGAAGCGCAAGTCAGGCGTCTCACAGACGACGCCACCAGCGCCGATCTGCAACTGCTGTGGAAGAAAAAGAACGGCGCGCCCATCTGGGTTCAGGTCAACGCACACGCGATCCACGACGCCAAGGGCGACCTGATGTTCGAGGGCTTCGTCTACGACATCACCGAGCGCAAACTCGCCGAACAGCAGCTCGCTTCATCGAACGCACAGCGCAAAGCAGTGCTCGACGCAGCATCGCGCATATCGATCATCGCCACGGACGCCGAAGGCATCATCACCGTTTTCAATTCCGGCGCGGAGCGCATGCTCGGCTACTCGGCATCCGAGATGATCGGCATGCGGTCGGTCATCGACCTCCACAAGGAAGACGAGCTCGCGGACCACGCGGCGCGCCTACAGAGTGAATTTGGGAGACGTCTCAGCGGCTTCGACATCCTCGCGCATCGCGCCGACCGCGAAGGCCTCGAAGAGCGCGAATGGACCTACGTCAAGAAAGACGGCAGCACGATCACAGTGCTGCTCTCCGTCACCGCGTTGCGTCGCGACGATGGCTGGCTCACCGGGTTCCTCCACGTTGCCAACGACGTCACGGAACGCAAGCAGGCCGAGGAGACGCTGCGGAAACAATCGGCGGCCATGACGGCGTCGATGGACGGCATCGGCATCGTCAACGAACGCCTCGAATTCACAGTCGTCAACGATGCGCTCGCAAAACTCTACGGTTACCCCGATCCGCAATCGATGATCGGCATGCCTTTCAACGCGCTCTATGAACCGGCGACTTACGAACGGTTCACCAACACGATTCTTCCGATCGTGCATCAGCGCGGGCGGTGGCGCGGCGAAGCGCCGGGGCTGCGTCACGACGGCCTGACGTTTCCGCAGGAGATCTCGATCAGTGCGATCCAGGGCGGCGGACTCGTTTGCGTCGTCCGCGACATCACCGAGCGAACCTACGCCGAGGAGCAGATCAAGCATCTGGCGTATCACGATGCGCTCAGCGGATTGCCGAATCGCCTCCTCTTCAAGGACCGACTGACGGTTGCGATCTCGCACGCGCAGCGCGATCGCACGAAGCTGGCCGTGCTGTTCCTCGATCTCGATCGCTTCAAAGTCATCAACGATTCGCTGGGGCACAACATCGGCGATCAGTTGTTGCAGGCGGTCGCCGCGCGCGTGCAGTCGTGCGTCCGCGAAAGCGACACAGTGGCGCGCCTCGGCGGCGACGAATTCACGGTCCTTCTGGCGCATCTGCCGCACGGCGAAGATGCGGCGCTCGTCGCGCAGAAGATCATCGATGCCGTTCGCTATCCCTTCCACATCGAAGGCCGCGAATTCTTCATGACCACCAGCATCGGCATCAGCCTCTATCCCGATGATGGAGTCGATGCCGAGTCGCTCATCAAAAACGCCGACACCGCGATGTATCAGGCGAAAGAGCAGGGCCGCGACAACTACCAGCTCTTCAACGCCTTCATCAACGCCAAGGCGCTGCAGCGCATCGCGCTCGAACACGGCCTGCGAAAAGCGCTCGCCAATCAAGAGCTCGCCGTCTACTACCAGCCGATCTTCGATTTTCGAACGGGCCGGATCAGCGGAATGGAAGCTCTCCTTCGCTGGAACCATCCCACCCTCGGCATGATCCCGCCCGCGGTTTTCATCCCGCTCGCGGAAGCGATCGGCGTGATGGTTCCGATCGGAACGTGGGCCATGCGAACAGCCTGCGTGCAGGCGAAAGCGTGGCATGACGCCGGCTACCGGACGCTCTCACTGGCCGTGAATCTTTCGGTTTGTCAGTTGCAGCAGCCCGATCTGCTGCAGCGCGTGCGGGAAATCCTCGGCGAAAGCGGATTGCCGGCGCGCCTGCTGGAGCTGGAAATCACCGAGAGCAGCGCGATGCAGAGTCCCGAGAACAGCGTGCGAACTTTGTACGAATTGAAGAAAGTGGGAGTGCGCATCTCGCTCGACGATTTCGGCACCGGCCATTCCTCGCTGAGCTATCTGAAGCGATTCCCGATTGATACATTAAAAATAGATCAATCATTTGTGCATGATATTACGCACGATCCTGACACGGCGGCGATCGTGACGGCGATCATCGCGATGGCGCACAGCCTGCGCCTCAAAGTGATCGCGGAAGGGGTCGAATTCACCGAACAATCGTCCTTCCTCAAGCGCTACGGCTGCGATCAGATGCAGGGATATCTGATCAAGGCGCCCGTGCCCGTCGATCGCTTCACCGATCTGCTCGTCAACGCGCAGAACATCGGAGTCGAGGCAAAAGAATCGTAGTGCGCTACATCGCGCTTTTGCGAGGCATCAACGTCGGCGGCAACAAGAAGGTCGCCATGGCCGATCTCCTCGCGCTGCTCCAACGCCTCAAACTCGACGACCCGAGAACGCTGCTGCAGAGCGGCAATCTCGTTTTTCGAACGACGGGAAAGACCGCCGCGCAGCTCGAGCGCCTCCTCGAAACCGAAGTCCTGAAGCGTCTCGGCCTCGAGACGCGATTCTTCGTGCGTTCCGAGGAGGAGTGGAAAGCAGTGATCGCGAAGAATCCGTATCCGAACGAGGCGAAGAGCGATCCGGGGCATTTGCTGGTGATGTTTCTCGAACGGAAAGTGGAAAACGAAGAGGCGTTGCGAAGTGCGATCAAAGGTCGGGAGACTTTTCACGCCGATGGCCGCCACCTCTACATCGTCTATCCCGACGGCCAGGGAACTTCGAAATTCTCGCACGCGGTGATCGAGAAAAAGCTCGGGATGCGCGGAACGGCGCGCAACTGGAACACAGTGTTGAAACTCGCGTAACGCCGCCGTTAGTGTCGCACCGCGTGTCGCTTACCGCCGACGCCGATCACGACTTGGGTCGTTATGATCGACGTGGCGCCGGCGGCATCCGTCCCGGTGAGCGTCACGGTATACGTTCCGGGGGCGGAATACAGATGCTGCACCACCGGGCCGGTGGTGATGCCGTTGTCGCCGAAATTCCACGCGAATTGATACGGCGGCGTTCCTCCGCTCCCGTTCGCGGTGAACGTCACCGGAGCGAACGGCGCCGCGAACGACACGTTGCTCTTGCCGGTCACAAAGAACGGACAGAGTTTCAGGAGATACGACTCGCTCCCCTCCGCCCGCGAGAGCAGGCGCTGAATCGTCGCGTAGTAGGCGCCGTTCAGAAACACGATTGGATACGGCGCGTTGAGCCGGCCGCGGACCGGATCGGGCGACAGCAGCGTATCGCTGGCGACTACGTCGAGCGATCGGAAGCGACGGAGGCGGATCTCGCCCGGGAATCCACTCGTTCCCGAAGCAGCGTCGTTGTATGTGAGCGCCCACTCGGAAAGCGCGGGATTCCACATGAGATGCAGCGGGATGATGTCCGTTCCCGATCCGGTGAGGAACGGTGCGTCGGGAGTCAGACGGTTACCGCTGAGGTCGAACTGCGATGAGCGCAGCTCCGTTCCGGTGATCATTGACACGACCGTTGTGCTCGAGAAGATGACCATGATCGTGTTCCCGTCGCTCGCGACTTGCGCGCTGGTCACCGTCCGATCGGAGACCGCAATCGACGAGCCGAACCCGGAAGCGGGAACGACCGACAGGAACAGCGGACCTGATGTCCGTATCCAGGTCACGGCAAACGCGCCGCCCGGCAGAGCTGCAGCGCGAGGAACGGCGGGGTTGTTGAAAAAAAGCGTGAGCTGCGAATCGGCGATAACGGATCCGGTCGACGATACGATTGTCAGCCAGACTCCACGATCCGGACCGTTCGTCACCGTCCGCGCGACGCCGTATGCATTTCGGCTCGGCGACCAGATCGCGTCGACTTCGTCCTCGCCACCCCACGGATGATTCACGATCGCGACCGCGCTGCCGATCGGGTTCCCGGTCGTATCGATGCGCTGCAACATCAGGGTGTAGTTGGGCAGTTGGTAGAAAAGCCCGAACTCGCTGCCGTTCCAGAGGAGCGCGACAACCCTCGCGGAGGTATCCGCAATCTGGCGATCGGGGGTCAGCGGATTGAGATCGGTGGTGTCGTAGGTCGAAAAGAAAATCGCCGGTGCGCCGGTAGTCGTATCGCTCTTGGCGACGCCGATGATCGAGCCGGAAGTCGCAACCGGAGCGGCCATGAGGTTGGGAAAAGCGCCCGCCTGCGAGATCGTCCTGATCGCAGGAACGCACTGCGCGCGCGCCACTCCGGCGGTGACCAGCAGCGCGACAGCCGCGATGGCGTGTAACGAATTCCGCTTTCTCATCAACCCCTATCCCCTGTTCGTACCGCACTTTCCGTCGGAATAACGGATATGTCAGTATAGCAATTGTGGTACCTTCGCCCCTGCCCGAATGGAACCTGCATCGGAGCAGAGCAGCAAGCGGTACCTCCTCACCCTCTCCCTCGGCGCCCTGGGCGTGGTGTACGGCGACATCGGGACCAGCCCGCTGTACGCGCTGCGCGAGTGCTTCCGGAGCGAGCACGGAGTCCTTCCAACTCCGCAGAACGTCATCGGCGTGCTCTCGCTCATCGTCTGGTCTCTGATCATCACGATCTCGATCAAATACCTCGCGCTGGTGATGCGGGCCGACAACCGCGGCGAGGGCGGAATCCTCGCGCTGATGTCGCTCGTCGGCGCGCGAGGCGACGCCGGTAAGCGGCGATACATCCTCGTGGCCCTCGGTCTGTTCGGCGCCGCGCTGCTCTACGGCGACGGAATGATCACGCCGGCGATCTCCGTCCTCAGCGCGATCGAAGGCCTGGAGGTCGTGACTCCCGTTTTCTCGCCGTTCGTCGTGCCGATCACCGTCATCGTGCTCGTGATTTTGTTTCTGGTGCAGCGGTTCGGCACCGGGTGGGTCGGCGCGCTATTCGGTCCGGTGATGCTGGTGTGGTTCGCCGTGATCGCGATTCTCGGCGTGAGCCATCTGGTCCAGAAGCCGCACGTGCTGGCGGCATTCAATCCAGTGCACGCCGCGCGATTCTTCGCGGACAACGGCAAACACGGCTTCCTCACGCTCGGCGCGGTGTTCCTCGCCGTCACCGGAGGCGAAGCCTTGTACGCCGACATGGGTCACTTCGGCGCAAAGCCGATTCGGCGCGCATGGTTCACGATCGTTTTTCCCGCGCTGGTGCTCAATTACCTCGGCCAGGGCGCGCTTCTGCTCCACAGCCCGCGCAGCACCGAGCATCCGTTCTTTCTCCTCGCTCCGCGCTGGGCGCAGTATCCACTCGTCGCGCTGGCCACACTCGCGACTGTCATCGCATCGCAGGCAGTCATCTCGGGAGCGTACTCGTTGACTCGGCAGGCGGTGCAGCTCGGATACGCGCCCCGAATCATCATCAAGCACACCTCGGCTCGCGAGATCGGTCAGATCTACATCCCGTCGATCAACTGGATCCTGATGTTCTCCGCAATCGGCCTGGTCGTGGCGTTCAAAGCGTCGACGCATCTCGCCGCGGCGTACGGAGTCGCCGTCACCGCGACGATGGCCATCACGACGATGCTGATGGCGGTTCTCGAACGCGAGCGCTGGCACTGGAGTTGGCTCACCGTCATCGCAGTCACGGTGCCGTTCCTCGTGATCGATCTTTCATTCTTCGCCGCGAATATCGTGAAGATCTTCGAGGGCGGATGGTTTCCATTGGTGGTGGGTATCACCGTCTACACGCTGATGACGACGTGGCACACCGGTCGCACGATTCTCACGCAGCGGCTTTCGGAGCAGTCGCTATCCATTGATGATTTTCTCCGCGATCTCAAGGGCAACGTCATCCCGCGCGTTCCGGGGACGGCGATTTTCATGTCGCGTTCGCGGCAAGGGATTCCGATCACGTTGCTGCACAATTTGAAGCACAACAAAGTCGTGCATCAGAACGTCGTTCTCGTGAACATCGAAGTCGAAGAAACCGCGCGCGTCACCGACGAGCAGCATCGCTTCGAATGGGAAGAACTGGGCAGCGGCGTCTATCGGCTAATCGTGCACGTCGGTTTCATCGAGGACCCGAACCTGCCGGAGCTTTTGACGCAGGTGAAGGGCCCGCTCAAATTCCCTCCGATGACCACCAGCTATTTCCTCGGACGCGAGACGCTCATCGCGACGAACGCGCCGGGCATGGCGCTGTGGCGCGATGAGCTTTTCGTGTGGATGTCGCGCAATGCGAGCAGCGCGTCGCAGTATTTTGGTCTTCCGCCCAACCAGGTGATCGAGCTCGGCGCGCAGATCGAGATGTAAAAAGACGTGGAAAAGCAGGAAGGAGAAGAGACACGGATCCGGCGCCTGCGCCGGATCGTCATCGGCAAAGCGCGCAGCGTCAGCGACCCGGAGATTTTCCGGCACACCACGCTGATCGCGTTTCTCGCATGGGTGGGACTCGGCGCCGACGGTCTGTCATCGTCGGCCTACGGTCCCGAAGAAGCCTACAAAGCGCTCGGACCGCACAGCCATCTCGCGATCATCCTGACCGCGATGACCGCGCTCACCATCGCGGTGATCTCCACCGCTTACGCCAATCTGATTGAGTACTTCCCGGGCGGTGGTGGAGGCTATCTCGTCGCGACCAAGCTGCTCGGCAATCGCATCGGCGTGGTGTCGGGGTGCGCGCTGCTCGTCGACTACATGCTGACGATCACCGTGTCGATCGCCAGCGGCTGCGATCAGATCTTTTCGTTTCTGCCGGCATCTTCGGCGCACTACAAGATCTGGGTGGAGGTCGCGGTCATCGCGTTTCTCGTCATCCTGAATCTGCGCGGCGTGAAGGAGTCGGTCAACTTCCTCGCGCCGATCTTTGTCGCATTTCTGATCATGCACGTGATCCTGATCGTCTACGCGATCGGCACCCGATTCGGCGCGATGCCCCAGATTTTCAGCGACGCGCATCGCGACTTCCGCGCGACGGCGAGCTCCATGGGATGGATTCCGCTGCTGCTGTTGATCCTGCGCGCGTACTCGATGGGCGGCGGCACGTACACCGGAATCGAAGCGGTCTCCAACGGCGTCTCGATGCTGCGCGAGCCGCGCGTACAGACAGCCAAGAAAACGATGGGCCTCATGGCCATCTCGCTCGCGTTCACCGCCGGCGGAATCATGTTCGCGTATCTGCTGACGAATTCGCATCCGGTCGCCGGCAAAACGATGAACGCAGTGCTGCTGCAAAACCTCTTCGGCGGGTGGCGGCTCGGCACGTGGATCGTGATCTTCACGTTGATGACCGAAGCGGCTCTGCTGTTCGTCGCCGCACAGGCTGGATTCCTCGACGGTCCGCGAATCCTTTCGAACATGGCCATCGACTCCTGGATGCCGCATCGCTTTTCGCAGCTATCCGATCGCCTCGTCACGCAGGACGGGATTTTCATGATGGGACTCGCCGGGCTGGCCGCCCTTCTCTACACGCGCGGCGAGGTCACGACGCTGGTCGTCATGTACTCCATCAACGTCTTCATCACGTTCTCGCTCTCGCTTCTCGGCATGTCGAAGCATTGGATTCAGGAGCGCCATCGCGAGCGCAAGTGGAAGAGCCGGCTCGCGATCCACGGAATCGGCTTCATCATGTGCGTGAGCATCCTGCTCGTCACGATCTTCGAAAAGTTCAGGCAGGGCGGTTGGATCACCGTTGTGATCACCGGCGTCCTCATCGCGATCGCATTCTCGATTCACAAACATTACGAGCGAGTGCGCGCCGGCATGCGCAGCCTCGACGACGTTCTCACGACTCTTCCGCCTGCGGCCGGCGCTCAGGCACCGAAGCAACTCGATATCAAGGCGCCCACCGCCGTCATCATGGTCAAGTCGTTCTCCGGTTTCGGCGTGCACGAAGTGCTGTCGATTCACCGGCTGTTTCCCGGCATGTTCAAGAACTTCATCTTCGTGAGCGCCGCCGTCGTCGATTCGGGAACGTTCAAAGGATCACAGGAAATCGAGAGGCTCGAGGCGGAGACGCGCGCGAACCTCGACAAATACGTCGAGTGGGCACGCAGCCAGGGCATGGTCGCCGACTACCGGATCGCGATGGGAACGGAGGCCGTCGCCAGCGTCACGGAAGTCTGCAAGCAGATCGCCGAGGAGTATCCGCGCGCGATCTTCTTCATGGGCAAGCTGATCTTCCGCGATGAGAAGTGGTACTACCGGCTGCTGCACAACGAGACGCCCAACGCCATCCAGCGCCGGCTGCAGTTCGACGGCCTACAAGCGATCGTCCTGCCGATCCGCGTTCTGGAAGGTTAGGCGACACCTCCAGCTTAGCTAGGTGCTTCGCCTACAGTTGGCTGCTTTTTCTACCGCCCGAAGAATTAACAGCCAACTGTAGGCGAAGCACCATCTGGAATAACCTTCGCTGAATCAGCCGTTTGGGGTTCGCGCATGCAGGCAACAAATCTACGAAAAGGCATGGTCGTGCTCTTCCAGAGCGACCTTTGTAAAGTCCTCGAATACCATCACCACACCCCGGGAAATCTCCGCGCCATGGTGCAGGTGAAGCTGCGGAATCTCCGCACCGGAAATCAATTCGAGCATCGGTTCCGCTCGCAGGATGAAATCGAGCAGGCGTTCATCAATCAGCACGAGATGGAATACCTCTACTCCGATGGTCACGAGCACCACTTCATGAACACCGAGAACTACGAGCAGATCGAGATATCCGCCGAAGACCTCGGCGACTCGGCATCGTGGCTCGCGCCGGGCTTGAAACTGCAGGTGCAGTTCTACGAAGGCCGCCCGATCGGCGTCGAGCTGCCGAAGACGGTCAAGGCAAAGATCCTCGAGACGCAGCCGATGATGCGCGGCGCCACGGCGTCGGCTTCCTACAAGCCGGCCACGCTCGAAAACGGCGTGGTGGTCCTGGTTCCCCCGTTCGTGACCGAGGGGGAAGAGATCATCGTCGACCCGAGCGACAACCGGTACATCGAACGCGCCAGATAGAGTTGGGACGTTAGGATGTTGGGAAGTTGGGATGTCCCACCCGTTCAACGTCCTAACATCCCAACATCCTAACCGTGTCCTCAGTCCACTTTCTCTGCCCGAAATGTGACGCGCGGCTCGCGCGCGAATCGGGCGAGAAATCGCGGCCTTGCGAGCGCTGCGGAACACCCAATGAAGTCGTCGCGCCGCCGGATGACACAATCATCGTGCGCTGCGCTGCATGCGGACACGATCAGCTCTACTTCCAGAAGGATTTCAACCGCAAGACCGGCATCGCGCTCGTGGTCCTCGGGTCGATCTTCGTGCCGTGGACATACGGGCTCTCGCTTCTCGGCGTGACGATCCTTGATTACGTCGTGTGGCGGCTCGTGAAGAATGTGATCGTCTGCTACAAGTGCCAGGCCGTGCATCGCGGATATCCGGCCAATCCCGCCATCCAACCATTCGACCTCGTGACGCACGATCGTCATGTCTACGGCGCCGCCCCGCCGGGGGCGGAAGAGGGGCATCATTAGTGGATGGAGAAGGTCGCGAGCTATCCGACGATGGAGAAAGCGGAAGCCGCCGGAGAGATGCTCATCCGCTACGGAATGTCGCCAAAGCTCGACGGCGCGACGCTGTACGTCGTCGGCGAAGACGCCGAGAAAGCGCGCACGCTTCTCGGCATTGCCGAGGAAGAAGAAGAAAGACAGAGGAGTGAGCCGCTCCATCCCTGTCCGAAGTGCAAGACGCCCGATCCGATCTGGTTCGGCAAGCGAAAATTCATTCTTTTTCTCGCGATCCTGTTCGGCGTAGTCGTATTCCGGAAATTCATCTCTCTTCCTTTCTGGGTAGTCCTCGCCGGTGTGTTCGGCGTCCTGCTCATCGCCTTCTACCTGATCCCCGAATACGAGTGCCGGCGATGCCATCATCGATGGACGCGTGAGTCGCGGCCCGAGGCCTGATATCCTCCGCCGCGTGAATCGCTATCCGCAGGAGGCCGTCCTGCGCGACGGCCGTCGAGTTCTTCTCCGGCCGTTCACTGAAAGGGACGTCGGGCCGCTCTACGATTTTTTCCATCGTCTGCCGATGGAGTACCGGCGCTTCGCGTGGGATCCGATCGACAATCGCGCGCTGATCGAAGAGTGGGGCCGCGACATCGACTACGCGAAGACGTTTCCGATCCTCGCGTTCGACGGACATCGCGTGGTGGCCGACGCAACGCTGCATCGCCGTCACGGCGGTCCGCTGCGGCTGGTCGGACGCATCCGATGGATGCTCGATCCCGATTTCCGCGGCGTGGGCCTCGGCACCGCGATGGTCAATCACTTCATCGACGTCGCGCGCGAGCGCGGCCTCCGACATCTCAACTGCATGGTGATCTCCGACCTCGAAGCTGATGCCGTCAAGACGCTTCGGGAACTTGGATTCGAGTCGTTCGTCATTCCCCAGTACGGAACAGATCCCGATGGCAACCAGCACGACATGACGGATCTCGTACTCAAACTGTGATCGCCGCCCTCGTCCTCGCAGCAACAGTGCAGTTCGACCACCTGTGGATCGTCGTTTCGCGCGACGCACCGGAACGCGCAGTTCTCGAGAAAGCCGGATTCCGCGTCGCGCCCGAGGTCAACAAGCATGACGGCCAGGGCACGGCGTCGGTCATGGTCGAGTTCCACAATTCTTTTCTCGAGCTCGTGTGGCCCGATCCGACTGTACCGATCAGTCCCGGCATGGAGCGCGGCAACGAGAAGTTTCGTCAGCGCATGCTGTGGCGAACGAGCGGATGGAGTCCGATCGGTATCGTGATGCATCGCGTTTCGGACGATCCCATCCCGTTTCCGACATGGTCGATCAGCCCGGCGTGGATGGAGCCTGGAACGGCCATGGTGATGTTGATGCCGCGCGATGATGCAACGAGTCCATCGCTATCGGTCCATCGCGCAACGACCGGGCAGGAAGCCCGCGCCATGAAGCATCCGATCGGCGTCAAAAACATCACGGCAGTTCGCCTCATCGCCCCAAAGGACTATCGACCTGTCGAGGCGCTTCCGTGGCTGGAGAAACAGGGTGTGCTCAAGCTCGATCGCGGCGACGCGTGGGCCGTGGAGCTCACATTCGACAAAGGCGCGAAGGGAAAGAGAAGAGATCTCCGCCCCGATCTTCCGCTGCTCATCCGCTACTGAGCTACACCGGCGCGTGCGCGATCGCCGATAACCAGCCGCCGAGGACTTCGCCGATCACGACTGCCACGACGTCGACGTAGAGAATTCCGGTGGCGGCCATCGTCGAGCGAATCTTCACCGTGCCCCACACCATCGGAAAAAGCGCGATCGGCCCCACCAGCCCCCACCCGGCGCGCATCCAGAAGAAAATGCCCTGGCGGATCGCGACCGCGGACCACAAGCCGGGAATGCAGAGCGCGGCCGCGACGACGATCGTTCGCAGGAGCACTCCCGCCAGCGTCGCGATCGTGAGTCGCTTGAGCGGATCGATGCTCATCCCGCGCACGACCAGATACCAATGGCCTAACAGCATCGCGAGATTGACGCTGCCGAGGAGCGCGATGCTGGAGAGGGCGCCGGCGATGCTCCATGGCCAGGTCGCGCCCGTCGCCACGTGCCACATCTGCGTCGCGACGATGACGTACGCGGCGCCGAGGAGCGCCGCTGGCACGCGGAAGATCAGACGCTTCGGATAGCGCAGCGTGATGTAGACGACGGCCGTTAAACCGACGAGGATCGCGTCACTGCTGTCCCAATGCGCCACCGCTGCGCACAAAACCAGTGCGCCGCTGACGATGAGGATCATTCGGTAAAACTTCACGCCGGCGTTGCGGCGTCCGACCAGCGGCAGAAAAAGATAGAGACCGGCCGCTGCATCGATCAGAAAGAGCGCCAGAAGCAACTAGCGCACCGCCTCGCTTGCGCGCACAAATCGAAATCCCTGACGCCGTAGAACGGGAACCTCGGCGAGAAGAACGCGCACGGTTGCAGGGTACATGTGCCCAATGCCGACTGCTACTCCGCGCGCTTCGGCTTCACGCGCGAGCTCGCGCAGCTGCTGGCGAATCGCAGGCTCGCTGATCACGTCGTCGAGGAAGACGCTTCGCGATGCAGTCCGCACGCGTCGCTCGCGCGCGACGGCAGCGGCGACCGATGATCCCGTGGTCCGCGAATCGATGAAATACATGCCGTTGGGAAGAGCTCCGAGAACTGACTCCATCACGCGGCGATCGGCAGTCGCGCGCGAGCCCATGTGATTGTTCACGCCGCGCGCGTATGGCACGGCCTGCAGTCCGGCCGCCGTCGTTCGCGCGATCTCGACGTCCGACATCGACGTCAGCACGGCGCCGCTGCCGGGCGACACGCGGGGGAATTGCTCCGGCTCCATCGGCAGATGACACAACACTTCGAATCCATGATCGTGGAGAAGATTCGCATCTTCGACCGCCAGACGCGCGTTCGGCAGCACCGAGAAGTTGATGTTCGGATCGATGTGCATCGCCGCGGTGATCGGCTGATGGTCGAAGCCGACGTCGTCCAGGATCAGGACGATGCGACCCACAGTTCTCGGTTGTCGGTTCTCAGTTCTCGGTGGGCGTGTCGGACTGAGAACCGAGAACCGAGAACCGGGAACTGGCGCGCGTAGCGCGACAAAGCTCCAAACAAGGATGCCAAGGAGGCCAACGACGGGAAGGAGCGTGAGAAGGGCGATGTTGCGGAATGATTTCTGCCGCGGCGAGATCCTGCGTCTCCCCTCCCAACCGTCCATGCGCAATTCAATTTTCCCACAAACGGCGAGCCGTGGTACTC
>DATBSF010000060.1:0-4706 GCA_036559905.1 Thermoanaerobaculia bacterium | reverse complement strand
TTCACGCGTGCTACGTGGGCAATAAGGTCCAAAATCCTATTCGAGTATCCCCACTCGTTGTCGTACCACGCCAGGATCTTGTGCATGTGCGGGTCGACGGAGCGGGTGAATGTCGTATCGACGATGGAGGAATGCGGATCGCCATTGAAATCTCTTGATACTAATTGTTCATCAGAATATGTGAGGATTCCTTCGAGTTTTCCGTGTGACGCGTCGCGAAGGACCTGATTGATTTCCTCCACGCTGGTGGCCTTCTCGGTTTGAAACGTCAGGTCGACCACCGAGACGTTCGGCGTCGGCACGCGGATCGAGATTCCGTCGAACTTCCCCTTCAGCTCGGGCAGCACCAGGCCGATGGCTTTCGCCGCTCCGGTGCTCGTCGGAATCATCGAGAGCGCGGCGGCCCGGCCGCGCCTCCAATCCTTGTGCGGCAAATCGAGGATCTCCTGATCGTTGGTATAGGAGTGCACCGTATTCATGATCGCCGTCTTGATCGTGAATTTTTCGTGCAGGACTTTCGCGACCGGCGCGAGGCAGTTCGTCGTGCACGATGCGTTCGAGATCACCTTGTGCTTGCCGGGCTCGAACATCTTCTCGTTGACGCCGATGCAGATGGTGACATCGGCATCCTTCGACGGCGCGGAGATGATGACGTGCTCCACGCCCTTGCGCAGATGCCGCGACGCTTTGTCTTTCGATGTGAACCGCCCGGACGATTCGACCACGATCTCGACTCCGAAATCGCTCCACGGAATCTCCGCCGGATCGGGATTCGAAAAGACGCGCATCTCCCGGCCGTCGATCGTAATGCTGTTTTCGGTGCTCGTGATCTGATTCGAAATCGATCCGTGCACCGAGTCGTATTTGAGCAGATACGCAAGATTGGCGGCGTCGGTGAGATCGTTCACCGCCACGAATTGAATATCGAATTCTCCGGCGAGCGCGGCGCGAACAACATTGCGTCCGATGCGCCCGAATCCGTTGACTCCTACTCTAACCATTGGTTCTCCGTTCCTGGTTCTTGGTTCTTGGTAGTCGGTTGATCGATCCCCGAGAACTAAGAACCAAGAACCGAGAACCAGGAACCAAGAACAAACCACGTAGTATAGCGGCCATGCAGGTCGAACCCATTCGCTGGCGCGGCGACGCACTGGAGCTCCTGAACCAGCTCCTGCTCCCGCGCAAAGTCGAGTACGTCCGGTGCAATACGTCGCACGAAGTCGCGGAGTCGATCCGCTCGATGGTGGTGCGCGGCGCGCCGGCGATCGGCGTTGCGGCCGCGTTCGGCATGGCGCTCGCGAAGATGCACGGCGACGATCTGCAATTTGCTGCGACGGAGCTGAAAAAATCGCGCCCGACGGCCGTCAATCTCGCGTGGGCCGTCGATCGGATGCTTCGCACAAATGGCGACGTGGCGGAAGCGGAGAAGATCTTTCGCGAGGACGTCGAAGCCAACCACCGCATCGGCCGCTTCGGCTCCGAGCTTCTCGGCGCGAAGGCCACCGTGCTCACGCATTGCAACGCCGGCGCGCTGGCGACCGCCGGCTACGGCACCGCGCTCGGCGTGATTCGCTCGGCGGTCGAGCAGGGAAAACAGATCGCGGTCTTCGCTGACGAGACGCGCCCATATCTTCAGGGCGCGCGGCTGACTGCGTGGGAGCTGCATCAGGAAGGAATCGACGTCACGCTGATCACCGACAGCATGGCCGGTCATTTTTTTCAGCAGAAGAAATTCGACGCCGTGATCGTCGGCGCCGATCGGATCGCAGCGAACGGCGATACCGCCAACAAGATCGGGACGTACACCGTCGCGGTGCTCGCGAAAGCGCACGACGTTCCGTTCTACGTGGCCGCGCCGTTTTCGACGATCGACGTCGCGACGAAAACCGGCGACGCGATTCCGATCGAAGAGCGCAGCGCGAGCGAAGTCACCGACATCGGTGCCACGCGCATCGCGCCGGACGGAATCTCCGTGCGCCATCCGGCATTCGACGTCACGCCCGCCCGCCTGATCACCGCGATCATCACCGATCGCGGAGTTCTTCGCCCGCCATACACCAGTGCTATCGTTGCCGCTTCAGGAGGTTGAATTCATGTTTCGAACGCGGCTCGGTATCGCTCTGCTCGCTCTCTGTTCACCGCTGATGGCGGCCAACGGAAACTTTCACTTTGGCAAGGTGAAATTCGAACCGGTGGACACATTCGCGTATCAGATCGACACCAAAGATCCAGGCAAGCCGATGACGGTCGTCGTTCTGACGAGCTTCAAGATCGACAAGCCGGCGGCCATCGAAGCGATTGATCCGGCTGGCAACATCATCGGGCAGACCGGCGAAAAGGGCAGCGCCGTCATCGTGCGACTCGTCGCGCCCGATAAATGCGGGCTCTCCGGCTACCTCGCACCCACCGCAAAGCAGATTGACCTCGGCGAGAGTTTTACGGCGAAGACGACGGTGTCGAACGCGACTCGGATTACCGGCGAATGCGCGACGACAAAACCGGAAAAGATGTTCGACGATGCTTACGATTTCCGGCTGCAATACGACGTTGCGCTCACTCCGATTGTCAAACCGACTCCCGTGCCGGCTGACGGCGGCGATCCAGGAAAAGCGTACGTGGCGCTCGTGAAGGCGATCCAGTCGTCCGACTGGAACGTCGCGCATCTCCATTTGAGCAAGGAACAAATGCCCGATCCGAAGCCAAAGGCCGACGACTTGAAAAACTACTTCGAGGGTCTGGCGCTGAACTACCCGAAGACGGCCAAGGTCACCGCCGGGCTCATGAAGGGCAACTTCGCCAACATCGAGATCCACGGAATGGACCACGACGGAAAAAAGATCAAGGGATACGTCGCGATGAAGAAGGTTTCCGGACAGTGGGCCGTGCTCGATCAGAGTCTGTACTTCGACCAGTAGTTTTCGTCACGCGTCGCTAACCATTCTGAAACCGCTGCGTCAAATCTACGTAACGTTTCGTACGGAGAATGACGCCGGCATGATGAAATCGACGTTGATCGCCGCTTTCGTTGCTCTTTGTGTGTCTGCCGTACTCGCGGATGCGCCGCCACCGCCCGGTCCGATCACGCTGCATCGCGCCGAGGGGGCGATCAAGATCGATGGCGATCTGTCCGATCCGGGATGGAAAAACGCCGCCGTCATCGACAAGTTCTACGAGACGAATCCGAGCGACAACATTCCCGCGAAGATCAAGACCGTCGCCTACATCACCTACGACGATAAGGCGCTGTACATCGGCGTCCGCTGCGACGATCCCGAGCCGAACAAGATTCGCGCGCCGTACGTCGATCGCGACAATGTCATCGGCACTGATGACAACATCGCGGTCTTCATCGACACTCGCAACGATAAACGGACGGCGATGGAGCTGCGCGTCAATCCGCGCGGCATCCAGGCGGATGGGATTTTCAACGACGCCAACGGCGGTACCGAAGATTTCTCGCCCGACTTTTTCTACGACACGGCGGCGAAGATCGACGCCACGGGATGGAGCGCGGAGTATCGCATCCCGTTTTCATCGCTGCGTTATCCGAACCGTGACGTTCAGAACTGGAACATTCTGATCTGGCGCAACTACCCACGCGATTTTCGCTATGCCTTCCATAGCGCGCCGCTTCCGCGCGACTCGAACTGCATCATCTGCCACACGCATCCGCTGGCCGGCTTGACCGGCCTGCCAAGCGCCGGCCACATGGTCATCGCGCCTTACGTGACCGCGCAGCAGACCGAGGTGCCGAGCAACGGTCTCGGCTCTCCGTTGCGGCGCGAACCGTTCGGCAAAGACGCCGGCCTCGATGTGAAGTGGACGCCGACCGCCAACAATGCCGTCGACATGACGATCAATCCCGACTTCTCGCAGGTCGAGTCGGACGTCGCGCAGATCACGGTCAATCAGCGTTTCGCGGTTTTCTTTCCCGAGAAGCGGCCCTTCTTCCTGGAGGGACTCGATCTCTTCGACATGCCGATGCAGGTCGTCTACACGCGCACGATCACATCGCCGCGCTGGGGAATGCGCAGCACGGGGCGCATCGGCGGAACGACGTACACGCTGCTCGCGACGCAGGATCGCGGCGGCGGACTCACGATCATTCCCGGTCCGATCGGATCGTTTTTCGCGCCGCAGGATTTCAAATCGACCGATATCATCGGGCGCGTTCGTCACGACATCGGAACATCGGTCGTCGGCGCGGTGATCACCGACCGCGAGGTTCGCGACGGCGGACACAATCGCGTCATCGGTCCCGATTTCCAGTGGCGGCCGACGCAAAGCGATTCCATCACCGGCGAGTTTCTTTACAGCAGCACGGAGAATCCGCTCCGTCGCGATCTTTCATCGGCATGGGATGGCGAGCGATCGACCTCGCACGCGCTGCATGCCGACTGGAATCGCCTCAAGCAGAAGTATGACTTCGGCTTCGGCGTCAACGATATCGGCAACGGCTTCCGCGCCGACCTCGGATTTATCCCGCAAGTCGGATACCGCGAAGTGTTCGGCGCCGTCGGCCTGCGCTTTTTTCCGGACAACAAGTTCTTTCGCTTCGTGCGGCCCTCCATCTTCGTCGATCAGCAGAAGGACACCGACGGCAACACGATTTTTCGCCGCAGCTCGCCGGGCGTCGGCATCAGCGGCGCGAAGAATCTCTTTCTCGGTGTGGTCGTCCATCCGAGCGAGCAGTATCGCGTCGGCAA
>DATBSF010000059.1:0-3394 GCA_036559905.1 Thermoanaerobaculia bacterium | reverse complement strand
CGTCTCGTAGAACCGGCCGATCGTGTTATGCCCCATCCCGGTCCAGAACATGTAGTTCGGTGCCCACCCATCGTAGAAACCGTACGTCCACACGCCCGGCACGCCCCGCCGCGTCATCTCCTGCACTTCGTGCCAGGCCATGCGATGCCATTCGTCGACCATGATCGGATCGAGCGACGCGTTGTAAGGGCCGGTGCCGGTCGAGACGTACATGAACGGCACCGACTCGTGCAGGTCGTGAATGATCTGCGGGTGAAAATCGAAATAGGACTTCAAAACATTGCGGCTAAGCGCGAGGGCGAGGC
Source organism: Thermoanaerobaculia bacterium (assembly GCA_036559905.1). GTDB lineage: Bacteria > Acidobacteriota > Thermoanaerobaculia > Gp7-AA8 > Gp7-AA8 > Gp7-AA10. The sequence goes on along the minus strand of DATBSF010000059.1, from coordinate 3,089 downwards.
CCATGTTGTCGCGGTTGTTGTCATGCGCCACGTAATGGCCCCAATACACCAGCGGTGGAGTCGGAACTTTCGGATTCTGCAGGCGGTAGCGCGACAGATCGACCTGGCGATCGCGCCCGTCGACCTCCAGCACCGGCGTCGCGAGAAAGATGACGTTGTCGCGGATCTTTCGAATCAGCGGCGTGTCCTCGACCGCTAACCGATAGACGAGCTCCATCAGCATCTCGGGACTGCCCGTTTCCGGCGAATGCATCGCGCCGGTCGCGTAGTACATCGGCTTGCCTTCGGCGACCAGCCGCGCCGCGTCATCATCCGAAGTTTTTCGCGGATCGGAGAGTCGCCGCGTGATGTCTTTGTAGCGTTCGAGGTTCGCGATGTTCTGCTCGCTCGACACCGCGACCAGGATCATCTCGCGCCCTTCTTCTGTCTTGCCGATGCTGAAGACCTTCACGCGCGGCGTCGCCGCTTCGACCGCCCGCATGTATCGATAGACGTCTTCGGCGTACGTCAGATGATTCTCCGCGCCCGCGATGTAGCCCAGGAATTGGAGAGGCGTCGGGACGCGCGGGGAAGAAGGAAGATGATCGACCATCTCGGTCGTGAACTGCGGACCGGTGGTGAACTGCCGGATCTGTTTCGTGTATTCGGCGTCGTCCGCAGCGCGAACCGACGCGGCCATCAACAGCATCAATGCGAATTTCTTCATGCGATCATTCCGCTCCGGAGAATATCGGCGATCTCCTTCACGACCTCCATCGAATTTTTTCCGTACGGCTCGGGAACGTTGAACAAGATTTCCAGTGAGAAATAATTGAAGAAAATACGCGACGTCATCAGCAGTGCCGAGACAGGCGACACCCCGGGACGCAGTCGCGCGCGGATTTCCTGCAGCTCGAGCAGCGATTCGTAGCGTTTGCCCATGTCGGCGTAGAACCTCCGGATGTGGGTACCGTCGAATTCGATGACATCGACGTAAATCAGCGCGATATACGACCGAAACTCGCGCACGCTGTCGCGCGCCGCCAGCGCGAGCTGCTCGAGATTCTCCGGAAAGCGTCCACTGGCCAATGCTCGCGTGTACGGATACCGCTTGCTATCGGTGATCGTCGAGAACTCATCGAGCAGCGTCCGGAAAATCGCTTCTTTGTCAGGAAAGTGATGGTAGACGTTCCCCGTCGAGGCGCCCGCTTCGTCGGCGATCTCGCGGACAGTGGTCGCGCGGTAGCCCTGGTGTGAGAAGAGTGCAAGTGCGGCGTCCAGGACCTGACGGCGACTCTGTTCCGACCGAGTCTGGCGAGCCATTCGCGAAGGCTATTACATATAAATGAAGAATTTCGAATTCTCAATTCTTAATTCGAAATTCGAAATTCTGAATTCATCTATAATTTCACATGCCTCCCTCGCTAAGTCCCGCCGACACGGCCTGGCTCCTCATCTCCACCGCCCTCGTCCTCATGATGACTCCCGCCCTCGGCTTCTTCTACGGCGGGATGGTGCGCGCGAAGAACGCGCTCAACACGCTGATGATGAGCTTCTCCGCGCTCGGCTTCGTCGGCCTGACCTGGGCGTTCTTCGGCTATTCGATCGCGTTCGGTCACACATCGCGCTGGTGCGGCGGAAGCGAATACTTTTTCCTGCGCGGCGTGAATCTCGAAGCCAACGGGACGATCCCGCACGTCCTCTTCTTCGCGTATCAGGGGACGTTTGCGATCATCACGGCGGCGTTGATCTCCGGCGCGATCGTCGAGCGCATGCGCTTCGGTCCGTACGTCGCGTTCATCGCGCTCTGGTCGCTGATCGTCTACGCGCCGATTGCGCATTGGGTTTGGGGCGGCGGCTGGTTGGGAAAACTCGGCGCGCTCGATTTCGCCGGCGGCACAGTCGTTCACGTCAATGCGGCGTCGGCGGCGCTGGTGTGCGCCGTCGTGGTCGGGGCGAGAAAAGACTACGCGCGTCAGGCGATCCTGCCGCAGAACGTGCCGTTCACGCTTCTGGGTGCCGGTCTGCTCTGGCTCGGATGGTTCGGCTTCAACGCCGGCAGCGCGCTCGGCGCGAACAAATCGGCGGCGCTGGCTTTCGTCAACACCATGCTCGCACCGATCGCGACGCTCGTCGTCTGGACGGTGCTGGATCTGACGCGAACGAAAAAGGCGACTGCGATCGGCGCGGCGACGGGAATCGTCGTCGGACTGGTTGCGATCACACCGGCGGCCGGCTTCATCAGTCCGATGTCCTCAATAATCCTCGGTGCAATCGCAGCGGTTCCGAGCTATTTCGCGCTGCTCTATCGCGCGAAGACGCGGCTTGATGATTCGCTGGATGTCGTCGCGGCGCACGGCGTCGGTGGAATAGTCGGAGCACTTCTCACCGGAGTCCTGGCGCAGAAATCATGGAACGGCGGCGCGGGAAACGGCGCGCTGTTCGGCGATTTCCGTCAGCTCGGCGTGCAGGCTATCGCCGTGCTGGCGACGATCATTTACAGTGTCGTGGCGACGTTCATCATCGTGAAAGCGCTTGCGCTGGTGACTTCGCTGCGCACCGAGCCGCGCGAGGAAGGCCTCGGACTCGACTTCACGCAGCACGGCGAGGAGGCTTACAGCCGCGGCGAGGGAGCGATTCTGCTGCTCGACGGGAGGACTGAAAGTTGAGTTTATCCCGAGCGAAGCGAGGGATCCCCGGTGGCGGATCGATGCAGTCGACTCTTGCAAAACAACTGACGTCGCGCTTCACTCTGATCACAGCGAGCGGTTCTCGGAACGACAGCATGGCTGCGCCACCGGAGATCCCTCGCTGCGCTCGGGATAAAGTCATCAGCGACGGGAGGACTGAATGAAACTCGTAGTGGCGATCATTCGGCCGGAGCGTTTGCACAACGTCCTCGAATCGCTCTTCCGCGCGAAAGTCGCGGGGCTCACCATCAGCCGCGTTCAGGGACACGGCGGGGAGATCGAGCGGGTCGAGACGTATCGCGGAACGACCGTGAAGATGGAGCTGACCGACAAAGTGCGCATCGAGATCGGCGTCTCGGATCACTTTGTCGAGCCGACCGTGAAGGCGATCATCGATGGCGCGCGCACCGGCGATGTCGG
>DATBSF010000058.1:0-4881 GCA_036559905.1 Thermoanaerobaculia bacterium | reverse complement strand
GAACTGGAGGGTTATCAGGTGACGGATCCTTCGCTTCGCTCAGGATTTGTAGGATGAAGAGAAAAAGTTGGCATCGAGGCGTTTTCATTGCCGCAGGCATTTACAACATTGGTTGGGGTCTCTACTCGGTCTGGGATCCGCAGTGGCTCTTCAAATTCGCACGGATGCCGCTCTCGAATTATCCGGAGATCTTCGCGTGCCTCGCGATGGTGGTCGGCCTCTACGGGATCATCTATTTCGAAGTCGCGCGTGTTCCGGAACGTGGATTTCTGCTCGCCGCGGTCGGGCTCGTCGGCAAGATCCTCGGACCGATCGGACTGGCGGGACTTCTGTGGCGCGGCGCGTGGCCCGCGCGCAGCGCGATCCTGTGCATCACGAACGATTTCATCTGGTGGATTCCGTTCACGCTCTATCTCATCGACGCGTGGCCGGAATTCAAGCGGCAGATGCGGTGAAAAACAGGGGAACGATCTTGTTTGCCGCGGTGGTCGCGATCGCGGGACTGGCTTACATCTTCCTCCGCTTCACAAGCGCTCCATCGAAAATCGTCGTCGTGAACGGATCGGGGCGGCGGGTCGCATCCGTCGTCGTCATCTCCGGCGATCAGCGCGTCGACATCGGCGGAATCGGAAATGGCGAATCGCGAAAGGTCGATGTAACGCCCGGCAACTCACTGCAGATCGATTACACATTCGACGAGCGCCGCGTATGGACATCTCCGGAGCCGCTGGTGGCGCTTCAAACGCTGACAATTTTCATCGGATCGGACCAGAAACTGCGCGTTGCTCAGCGGCCCGCGGCGCGATGACGTCCGCCCGCGACTTCGAGCGCCGCCGCCTCGGATTTCATCGGCGGACATCCGCTGAACGTCGCCTCAACGAACCATTCGTACTCGCCTGGCCCGACCGTTACCGTCGCTGTCGTTCCCATCGAGCTTCCGATGACTTGCGGAATTCCGGGAGCGTTGCGCAGCCAGATGTTGTAGCCGGTCGCGCCCGAAACCGCGGTCCAGTTGAACGTCACTCCTGTCCCGGTCGCGGTCGCGCCGGCGGGATGCGGAAGATCGGCAGTGCATCCAGTCGTCACCACCGGCACCGCCTTGCTGACCTCGGACGTCGTGCCGTAGACGAAGCCCTGACCGAAGACGTCATCCTGCGGCGTGCCTTTGAATCCCTCGAAGATAAACGGCGACGCTGTCGCAGAGATCCGTTTGCCGCGAAGATCGGTTTGAAGCGTCGTTCCGCGGAATGAGTAGCGTTCGTTGGCCTCCTCCTTCACGGTGTAATTCACGTAAAGAGGAGTCTCGAACGATCCTCGATCTCCGATCTCCGGAAACGTTGACATCGCGAAATCGAGCACCGTGTACCAGCCGTTCGCCGATGTAACGCGCGTAAAGAATCCCGTGATCGTGCCGGTTTTTGTCGCCGGATCGTACGTCGCCGATGTGATCTCGGGCGGGGTCTGCTGCGCACTCTCGGCAGCGGTCTGCACACCCTCGCGCAACTCAATGGCGCGGCCGAGGTTGGAATGAATCGAGTTGGTGATGACGCCTTTGAAGGCCCGCGGATCCGTACTGGCCATCGACACTCCCGACAGGCCGTTGAACGCGATCGTGTTGCGCTCGAGATGTCCGAACGCGTTGCTCTCGATGTAAACCCCTGAACCGCCGTTCGACGTGATCGTGTTCGCGTCGAGCTCGAAGAACCCCCCTTCGAGAGCGACGCCGTGCGAAGTGTTCGATCGGATCGCGTTGTTGACCAGGCGATTGCCGGAAGCAAACGTGCCGATGTGAACGAACGGGACGTTGCCGCGCGCGCGAATGCCCGCTCCGATGTTTCCGGCGATCGTGCTGTTGCTGATCACAGGATTCAGAACCTGGAATCCTTGCGTCGCATCAATGACGACTCCGTCACCATGAAATCCGAGGACGGCGATGCGACGGACGCCCGACGCGAGAATGTTTTCGCTCAGCCCGGCGATTGTCAGGCCGGCGCCGGAAGTCGAGTGGGTGCCGTCGATCGTGACGGTGTTCTGCCCGTCGATCACGATTCCCGATCGCGTGATCGGCGGCAGAGGTGAAAGCGGCGAGATGACGCGGACGTCGCCGGCGAAGTTGATGAGACACGGAAAATTCGCCGCGCACGGCGCCGCATTCGCGTCGAGGATCGCCTGACGCAGCGATCCCGCGCCCGAATCGCTGTTGCTCACGACGGTGAAGTTCTGATTGTTGACGACCGCTCGAATCGGCGCGCTCAGCTCCTGACTTCCTCCCGCCACTGTCGTGGCACTCGCGGAAATCCACTGACCGCTCAGGTCCGTCTGCATCGGGAATCGAATCTCGAAGGTCGCGAGGCCATCGGCATTGCTCTTCACGTTCGCTCCTGGAAGAGCCTTCTTCGCATCTGCGCTACCGAAGGCACCGGTCGTGTCGGCAGAAAAAATGTTGACGGCGACGGTTGTGTCAGGCGTAGTGTGCACCTCGCCTTTCACTTTCATGAAACCGTTGCTGGTTTCCGCGACAGTCACAAGCGGCCGCGGCTCGGTGACGCCGTCAAATCCGATGTCGATTGCGAGCAGACCGTTGCCGTAGATCACGCTGGGTAAATCGATGGACTCGACCCGCGCACCGGTGGTCGTTCCCGCGATGACGACTCCGCCGAGGGCGTTGTTGGTAATCGTGTTGCCTAGAAATTGGGCGCGCTGCACGTCGACCAGAACAATTCCCGATCCGGCATTTGGCACCGGAGTTTCGCCGCTCCCCTGCGGCAAGTACTTCTTGCCGATAACGCACAGACCGAATCCGATGTCGCTGGCACCGACGGCGTAGATGCCGTTGCCGAGATTGCCGCCGATCGTGCTCGAGTTGATGAAGATGTCGTGAGCGTGCACGATCGTCACGCCATTCTGACCGTTCGGAATGGGGCGATTGCCGGTTGCATCGAGGCCGATGACACACCCTCCGACGGAGACGCGCGCGGAGTCCTCGATCACGACGCCGCTGCCGGGAAAACCGTTGATGATCACACCGGAAATGCCGCCGCCGTTCACTCCTCGAAAGTGGATTCCGCTTCCGGCGGTCAATTTCCTGCCGCTGATCTCGAGCGTCCAGGCGTAGCCCGGCGGCTCGGCCGAGATGCCGACGCCGTACGCGGTGATATCGGGCAGCAACGTCAGCGGCTCGACGGTCAGGATCCGGTTCTTGAACGCGCCGAAATTGATCCTGCAAGGCGCGCTGCATGCGCCGGAGTTCGCGTCGAGGATTCCCTGGCGCAGTGAACCTGGTCCTGAATCAGCTTCCGACGTGATGACGTAAGTTCCGGCGGAAGCGTTGGCGGCGACGATCGAGAGAGTGAGAGAGATCAGGATTCGTTTCATGTTTATGGTTACGATTACAATCACGATTCTTTCCGAGGAGCCTGCAAGATGAGAACCGTGATTCGAAACGGACGCATTGTGACAGCAGTCGACGACTACAACGCCGACATCCTCATCGAAGACGGCAAGATCGCGACGATCGGCAAGGAAATCGATGTCAAGGCCGACAAGAAAATTGACGCGAAAGGGCGTCTGGTAATTCCCGGCGGCATCGATCCGCATACGCACATGGACCTGCCGTTCGGCGGCACTTCGTCGTCCGACGATTTCGAAACCGGAACCCGAGCCGCGGCGTTCGGCGGCACGACGACCATCATCGACTTCGCGGTCCAGTACAAGGAGCAGGCGCTCAGTCAGGCTCTCGACGTCTGGTTCAAGAAAGCCGAAGGAAAGGCATCGATCGATTACGGCTTCCATCTCATTTGTACGGACCTCCCCGACGACCGTCTACCGGAAATGAAGGAGCTCATCCGCCAGGGCGTCACCAGCTTCAAACTGTTCATGGCGTACCCGGGCGTTTTTCTCGTCGACGATGCAACGATTTACAAGGCGATGGGGGTTGCCGGCGACGCCGGTGGACTGATCTGCATGCACGCGGAGAACGGCGTCGTCATCGATGCGATCGTCAAAAAGGCGATCGCCGAAGGAAAGACGGCGCCGAAGTATCACGCGCTCACGCGGCCCACGAAAGCGGAAGCGGAGGGCGTGCATCGCGCGATCGCGCTCGCGGAGATGGCGCACGCGCCGGTCTACATCGTCCATCTCAGCTGCAGCGATTCACTCGACGAAGTCGTGCGCGCTCGCGACAACGGTCTGCCGGCGTACGCCGAGACTTGTCCGCAATATCTCTTCCTCGATTACAACGTGTACGAAAAGCCGGGATTCGAAGGCGCGAAATGGGTGATGACGCCGCCCATTCGCGAGAAGTGGAATCAGGATGAGCTGTGGCGCGGACTGAAGTTCAATGACCTGCAGGTCATCTCGACCGATCACTGCCCGTTCTGTTTCAAGGAGCAGAAGGAGCTCGGCAAGAACGATTTCTCGAAGATTCCGAATGGCGGACCGGGCGTCGAGCATCGCATGTCGCTGATCTACAACGGCGGTGTGGCCGAGGGTCGCATCTCGCTGAATCGATTCGTGGAGATCACGTCGACGGCGGCCGCGAAGATTTTCGGACTCTTTCCGAGAAAGGGAACGATCGCCGTCGGTTCGGATGCGGATATCGTGATTTTCGATGCTGATGAGGAGATGACGATCAGCGCGAAAACGCATCATATGAATGTCGACTATTCGTGCTACGAGGGTTTCAAGATCAAGGGCGTGACCAAGACTGTGTTGTCGCGGGGGGATGTCGTCATTGAGGATGGGAAATATGTTGCCAAGCCGGGGCGCGGGGAGTTTTTGAAGAGAGGGCTGTTCAATTCACCGAAATGAAATTTCGAATTTCGAATTTCGAATGAAGAATGAAGAATGAAAACCGAGCCAATTCTTCATTCTTAATTCGAA
>DATBSF010000057.1:0-3944 GCA_036559905.1 Thermoanaerobaculia bacterium | reverse complement strand
CTACGCTCGGGATGACACGTCCAGTGCTCGTTTACCCATATCCGCCGGCGATTTCACAACGTGAATACCAGCGCCCTCGAGCGCTTTCATTTTTTCGGCGGCAGTACCGGTGCCGCCGCTGATGATCGCGCCGGCGTGGCCCATCCGCCGCCCCGGCGGCGCGGTTTGCCCCGCGATGAACGCGACGACCGGCTTCTTCACATTGGCTTTCACGAACGCCGCGGCATCTTCCTCAGCCGTGCCCCCGATCTCGCCGATCATGATGATCGCCTTGGTGTCGGGATCTTTTTCGAATGCCGCGAGGCAATCGATGAAGTTTGTTCCGGGTAGAGGATCGCCGCCGATGCCGACCGCGGTCGATTGTCCGACTCCCGATTTCGTGAGCTGGCCGACCGCTTCGTAAGTCAGCGTTCCGGATCGCGAGACGATTCCGATCGGTCCCGGTTTGTGGATGTGTCCCGGCATGATGCCGATCTTCGCCTGCCCCGGCGTGATGAGGCCCGGACAATTCGGTCCGATCAGGCGCGAACGCTTCCCCGACTTCCGCAGAAAATCGTGCGCTTTCATCATGTCGTTCACCGGAATGCCTTCGGTGATGCACACGATCAACTCGATCCCGGCGTCGGCGGCTTCCATGATCGCGTCGGCGGCGAACGGCGGCGGAACGAAAATCAGTGAGCAGGTCGCGCCTTCTTTTTCGCGCGCATCGCGCACGGAGTTGAAAACCGCGAATCCCTCGTGCGTCGTGTCCCCTTTGCCGGGAGTCACTCCGCCAACGACTTTCGTTCCGTAGTCCCGGCACTGAATCGCGTGAAAAGTTCCTTCGCGTCCGGTGATGCCCTGCACGATGACGCGCGTGTTCTTGTCGGCCCAGATCGCCATCAGGCGCGCCCCTTCTTCGCGGCCGCGACGACTTTCTGCGCCGCGTCCCACATCCCGTCCGCGGTGATCAGCGGCAGTCCCGATTTCGCCAGGATCTCTTTTCCGAGCTCGACGTTCGTTCCTTCGAGCCTCACGACGACCGGCACCGGCAGACCAACTTCACGCGACGCGCTCACAACGCCTTCCGCGATGCGATCTCCGCGCATGATGCCGCCGAAAATATTGATCAAAATTGCTTTCACATTCTTATCACTCAAAATGATACGAAAAGCATTCTTGACCTGTTCCGCGCTCGCGCCACCCCCGACATCGAGGAAATTCGCCGGCTCGCCGCCGGCCAGCTTGATGATGTCCATCGTCGCCATCGCCAGGCCGGCGCCGTTGACCATGCAGCCGACGGTGCCATCGAGCTTGATGTAGTTCAGCCCGAACTTCGACGCTTCGACCTCCAGCGGATCTTCTTCGTTGAGATCGCGCATCTCGACGATGTCGGGATGTCGAAACAGCGCGTTGTCGTCGAAGTTCATCTTGGCGTCGAGCGCCAGGACGTTGCCTTCCTTCGTGATCAGGAGCGGATTGATCTCCAACAGCGATGCATCGGTCTGGATGTACGCCGTCATCAGTTTCTGCACGAAGCTGACGCATTTTTTGTAAGCATCGCCAGTCAGATCGAGCGCGTACGCGACGCCGCGCGCCTGAAACGGCTGGACGCCTAGGATCGCGTCGATCGGCTCGCGGTGGATGGCCTTCGGATCGCGCGCCGCAACTTCTTCGATCTCCATCCCGCCTTGTTTCGACGCCATGATCACCGGCATCCCGATGCGGCGATCGAGCGTGATGCCGAGGTAGAGCTCGCGGTCGATGTTGAGGGCTTCTTCGATGAGGACCTTGCGGACTTCGCGTCCTTCGGGTCCGGTCTGATGCGTGACCAGCCGCATGCCGATCATTTTCTTGGTCAGCTCGGCGGCTTCGTCGGCGTCCTTGGCGAGCTTCACTCCGCCGCCTTTTCCGCGCCCGCCGGCGTGAATTTGCGCTTTCACAACAACTCGTCCACCGAGTTGTTTCGCGGCTCCTCTCGCGTCCTCGGGATGATCGACCACGATGCCCCGTGGCGTCGGCACGCCGTATCGGCGCAAAATCTCTTTAGCTTGGTACTCGTGGACTTTCATCGCGCGCGGCGTTTTATCACAGCCGCCCTGATGCTGCTCGCGCCGGCCCTCGCCGTGGCGCAAGATGGCAATCTCGTGGAGTACGGATTCGGCACGTTCAGCGGCGACGAGCTGATGATGAATCTTCCGCGAATGAAGATCTTTCGCGACGGCCGAGTCCTGCTGATCGACGAGCAATCGGCGCTGCAGGGGCACATCGATCCCGATCGCATTCAGAAGCTCGAAAGCGATCTCGCGCGGGAACCGCTGCTCCGGACGACGCGCTATGTAGAATTCTCGAGTCGCGAGCCGATTCCGCATGGCGGCGGGCTTTCGTACATCCGATTTCGCGATGGCGAGAACGAAGCCATCGCGATCACCCCCGGAATTGCGCTCGATCGCGACTGGAAAGCGATCATCCACCGCATTGAGGAAGAGCGGCCTGCCACGACATCGCCATTCCGGCCGGAGCACGTTCGCTTTTTCGTTTTCGAGTGGCCGCAACTGCCGGGTGTCAAAGAGCTCGAGTGGCCCTTCGCGGATTCCATGCAGCTCAAAGAAACGACCGGCGACGATCCGGTCAGCATCTCCGATCCGGCGATGATCGCGTTCGTCATCGATGCGTCGATCAACAGCAAGTTTCCGCGACCTCCAGTTCTGGCCAGCGCAGGGCTGTTTCAATTCGGAGTAGTAGCTGCGCCGGGGTGGACGGATCCTCCCGCTTTTGAGAAAAAAATCGCCGGGATCTGGCGCGCCGCGCCGAAACACGGGCGTGGGTCCGGCGTCCAGGACGGAAATCTGATCGAGTATGGGATGGGCGGATTTGGCGACGGAGGACACGGCCCGCCGATGCTCTTTCCGCCCGCGGTGAAGATCTACGCCGACGGCCGGATCGTGTTTGGAGACAACGAAGGATACTGGCAGGGAACGATTGAGCAGAAACGGCTCGAGCGTCTGCGGCGCGACCTCGCGCGCAACGACCTACTGAAGCAGTCGCAACTCCTGAAGGTCAGCAACGGCGGACTCATTTCGATGCACGGCGGCATGGCGTACATCCGATACCGCGACGGCGATGACGAAGTCGTGGTGGCCGTGCTCAGCCACCCGCACCGCGGTCCGTATCCACGGCTGCTCAGTCGCATCCGGGAAGAGATCCCCGCCACGTACTCGCGATTCCGTCCGAAGGAAATCACCTTCCGGCTCTATCCGGGAAGCACTTGGGTCGAGCCGGTCGATTGGCCCTTTACGGCGACGATTCCGCTGCAGGGAAGATCGGAATCGATCAGCACGACCGATCCGGCCGCGATCGCGTTCGTCATCGATCACGGGTTCGGCGGCTTTTCGTGGATGCAGACCAACGTCCGCGAGAACGGAACGAGCTACGAGATCATCCTCGAGTCTGTGCGGGATTGGTACGAGCAGCGGTTTCTGGGCATGACGCTCGACGATCTGCACCTCAGCGCTGAACCATGAACGTTGGCGACGAGATCACGATCGAGCCGCAGGAGCTGGTGGCCGGCGGCGATGCTTTATCGCGCATCGATGGCTTCCCGATCTTCGCCTCCAGTGTCTATCCCGGCGATGTCGCGACCGTTCGGCTGACTGAGGTGAAAAAGGGGTTCGCGCGAGCGGAGTTGGTGCGCTTGATGACTCGGAGTCCGTTGCGACGCGCGGCGCCATGTCCGATCACGGACGAGTGCGGTGGCTGCAACTGGACGGCGCTGCGCCTCGACGCGCAGTTGCGCGCGAAGGAGCACATCCTTCGCGAATCCTTGCGTCGAATAGGAAAGTTGCAGAGCCATCCGCCGATCGCGATGCATCCTTCGCCGCTCAACTATCGGATGCGAAGCCGTCTGCATCGCGACGGCGACGCGATCGGCTTCTACGCGGTCCGATCGAACCGCGTGGTACCAC
>DATBSF010000056.1:0-1551 GCA_036559905.1 Thermoanaerobaculia bacterium | reverse complement strand
AGTCCCCAGACCAGCTCCGAAGTACTTGATCGCCGGAATGAGCACCAGGTACGCCAGCACGCCGCCGGCACACATGATCGATGCTATGCGCGGACCGATGATGTAGCCGACGCCGAGAAGCTCGGGCGAGATCTCCGACGCGACCGAGCCGCCGTCAAATGGCGGTCCGAAACGCTTTTCGGGCGTGTCTTTCCATCCGCGGAACGCCACCATCGCGCTCTTGTAGAGAAGTCCGATTCCGAATCCCGTGAAGATCGTCTTTGCGCTGGTGGTGGCGCCGCCTAACGCTTCCATCTCGCGCTTGGCGCCTTCCGATGCTGCCTGCCGCGATTCTTCTGACGCGCCGGCCTTCAGCACTTCAGCGCACGCGGTGCCTTCGGGGTACTTCAGCAGTCCGTGCTGCGCGACGATGAGCGCGCGACGCAGGGGAATCATCATCAGGATGCCGAGGAGTCCGCCGAGGACCGCGACGAGCATCACGCGCGTGAATTCGAGATCGAAGCCCAGGATCAGAATCGCGGGCATCGTGACGCCGACGCCGAACGCGATCGACTCACCCGCCGAGCCGGCTGTCTGCACGATGTTGTTCTCGAGGATCGTCGCGTCTCGCATGCCGAACTTCGAAAGGATGCGGAACAACGTGATCGAGATGACGGCCACCGGAATCGACGCGCTGACCGTGAGTCCGACTTTGAGAACGAGATAGAGCGACGACGCGCCGAAGATCGCGCCGAGGATTGTTCCCATGATGACGGGAATCGGCGTCAGCTCGCGCAGCTCAGTCGTTGCCGGGATGTAAGGTTCGAATGGGACCGGTGTAACGAGTTGAAGCTCGGGGTGGACGACGTCTGGGAACTCCTGCGGAGTCGTAGTCATCAGAGCCTCCTCGCCTGCATTCGGCGGGCCATTGTATAGCGGGATCAGCGACTTACGGGCAAGCGCGACATCGACGCCAGATACTTCCCTGTCACACTGCGCGGATTCGACGCAATCTCGTCCGGCGTCCCGACCGCAACCACTTCGCCGCCGCCGTCGCCACCCTCGGGGCCGAGATCGATGACGTAATCAGCGGCCTCAATAAGCTGCAGATTGTGCTCAATAACGACCACTGAATTGCCTCGCTCGATCAGATCGCGAAAAGTCTTGATCAGTTGATCGACGTCGGACCAGTGCAGACCGGTGGTGGGTTCATCGAAGAGAAACAGCCGGCGGGCTTCCGACTTCGCGTGCTCGGAAAGAAACGATGCGAGTTTCAGACGCTGCGCTTCGCCGCCGGAGAGTGACGCGGTCGACTGACCGAGCCGCAGATATCCGAGGCCGACGGAACGCAATGAGACGAGTCGCTTGAGGATCGCGCGCTTGTCGACGAAGAAACGCATCGCCTCATCGACGGTCATGTTGAGAATGTCGTTCACGTTCTTGTGGCGATAGGTGACTTTCATCACCTGTTCGTTGAAGCGTCGGCCGCCGCATTTCTCGCAGACGACTTCCACGTCAGCGAGGAACTGCATGTCGATGCTGACCGTGCCGGCGCCTTCGCAGGTGTCGCAG
>DATBSF010000055.1:0-13307 GCA_036559905.1 Thermoanaerobaculia bacterium | reverse complement strand
TCCGCGAAGAATGAGGAAGCAATCCTGCGGTCCCGGAACGGCGCCGATCGCGTTCTGGAAGAACTTCATATTGTCATAGAACAAAACATCGTTTGTAACAGTACAACCGCCCAGACAGTCGCTGTGGCCGTTGATGTACTTGGTGGTCGAATGCACGACCACGTCCGCGCCGAGCGCCAGCGGCTGCTGCAGCACCGGCGTCGCGAAGGTGTTATCGACGACCGTGCGAACGCCGTGACGGCGCGCGATCGCGGCGCAGGCGGCGATGTCAGTCACCTTCAGCAGCGGGTTCGATGGCGTCTCGAGCCACAGCAGTTGCGTCGTGTCATGAATCGCGTTCTCGACCGCGAAGAGATCGGTCGTATCGACGAACGTGAATGCGATGCCGAACTTCGCGAAGTACTTCGTGAAGATGCGCCACGCGCCGCCGTAGAGATCCTGCGTCGCGACGACGTGATCGCCGGCGCTCAGCGTCGAGAGCACGTTGTGAATCGCGGCCATTCCGCTGGAGAACGCCAGGCCGTAGCGCGCGCCCTCGAGCGCCGCCAGGTTTTCTTCGAGCGCGTGGCGTGTCGGATGGCCGGTGCGCGAGTAGTCGTAGCCGCGGCTGACGCCCGGCTCGAGTTGCTGATATGTCGAGGTCTGATAAACCGGAACAGTGACCGCGCCGGTCGCTGCGTCGTTAGGCTGACCGGCGTGGATCGCCAGTGTGTCGAATCGGTAGGACATGCGTCCCCTCCTCCAATGTTCTTTGCGTGAGTGAGAGAAAAACGCGGAGGGACCCGGGTCGAAGACGCAGCTTACGCGTCAGCGCCCGGGCGGCGCATCACCATTCGGCCCATTGCCATCGTGATGCGGTGCCTGTTGGTCGTGGAGGATATGGGCGGGAGGGCGGGCGTGTCAAGAGGCTCGAACTTCGAACTTGCCTTCTAGTTCTCTTTCTCGAGCCGCCGCAGCAAATCGCGCAGCGCGTCGATAATTTCCCTTTTCTCCACTTTCGGCTTGCGGAACGACAAATTCAGGCTGTACGGCAGCGATTTGTCCTTGAACTGAAAAGTGAAGTTCTTCGGACGGCCGGCTTTCTTCGGTGTGTTCTTCGTTTCCTTGCGGAGCTGTTCGCGGGACAGATCGCCGGCGGCCAGACGGCGGAGCGCCTCCGCCATCGCCTGCTCGTTTCCGGCGCGCGCGATCTGCACGAGGATCGACTTGCTCGACACGCCCGCCTCGCGGCACATCGCGCGGATGCGATCGGGAATGTCGTTGATCAGCAGCGTCTCGGTGACCGTCGAGCGCGACTTGCCGATCACCTGCGAGATGCGATCGTGCGTGTAGCCGAATTTCTGTTGCAGCACCATCAGTCCTTCCGCTTCTTCGAACGGCGTCAGGTCCTTGCGCTGGATGTTTTCCACCAGCGCGATCTCGAGCGTCTCCTGGTCGTTGGCATCGAGCTCGATGGCCGGAATCTCGTCGAGTCCCGCCAGCCCTGCCGCGCGGAAACGGCGCTCGCCGGAGATGATCTGATAGTGATTCGGTCCGGTGGCACGCACGAGAATCGGCTCGAGCACTCCCTTTTCGCGGATCGACGCCGCCAGCTCCTCGATGTTGCCGAGCGCGGTGCGCGGCTGCTCGGTGTTGGGTTCGATGAGATCGAGCGGGATCATCGATCCGATGTGGCGTCCGGATCGGCGCGTCAGCTCTTCGACGAAGTGCGCGTCGTGGCGCATGCTCGCGCGCTCCGGTAGACCTCGTTTCATAGCCATAGAGTCCTCAACGATGAACGATGAACGATGAACGATGAACAGGGCGGCGGCGTTCATCGTTCATCGTTCCGCGTTCATCGTTTGCTTCAAACACGAGACAAAATCTCCTCACTGAGCGAGTAATACTCCATCGCGCCGCTCGATTTCGGCGCGAACGTGAAGATCGATTCCTTGTACGCCGGGCTCTCCTCGAGGCGAATCGATTTCGTGATGATCGTGTTGAACAGGCGGTCGCCGAAGACCTCGCCGATCTGCTCGTGGATGTCGCGCGCCAGCGTCGTCCGCTTGTCGTGCATCGTGATCACGACACCGAGCAGCTGCAGATTGGGATTGGGACGCGCTTTGATCTTCTCAATCGTCTCGAGCAGATCGTCGGTTCCTTCGAGCGCGAAGTACGACGACTGAATCGGTACCAGCACGTGCGTCGAGGCCACCAGCGCGTTGACGGTGATCATTCCGAGCGTCGGCGGCGTGTCGATGAAGATGTAGTCGTACTGGTTCGCGGTGTCCTTCATCTTGTCCTTGAGCCGGAACGGGCCGTCGATCTCGCCGATCAGTTTCGATTCGAGTTTCGCGAGCGCGATCTTCGACGGCGCGAGAAAAAGATTGGGGACGCGCGTCGGCACGACGACGTCCTTGAACGCGAGCTCCTCGCTGACCATGACGTCGAACATCGATTTCGTCACCGAGCGCGGATCGACGTAGCTCATGGTGGAGTTCGACTGCGGATCGAGATCGATCAGCAGCGTTTTGAAACCTTTGTTGGCGACAGCGGCGGAGAGGTTGATGGCGGTGGTAGTTTTACCAACTCCGCCCTTTTGGTTGGCGACGGTAATGATCATCTAGGACGAAGCAATTGTAACAAGAGTGCCGAGTGCCGAGTGCCGAGAAGAAGATCGGGTGTGACTCGACACTCGGCACTCGGCACTTCTTCCTCACATCTTGTACTTGCCGAGGTCCTCGTTGTCGAGGTTTTCGAACCATTTCTTGACTTTCTCGTCCTGATCCTCGCCGTCGGGGGTGATCGTCTGCGCCTGATCTAGCACCGCCTGCTCGACGAAGATCGGCGCCTCGGTCCGCAGCGCGAGGGCGATGGCATCGCTCGGCCTCGCGTCCAGCTCGAGCGTTTTTTCTCCGGTCAGCACCCGAATTTGCGCGAAGAAGGTCGAATCCCGAAGGTCGTTGATCACCACGCGGATCACGCGCGCGTTGAGCTCGGAGATCATGTTGCGGAGGAGATCGTGCGTCATCGGACGCGGCGTGGTCACGTTTTCGAGCTGCAGGGCGATGGCGTTGGCCTCGAAGATCCCGACCCAGATCGGAAGGAAGAACTTCTCGTCCTCATCCTTGAGCACGACGATCGGCGAGTTCGACACCGGATCGAGCATCAAACCTTTGATCGACATCGCGACTAGTTGGGTCATACCGCCTCCCCGCGGAGTGTGTGGTGCTGCGCCTGATCGATGCGCACCCCAAGCATACTCCCGAGGGGGGTTGACGGGTCAGCGACGAAATTCACAACAAAATTGTCATCGGTGCGGCCCGAGAGCATCTCCGGATCGTGCTTGCTCGGTCCTTCAACGAGCACCGGCAGGACGCGTCCGCGATAGGACTGGAGTCGCTGATTCTTGATCTCTTCGTGCAGCGCGAAGAGGCGCGCGAGACGCTCATCCGCCACATCCTCGTCCACCGGCTCGCCAATTCTCGGCGCCGCCGTTCCGGGACGCGGCGAATACTTGAACGCGAAGAGCGACGGATAGCGCACCTGCTCGATGAGCGAGAGCGACTGCTGGAAGTCTTCTTCAGTCTCGCCTGGAAATCCGACGATGATGTCAGTCGAGAAATGGATCTCGGGGATTGCTTCCCGAATGCGCTGGATGGTCTCGAGATATTTCTCGCGTGTGTAGAGTCGCTTCATGCGGCGGAGAATGCGCGACGATCCCGACTGCACCGGCAGGTGGAGATAGCGCGAGATGTTCGCGTGATCGCGCATCGCCGCGATCATGCTGTCATTCACCTCGGCCGGATGCGACGTCATGAACCGCAGACGGCGGACGCCGTCGATCTCCGCGACGGAGGAGAGCAGCGCGCCGAAATCGCGCCCGCTGATCGGGCAGCGATAGGCATTCACTGTCTGGCCTAACAGCTCGATCTCGACTCGACCGCTTGCACGCACTTCGGCGAGCACGTCATCGAACGGACGCGAGACTTCGCGGCCGCGCGTGGTCGGCACGATGCAGAACGTGCAGTTCTTGTTGCAGCCTTCGATGATCGTGACCTGCGCCTTGGTCGCCGACGGACGATCGACGGTCAGGTAGTCGTAGCGGCGATCTTCCGGAAAATCGATTGCGATGCTTCTTCCGCCCGCCAGGACGGCATCCAGATGCCCGACGTTTCCGGGGCCCATCACGAAGTCGACCCACGGCGCGCGCGAGAGGATCCGCTCCCCTTCCTGCTGCGCGACGCATCCGCAGACGCCGATCTTCACCCTGTCGCTCTTCAGCTCGCGAAGCGCGCCGAGGCGCGAATAGACTTTGTTTTCGGCTTTCTCGCGGATCGAGCACGTGTTGAGAAGGATCAGGTCCGCCTGGCGCTCGTCATCGACCCGCCGGTATCCGCGCAACTTCAAGTTGCCGGAGAGGCGCTGGCTGTCGAGATCATTCATCTGACAGCCCCATGTTTCGATGAAGAACGTTTTGCTCATTGCGATCGGACGAGGCCCGTGATCTTTTGCGCGTCGCGCGCATCGGCGAGCTCCTTGCGCG
Organism: Thermoanaerobaculia bacterium; assembly: GCA_036559905.1. Classification (GTDB taxonomy): domain Bacteria; phylum Acidobacteriota; class Thermoanaerobaculia; order Gp7-AA8; family Gp7-AA8; genus Gp7-AA10. Next base: position 8,782 of record DATBSF010000055.1, on the reverse strand, counting down.
CGTCGTCGAGCTGCCTCTTGGTCTGATTGAATCGGTCGGTAATCGTCTTGTCGCGATAATTCGGATCGTTTTCGGCGTAATACATATCTTCGATCCGCCGCAATTCTTTTTCGAGCTCGCCGACTTTTTTCTCAGCCGTCATGACGCGAATCGACGCGCTGCCGGATGCCTTGCGCTGCTCATCCTGCTTTTGCAGTGAAGTCTTCTGTGGTTCGGGCGCCGGCGTCTTTGTTGCCGTGTCACCCGGTTTTGGCGGAAGGACGACCAGGTTGCCTTTCGATTTCTTGACGTCGGCGTTGGTGATCACTTTCTTCGTCGGTTTCTTTTTCGGCCCGCCGCTCGCTTTCGCGGCTTTGACGAGCGGCGAGTCCTCAGGTTTTTCCTGGGCCATTGCGGCTGCGGCGCAAAGCATCGCGATCACGATCAGTTTCTTCATGGCGTTGACGTTCCGGCGCGACCGTATCGATCTTCGAGCCGAATGACATCGTCCAGCTCGGGGGTCGAGACTTCCGCGACGTCCGTATCCTCCACCGCTTCCATCCGATGAATCAGCCGCGGCGGGACGTGAAAGGCCTGACCCTCCCGCAGCGACAGCTCGCGACGATCACCATCGTACTCGACCGTCAGTTTCAACTCGCCTCGCACAACGTACAGAGTCTCTTCTTTCATTTCGTGATACTGGAGACTAAGCGTTTCATTACGATTAATATGCAATATTTTACCTACATATTTCCCGGTCTTCGCGAAAATCAGCTCGTAGCCCCACGGTTTCGGGACCCGGCGCACGTCTTTGTGCTGAAAAAGATCCTCGTGGCTCATACGCTTTTGTTGATGAGTCCTTCCGGAAATCGCATCGCGACGCTCTCGATGACGAACTCCTCGATCTCCTGCGCCGTCTTTTTCTGGAGCGCCATCTCCGCGATACGGCGGCAGTCGCGATAACGCACCGAGCGCGCGATGTTCTTGATGATCGGAATCGACGACGGATTCATCGAGAAGATGTCGAGGCCGAGGCCGATGAGGACGACGGCGTAGATCGGATCGGAGGCCATCTCGCCGCACATCGACACCGGGATTCCGGCGGCCTTGCCGGCATCGATCACGCCCTTGATCAGACGCAGCAGTGCCGGATGCAGCGGCTCGTAGAGATAGCTGACATTCTCGTTCGAGCGATCGATCGCCAGCGAATACTGGATCAGATCATTCGTTCCGATCGCGAAGAAGTCGGCCTCCTGCGCCAGGATGTCGGCGATCAGCGCAGCCGATGGGACCTCGATCATGATTCCGATCTTGAGGTTCGGGTTGTATTCGAGGCCTTCGCCATCGAGGTCGTCCTTCAACTCGCGGATGAGTGATTTCACCTGCCGCAATTCCTGCACGCCCGAGACGAGCGGAAACATGATCTTCAAATTTCCGACAACCGAGGCGCGAAGAAGCGCTCGAAGCTGCGTGCTGAACATGTCGCGATGTTTCATGCACAGCCGCAGTCCGCGCAGGCCGAGGACCGGATTGTCTTCGCGCGATCCAATGACTTCGCGCGCGAGTTTTTTTCCGCCGAGGTCGAAGGTGCGGATGACGCAGTCGCGCGGCGCGAGCCCTTCCGCCAGCGCGCGATAGAGCTGTAGATGCTCCTCTTCGGTCGGTAGCAGAGGGCTCTTCGACATGTAGAGAAATTCCGAGCGGTAGAGGCCAATGCCTTCCGCTCCGAACCGGATCGCATCCTTGAGCTCTTCCACCAGCTCGATATTCGCCTGCAGCGTAATCTGGTGATTGTCTTTGGTGACCGCCGGCTGCGTGCGATTCTCGAGAAGCTTCGTCTCCGCTTCTTCGTGGCGCAGAACGCGGCTCTGATACTCGGCGATCATCGCCTGCGTCGGATTGACGATCAGCGTGCCTTCATAGCCGTCGACGATCACCATCTCGTCGTTGTCGATGATTTTCGTCAGCCGCGGAACGCCGATGACGGCCGGCATGAAGAGCGACTTCGCGATGATCGATGTATGCGACGTCCTCCCCCCCGCCTCGGTCGCGAACCCAACGATCGGGCGGCGATTGAAATGGATCGTGGCGGATGGCGTGAGGTCGTCGGCCAGGATGATGACGTCGTGCTTGATCTCGGAAAGATCGTGGTGCGCGATTCCCTGCAGATTTGTCTGTACGCGATCGGCGACGTCCTTCACATCCGCTTCGCGTTCACGCAGGTATTCGTCGTCGAAGCTCTTGAAGCGCGCCTGCAGCTCTTCCTGCACTTCGCCCAGCGCCCATTCGGCATTGACCTGTTCCGACTCGATCTTCTGCACGACTTTGTCGGCGAATGACGGATCGCCGACCATCATCGCGTGCGCTTCGAAGATCGACGCGTATTCTTCGCCCATCGAGCGGCTGACTTTCTGCTTGAGATCCTGCAGCTCGTCGCGGGTCTTTTCGAGTGCCTCCAGGAAGCGATTCACTTCCGAGGGGACGTCTTCCTCGCGAATCGGGACGCGAAAAACAGACGCCTCGCGCCGCTCGATGATTACGCCACGGCCGATCGCGATCCCGGGCGAAACGCCGATGCCCTTGTATGTTCGGACATCGTTCCGCCTGGGCGGGGTGAGTTGGGTGGCCCGATCGGCGAGCATGGTCTGCTCATTCTACTTCGTCGAATTTGGCGTCGATGAGCTTCTCGATCGCGTCCACAGCCTCTTTTTCGTCTTCGCCGTTGGCCGTCACCGTGATGACAGTGCCGCGGCCGGCCGCCAGCAGCAGGATGCCCAGGATGCTCTTGCCGTCGACGTCCTCGTCGCCTTTGCGGACTTTGATGTCCGATTTGTAACGGGCCGCGCAATGAACGAGTTTTGCGGCGGCGCGTGCGTGCAGACCCAGCTTGTTCTTGATCTCGATGTCGCGCGAGATCAACCGGCCGCTCGCTTTTCCGCCGACAGCAGATCCGAGGCGACCCGGATCGCTTTCGAACCTTTCTCGCAGATGACGTGCGCGAGCGAGCTGACATCTTTCGCATCGTGCTGCATCGTCGCGAATTTCACGACCATCGGCAGATTGACTCCCGTGACGATCTCCACCCGTCCTTTTTCGAGAAACGACAGGCTGATGTTGCTGGGCGTGCCGCCGAACATGTCGGTGAAGATGATGACGCCTTCGGCATCGCCGATGCGATCGAGCGCCTTCCGGATTTTCTCGCGGGACTCCTCGACGCTGTCCGTCCACTCCAAAGGAACTGCTTCCATGACTCCGGCCTTCGCTTCGATTTTCTGCGCTGCATTCAGCAGCTCATTCGCGAGCCTGCCGTGAGTCACGATCAAGGCACCAATCAATCGCTTACCTCCCCTGCGAGGGCATCATAGAGCATAGTTCTTGGTTCCTAGTTCCTGGTTCTTAGTTCTTAGGTTCGTTCCACTAAGAACTAAGAACTCGGAACCAGGAACTTATCTCTTGAAGTCGCGGTGAACGATCTCGACCGCATAGCCGGCGCGCTCGATGTCCTCGCCCAGGCGCTGGCCGATCGCCACCGATCGATGTTTGCCGCCGGTGCAGCCGATGCCGATGGTCAGATAGCTCTTCATCTCGCGCTGGTAACTGGGCAAAACGAACATGATGAAGTCGAGCAGCTTCGCGTAGAACGTCTCGTACTCCGACTGCTGTTCCAGATACTCGATAACTTCTGCGTCGAGCCCCGTTTTCGGACGCAGCTTCTCCACGAAATGCGGGTTCGGCAGAAATCGCACGTCGAACAGCAGATCGAGGTTGTAAGGCAGGCTGAATTTGAATCCGAATGTAATGATCGTGACCAGCATCGACGGCGTGTAGCTCGGCAAACCGAACCGCCGTACGACTTCCGCTTTCAACTCATGAATCGAGAACTGCGACGTATCCAGCACGAAATTCGCCAGCGACTTCACTTCGGTCAGCGCTTCACGCTCGGTCTGGATCGCCTCCATGACCGGCAGATCCTTCGCGAGTGGATGCGGACGTCGCGTTTCGGAATACCGTCGCGCGAGGACTTCGTCGGTGGCCTCGAGAAAGATGAGGATGACGTTCGGGACGAGTTTCTGAATGCGGTCGCGATAGAAATTCGGAAAGACCGTGGCGAAGTCGTGCGTGCGCACGTCGACGACGATGCCGATTCGCGACGCGTTCTGATGTGAGGAGACCTCTTCGAGGAACGCCTCGATCAGATGGATGGGCAGGTTGTCGCAGCAGTAGAAGCCGAGGTCTTCGAGCGTCGACTGGACGTAACTTTTCCCGGAGCCGGAGAGGCCCGTGATGATCACGAGATATTCGGGACGATTTACCACCTACTGCACATTGTGAATCGTAATGATGTTATCCATGAAATGCGGGATGAGCAGACGGTTCCGCTTTGTGTCGTAGCCGATGTCGGCCGGCGCATTGACGTTCTCGACGATCGGAGTAAAAGCGCCGCCCGGTTTTCCGCGATACACGGCTTTGCCATCCCAGCTCGAAACGAGGAACGAGCCGTCGGTGAGCGCCACGAGTCCGTCGAGGCCGCCTTTCGGCATCGCCATGACGTTCGTCTTTTTTCCGTTGTCGATTTGATACAGCTCGTTCGCTCCATACGATACGACCCATAGTTTTCCGCCGGTGAAGACGACGCCGTTCGGGGCTTTGAGATCCGCACCGCTTGCGATCTTTTCCGGTCTTGTGCCGCTGGTGATTTTCCAGATGCCATCGGTTCCACTGGGCTCGAACTTTCCGTCCTTTCCCGCTTTCATGCCGGTATCGGACACGTAAATGCTCGTCCCGTCGCTGGCCGCGTCATTCAGAAAAGTCGTTCCAATGATCCCGATCTCGCCTTCCGGCGCCCCGGTCTTGCGATTGAACTTGCGGATGATTGAGATGTCGGTGACATAAAGCGTGTCGCCGACGATGGCCATACCCTTTGGCGCGTTCAATGTCACGTTCGGTTTGCTGCCGTCGATCCACTTCATCTCGCCCTGCAGCCGTTCCGGATCGACGCGCGAGATGTAACCGTTGTCATCGGCCGCCAGCGGCTGACCGTTGATGTTGCTGATGAAGTAGACGTCCTGATCGGGATCGTACAAAACCGATTCCGGCGTTTGCAGTCCCTCGCTGATCTGCGGAGGCTTGGCTGCCGCAGACGTTGTCGGCGGCGCGGTGGGCGTCGTATCCGTGGCGGTTGTTTCGTTTTTCTGGCAGGCAACGAATGCCAAAACGATGAGCAATAGCGAGCGAAGTCGCATGATGAGAACTCCTTCGCGGCGCTTTTTATCGTTGACGGCGGGTTCTGTCCAGCACATCCGGGTGGAAACGGGTCCGTGTGTGAACGCTGCGAAGCGCGGAGCTGGCAACCTCTTCGTTGTTCGTCGCGGGAAGCTGATCCGAGGACGGCGTGCCCTGCTTCGCGATCTGCTCGTCAATACGGCGGGTGAATTCGCGCGCGGAGTCGTAGCCTTGCAGCTTCATCAGGTGATTGCGCGCGGCGATCTCAACCAACAGGGCGAGGTTGCGTCCGGAGGCGACCGGCAGCCGCACGTACGGCTTCGAGACGCCGAGCAGATCGAAACTCTCCCCAACGATTCCGAGGCGATCGTATTCGGTGCCTTCGACCCATTTTTCGAGCCGCACGACGAGATCGATCGGCTTCACATCGCGTGTCGATGCGACGCCGAAGAGATCCTTGATGTCGATGATTCCGATCCCGCGCAACTCCATGTGGTGGCGCAGCAGGTCATTCGAATATCCGAGGAGAACATCGTTCGGATGGCGCTTCACAATCACCATGTCGTCGGCAATCAGGCGATGGCCGCGATAGATCAGGTCCAGCGCGCATTCGCTCTTTCCGATTCCACTGTCACCGATGAGAAGGACGCCGATGCCGTAGACGTCGAGCAGACCGGAGTGCATCGTGACCTTCGGCGCCATCGTTTCTTCGAGGAAGTACGTCGTTCGCGTGATGGCGACCGAGGAGAGCGCGGGCGTTGAAAAGAGCGGCACGGAGCGCTTCTCGCACTCCTGTTTGAACTCGTCGAGCGGCGTGATGCCCTTCGTGACCATGAAGCACGAGACGTCGAGCGCCGCGACGTCGCGCACGCGTTTCTCGCGCAGGCGTGCCGGCAACGACTGCAGATACTTCGTCTCCGATTCGCCGATGATCTGCACGCGCCACGGCTTGATGTATTCGTAGTAGCCGGCGAACGCGAGACCGGGCTTCTGCACGCGCGGGCGCAGGATGGTGCGGTCGAGACCGTCGTCGCCGGTGATCAGCTTCAGCGCGAGATCATCGAGATCGCCCGAAACGAGCGAGCGCACCGTGGTCTGAAGGAAGTCTTCCTGGTCCACGCCACCATGGTAAACCCGGTGGCCGGTTGACGGTGGCCGGTTGCCAATCCTGACCGGCGTTTACTTCTTTTTCCGTTGCGTCCAGATGTAGAGGAAAGCCACGAGGAAAACAGTGACAATGCCTCCGATCACCCCAACGCTCATGCTTCCTTCCCTCTCCGTGACGATGCTCCGCCCGCCATCAGTGTTGCTGTTCAAAGTTGAGCCTCAGCGGCGAACGCCTCTTTCCTATTGCGTCCGTCCTGCGGACCTGCGCTTCAGCCACGCAGCACCCACGGGTTGGCGGCGCCTTGCTAGAAGACATTGTGGTAGTCCCCCAGGATGAATTGCTCCGGCGTTAGCGAATAGTAGTTCTCGTCATAACCCGTGCACACCGTGCCGTCGGGGGAAACGGCTACTGTGACGAAGCACTCCGCCCCGTCCTTCTCATGAAAACGCCAAATCCAGTAACGGGTGTCAGCGACTTGTGCAGTTCGGACAAAAGCAAGCTGCTCCGCTTTGGCATCGTCGCCGTCAGTAGACTCCATCCGAAGGTATTCGACGATAGAGTCCATGGGCTCCGGACAGGACTCGGCCGAGTCGGGATCCAGGAACGGAAAAGTGACGTTGACGTAACGTAGCTGGGAGTTGTCGTCTGGCATCTGATCTCGAGTGATCATCTCTTCACGTCCGCTGCAGGCGCAAGTTAGACCGCCGAGGGATCTGCTGGTTCGCGTAACCAGTTGTTTTGAACCAAGCGATTCGCGATGACGATGCAATACATACCATGCCAAGAGCGCTGCCACCGCCACCCTTTCTTGGTTCCGGGCGCATTCTTCTCGATGAAAGTCGAAGCGGCGTCGGCAGACAACGTGGCGTGGCATTCGGGGCAACGAGGCTCGGCCGTGGCCGTGAAGTGACCACCGCAGGGGCACGGCGCAAGCCACGGCTCGGTCTCAGGTTGAATAGGTCCTTGGATGCGAAGCGGCGCTGCTGCTGGCTTTCTAGTATCGTCCCAGCCGCCTACCAATGTGGTCATGCCACACGCATCGCAGTAGGCGTACGCGGTGTGGTTGAGTCCGTTGTGAACGAGCATGTAGGGAAAACGGTGGCCGGAAGAGCAAGTTCCGTAACCATCAAAGCGCTGGCTCATTCGGCGGTCTAACTCAGAATTGAGCCCCACCCGCCCCTCCCTCGAATGACCCGCCGTGACGGATAACGGGCGAAAGGCTCGCGATGGGAAGAATCGTAACAGGCCAGATGCGAAAAGGTTGCGGCGGGTGGGTGTTCGCGGCGGCGAAACATCCGTGCGTCGTGCCCCTCTCTGTGCTCTCTGTACCTCTGTGGTGAACTAAAACTCCGGCGCGATCAGTCCGAGGTTTTTGTCTCGCCTCTTGTAAATCACCGACACCTTGTCGGTATCGAGATCGCGAAAGACGATGAACTCGTTCTTCGACTCGTCGAGTCGCAACGCGGCCTCTTCGATCGACATCGGCCGAATCGGCAGGCTGTTGGTCTTGATGATCCGCGGCCGGTTGTTGTCGCCCGTAAGACGGATCTTGCTTGGATCGATCACCTGCACCGTCCAGTCGCTGACGCGGTCGGCCTTGGCGTCGTTGCCGTCTTTGCGGTGATGGTCGCGGATTTTCTTGCGGTTCTTCTGCGCCTGCCCCTTGAGATGATCGATGGTCTTGTTGATCGCGTCGGCCATCGACTTGTCGGATTCCTGGACCGCCTTCACGTCGTGTTCCTTGCCGACGATCAGGATCTCGCAGATGTAGCGGTATTTCTCGTGCTGGAGCACGCAACGGTATTCGATGACGTCATCGAAGAGCTTCTTGATGATCCGGCCAAGCTTCTTGTCGATCAGATCGCGGATGTCAGGGGTGACTTCGAAATTGCGACCGATGATGCCGGTTGCCATAGAGGGGCCTCTCTTGATCAGAAGATTTGCTTGCGATCCGTGGAGGAAGGAATGTTCAGCTCATCGCGATATTTGGCCACGGTTCTGCGCGCAATGTTAATGCCCTCGTCGTTCAAAATCTTCATGATTTTGGAATCTGACAACGGCTTCCGTGGATCCTCGGCCTCGATGAAGCTCTGAATCTTCTTCTTGACGGTCAGGCTCGAAATGTCTTCGCCAGTGTCGGAATCGATCCCGCTGTGGAAGAAGTACTTCATCAGGAAGAGTCCACGCGGTGTATGCATGTATTTGTTCGAGACGACGCGCGACACCGTCGACTCGTGCATCTGAATGTCGTCCGCCACGTCGCGCAGGACCAGCGGACGGAGATAGTCGATGCCCTTCTCCAGAAACTCGCGCTGATGCTTGACGATCGACTCCGCGACTTTGTAGATCGTGCGCTGGCGCTGATCGAGTGACTTGATCAGCCAGACCGCCGATCGGATCTTGTCCTTGATGTAGTTGACGGTCTCGCCATCCTGCTTGGAGTCCATCGAGTTGAGCATCGCGCGATAGCTG
>DATBSF010000054.1:0-4437 GCA_036559905.1 Thermoanaerobaculia bacterium | reverse complement strand
TATGTCAGCGACCTTGGCGGCAGCGCAGTCGAGCGGCGCCGCCGCATCGTAAGGCAGAAGGCAGAAGGCAGAAGGCAGAAGGCAGAAGGGGACCTAGCTCACGCCGTCTTCAACGCTCTTTAAGTAGAACGAGAGCGATTCGAGGTTGATGCGCAAATCCACGCTCTTGAGCTTCACGTGTTCGTCCGTGCGCAACTGGATCGGTGCAAAGTTCAGAATCGCGCTTAGACCGGCGTCGACCAGTGAGTCGTAGACCTCCTGCGCGGCTTGAGCGGTGACAGCGATGATTCCGATCTCCACGTTCTGTTCGCGACAGATGCGTTTCAGCTCGGAATAGGCAACAACCGGGATTCCAGTCCGCGACGTGCGTCCGATTTTTCCGGGATCGACGTCGATGAGCGCCGCGATGCGGAATCCGTTGTCATTGAAGCCGCGATAATCCGCGAGTGCCATGCCGAGGTTGCCGGCGCCGACGATGACGACATTGCGGCCGCGATCGATGCCGAGCTCGCGGACGAGGTGCTCCTTGAGGCGCGAGACGTTGTAGCCGACGCCGCGCGTTCCGAACTCGCCGAAGCAGGCGAGGTCCTTTCGAATCTGCGCGGAGTTGAGATGGAATCGCTCTGCGAGCTCCGCCGAGGAGACGGTCTGCTGTCCGTTCGATTCGAGATAGGTGAGGCAGCGGAGATAAACCGACAAGCGACCGGTCGTCAGCTCGGATATGACATCGCGATCGTTGGTCGGAGTGTTCTGGCTCATGGGCCTAGGGCAGAAATGCGCGCGCGGCCGCTCCCGCCATCTCGAACAATGGGGTGGGGAAGAGGCCGATCACGAAGATTCCAATGATGGAAATGGCGAGCGCGCCGGTGGCGAAGATGCCGCCGACAGGAACAGCATCGCGTTCCGGCGGCTCTTTCATGTAGAGGAAATACACCACGCGCAGATAGTAGTAAACCGACACGATGCTGGTGAGAATGCCGATCAAGGCGATGGTGAGATGGCCTGAATCGACGGCAGTTTTGAAAATGTAAAACTTCGCGATGAAGCCGGCGGTTGGCGGCAGCCCCGACAGCGAGAACATGCAGACCGTCAGCGCCAGACCATAGAACGGGCGCCGGAATCCGAGTCCCGCGATGTCGTCGAGCGTCTGAGGATCGTTCTGGTTCTTCGCGAGCATCGAGACGACGCCGAACGCTCCGATGTTCATCAATGCGTACACAATTGTGTACACAGCGATGGCCGCCACCGATTCATCGCGCAGCGTGAGCAGCGCGATGAGCATGTATCCGACATGCGCGATGCCGGAGTAGGCCAGCATGCGTTTGAGATCGCGCTGCGCGATCGCGACAGCGTTTCCGATGACCATCGACAGAATCGCGAGCGCGGCGATCATCTTCATCCACACCGCGTGCTGCAGAAGCGGTGTCATCGAAGCGAAGAGCCGAATGACGGCGATGAGCGTCGCCGCTTTCGGTGCGACCGACAGCCATCCTGCGACCGGCGACGGCGCGCCCTGATAGACATCGGGTGCCCATCCGTGAAATGGCGCGGCAGCCAATTTGAATCCGAGTCCTGACATCAGCAGCACGAATGCAATGGTGAGGAGCGGATCGTTCGGATTGGCGGTCGCGAAAACCCTCGACATGTCGGCGAAGTTCGTCGATTGCGTCGCGCCGTAGAACAGCGCAGTTCCGTACAGCACGAAACCGGTCGCGAAGGCGCCCATCAGAAAGTATTTGAGGCTCGCTTCGTTCGAGATCGGAATGCGGCGGTGATACCCGACCAGCACGAAGATGCAGATCGAAAGCAGCTCCAGGCCGAGGATCACGATGAGAAGGTCGAGGCCCTTGGCCATCATCATCATTCCGACGGTCGCCCACATCAGCAGCGCGTAAAACTCGCCGCTCTCGATGTTCTCGCGCTCGAGATACTCGCGCGCGAAGAGCGTCGCCAGCATCGCCGCCAGCAGAAAGGTGATGTCGAAGATGCGGGTGATGCCGCTGATTTCGTACGTTCCGCCGAAGAAGGAACCTCCCCGCACCAGGCGCTCCGACCAGGCGGTGACGATGAATCCGATCAGCGCGAGCGGCGCGGTTGCTTCTTTCAGCTTGGGCGCGAATGCTGCGAACAGAATCAGCAGCATTCCTGAGATGCTCAGGATCAGCTCAGGAAGGATGGCGTTGACCCATCCCGGTTCGATCAGCGGATTGAGGTTCATTTTTGCGCCACCATCGCACCACCGCGCTCGCCGCGCATTTCCACGATCGTCAGAAGCTTCTGCACGCTCGGCGTCATCTTTCGCAGAAACGTATTGGGATGCACGCCGATCCACACCATCAGCACGACCAGTGGAACCATTGCGGCGACCTCGTTCCACGCGATCTCCGGGATCGATCGATTCTCTTCGCTGGTGATCGGCCCGAAGAAAACGCGTTGCACGAGCCACAGGAGGTAGACAGCACCGAGAATGACGCCGCTGGTGGCGATGATCGCGGCCGTCGGATGCGTCTTGAACGAGCCCGCCAGAATCAGGAACTCGCCGACGAATCCGTTGAGGCCCGGAAGGCCGACCGACGAAAGCACCGCGATGACGAAGAAGGTCGCGTAGAGCGGCATCGTCTTCGCGATTCCGCCGTAATCCGCGAGCATTCGGGTATGACGTCGCTCGTAAATGACGCCGACCAGAAGGAACAGCGCGCCGGTCGAGAGACCGTGATTCACCATCTGCAGAATCGAGCCTTCGATTGCGGTCTGGTTCAACGCGAAGATGCCGAGAACGCAGAATCCGAGGTGCGAGACCGATGAGTACGCGACGAGCTTCTTCATGTCCGGCTGTACCCACGCGACCAGCGCGCCGTAGACGACGCCGATCACCGCCAGCACAATCATCAGATTCGCGTACTTCGCGGTCGCGTCGGGAAAGAGCGGCAGGCAGAATCGAAGGAAGCCATACGTCCCCATCTTCAGCATCACGCCGGCGAGGATGATCGACCCGCCCGTCGGCGCCTCGACGTGTGCGTCCGGCAGCCACGTGTGCAGCGGAAAGAGCGGCACTTTGATCGCGAATGCCAGCGCAAATGCGCCGAAGAGAATCGCCTGCGTGTGCATCGGAATCGACAAGCCGTACAGATTGACGATCGCGAAATCGGGGCGGCCGAGATCGTGATACTGCAGGAATGCGAGATAGATGATGCCGAGAAGCATCAACAGCGATCCGGCGATCGTGAAGAGGAAGAACTTGATCGCGGCGTAAATGCGATTCGCTCCGCCCCACACGCCGATCACCAGATACATCGGCAGCAGGGTTAGCTCGAAGAAAACGTAGAAGACAAGGAGATCGGTCGCGACGAACACGCCGATCATCGCGGCCTCCATGATCAGAAACGCGATCACATACTCCTTCGGATGTTTGTGAATCGCATTCCATGACGACAGGAAGACGACCGGCGTGAGGAGCGTCGTCAGAAGTACGAGCCAGAGCGAAATGCCATCGATGCCGAGCGCGTAGCGAACTCCCCACTGCGGGATCCAGGTGTGCGATTCGACGAGTTGCATCGACGCGACGCCGTCCTGGAATCGCTGGAGAATCGTGAGCGAGAGCAGGAACGTCGCGATCGATGCGATCAGGCCCGTCGACTTGATCGCGCCAACCGCGTTCTTCGGAAAGAACGCGAGGATCGCCGCGACTGCGATCGGCAACCAGATGATCCAGCTGAGCAGGTTCGTCATACGAACACCCAGATGAAGACGATCACGCCGAGAAAGAGCATCAGCGCGTAATTGCGGACGTTGCCAGTCTGGAAAAATCGAAGGAGGTCGCCGATCAATGCCACCGCGTATCCAAGCAAGGCGATGAGACCGTCAACGATTGCGTCGATGCCGCGCCACAGGAATCTCGAAAAGCGCTCCAGCGGAGTGACGACCGCCTCCTCGTAGAACTCGTCGACGTAGTACTTGTTCTCGAGCGTTCGCGCGAGGCCGGGAGCCGCTTTCGCCAGCGCCTCGTCAGCCGCCAGACCCGTCTTGAAGAACCGGTTGTAGGCGAGCCACGCGCCGAGGACTGCGACGGCGGTCGATGCGAACATCAGGAACCATTCGACGCGCACCGGCGCTTCGAAACCGCTTCCGGGCGGATAGATCGGCTCGAGCCAACGGCCGAGGAGATGCGGAATGTGCAGGTGCTCGCCGATCGCGCCTGGAATTCCGAGGGCGCCGCCGATCGTGGCGAGTCCTGCCAGCACGATGAGCGGAATCGTCATCGTCAGCGGCGACTCGTGGATGTGATGTTCCTGCTCGTGCGTACCTCGAAACGCTCCTGTGAAGGTCAGGAAGAAGAGGCGGAACATGTAGTACGCCGTGAAGAGCGCCGCGAGCGTGCCCATGAACCAGATGACGCGATTGAAGTTCAGCGGCAGATACGGAGTGGTGAGCGCCGAG
>DATBSF010000053.1:0-13683 GCA_036559905.1 Thermoanaerobaculia bacterium | reverse complement strand
CGAAGGCAGGCGCGAACAGAATGCCGTTGACGACGGAACGGCCAACGGTCGCGTTCAGTGGATCGCGGCGCAGCAATGCATCGAACGACGCCAATCGCTCTCCCCATCGCTCGCGTGCGTTGCTCTCGCCGACTGACCATGCGAAGAACACCAGCACCGCGATGACGGAGTCGTAGAGCAGAAACTTGAACGCCATGTACGTCCACGACGTCATCTGCGCGTCCAGTCCGCCCGTCGAGCTTCCCTCCGTCGCCGGACCTCCGATGATCAAGTCCACTGCGAGACAGCACAGCACGACCCCGGCGAAAACCATCGAGCCGGTCGTCACGCCGACTTCACCGGCGTGGTACTTCTTCAGGAACACGAACAGCAGTGCGATCAGCAGCGTGAAATTCATCGCGTAGCGCGCGAGGATCGCCGCGACTGCGGTGCTCTCGTAGCGGAAGGCACTTCCGTCCGCGTATTCCTCCTGCAGTTCCCATCCGGCAAATCGGTCGCCGGCGAAATAGACGTAGAGATACGGAACGACATTGCCGGTCGGGAACGTCGTCTTCACGCGATAGCGGAAGATCCAATCGGTCCGCGAAAGATATTCAGTCGGACGCGCCGATTCGAATTGCGGCGACGGCGCTCCGCGAAAAGTCCGTGAGCGAACGAAAGCGTCGGCGCTTGCCCGAAGCTGCTGCCACGGCAGTTTTGCGCCGACAGCCTCGTTGCGACGCCGAAGGCGCGCGCTCAGCACATCGCCGGTGCTCGGATCGACGGTCACATAACCGTACTCGGGAAATTTCTCGAGTCCGCGGCGGTAGTACATCATGTGATAGACGCCGAGTCGCGGCGCGATGACGGGATCATCGGCGGCGCGCCGGCGGAGGTCGAGGCTCGACTCCAACTGCTTCGAGAGCCGCGGCGATTCCTGCCAGGAGAGCGTGCTCCACGCCTGGTCGACCGGAATGCCCAGCTTGCGCGCGGCGGCGTCCGCGATCGGCCCCGCTTCGCTTCGCGTCAGGCGGATGCCGCGGGGCTGCGCTGCGTTGAACGGTCGGAGAAGCGCGAAAGTGACAGCGATCCCGACGACAAACGCGAGATAAGGCGCGAGTCGCTTCATGCGATGGCTTTCATGATACGGCTGTGTTGATTACGATAGCCGGCTCAGTGAGTTTCGAACGCCAGGATCGCACCGCGGTGTACGCCCTCACGGTCCTGACCTTCATCAATCTATTCAACTACGTCGATCGCTGGGTGGTGGCGGCGGTCGTCGAATCGATCAAGCACTCCGAGCTCCATCTCACCGACACGCAGCTCGGGTTTGTTGGCACAGGTTTCATCATTGTTTACACGCTGACGTCGCCGTTCTTCGGAACCCTCGGCGACCGAAAAAAACGGCCGCCCCTGATCGCGCTCGGCGTCGCGATCTGGAGCGTGGCGACGGCGTTGGCCGGCTTCGCGCGCGGATTCATATCGCTGTTCGCTGCTCGATCGGCGGTCGGCATCGGCGAGGCCGCCTACGGAACGATCGCCCCGGCGCTTCTCGCGGACACATTCCCGTTCAACCGCCGCGGGCGCGTTCTATCCATATTCTTCTGTGCGATTCCCGTGGGTTCAGCGGCGGGCTACGTGCTGGGGGGATTCGTCAATCAGCATTGGGGATGGCGCGCGGCATTCTGGATTGCCGGCGCTCCGGGCTTGCTGCTCGCGCTGCTGGTTCTTTTCGTTCGCGATCCGCCGAGGGGCATTCATGATGAGACGCCGACCGGTCCTGCGAAGGCCGGACTGGCCACATACCTCGGTCTCCTTCGCAATGCTCCCTACCTGCTCACGGTCCTCGGCTACGGTGCGTACACATTCGCGTTAGGTGGTCTCGCGTTCTGGATGCCGGCGTTCCTCGAGCGCGAGCGCGGAATGACGGGAGTGCAGGCGACGCAAACCTTCGGCGCGATCGCGCTGGTGACGGGTCTGATCGGCACATTCACGGGCGGATGGCTGGGCGATGTCTTTCTTCGCAAGTCGAAGCAGTCGTACTTGTGGGTTGCCGGAATCTCGGCACTCATCGGCGCGCCGATAACGTACCTCGCGCTGAGCGATCCGCGCCGCTCCGTCTTTTTGCCGGCGCTCGTCATCGCGGAGATTCTGATCTTCATGAGCACCGGGCCTGTGAACTCCGCGATCATCAACGCTGTCGCGCCTGCGGAGCGCGCAACTGCGCTCGGCATGTCCGTCTTCGTCATGCACTTCCTCGGCGACATTCCTTCGCAGCCGCTGATCGGAAAAATCTCGGACGCCACATCGCTCGAGCGTGCTTTTCTGATCGTTCCGGTGGCATTTGTCATCGCCGCAGCTTTCTGGGTTTTTGCCGCCTGGCGTGGCCCGAAGACATGATTCGGCGCGCGGTCGCCGGCCTGATCCGCGTGGCGGCCAGAATTTTTTTTCGCAGGATCGAGATCGCCGGCATCGAGCGCGTACCGGTCGGATCACCGGTGATCTTTGCTGTCAATCATCCGAACGGTCTGATCGATCCGCTTTTTCTCCTCTGCTTCGCGCCGCGGCCTGTTGCGTTTCTTGCTAAGGCGCCGTTGTTGCGGATGCCGCTGATCGGCTGGCTCGCGCGGGCGTTCGACACGATTCCCGTTTATCGCAAGCAAGACAATGTCTCCACGAGCGGAAACCGTGAGACGTTCGCGAAGGCCCGAGCGTTGCTGCAGCGCGGCGGCGCGATCGCGATTTTTCCGGAGGGGACGACGCACAGCGATCCGCAACTGCGCGAGCTGAAAACCGGAGCGGCGCGCATCGCGCTCGGGGCCGGGATCCGTCTCGCGATTGTTCCGACTGGCTTGTACTACACGGCCAAGCAGACGTTTCGCAGCTCGGCGCTCGCGTACTTCGGTCCGCCGATCGATGTCGAGCCGGAGCCGGTCGATGCCGACGGCGAGCCGAATCCGCAATCGGTCGATCGCCTCACAGAGAAGATCGACCGCGCGCTCGACGACGTCACGCTGCAGGCGGATTCACACGCGGCGCTCGAGATCATCGCGCGCGCGGAGCGGATCTTCTCGGCCGGCCAGAACGACGACCTCGCGCGCGAGCTCGAGCTGCGGCGAAGATTCGTCGACGGCTATCGCTATCTGTCTGCGCGTGATTCTGCACGCCTCGCGCGGCTCGAATCGCAAGTGGTCCGATTGGATGCTGAAGTCGAGCCGCAGGTCCGCATCGATACCGGAACAATTCTCCGACTGATTTTTTTGCCGATCGCGATCATCGGCGCGGCGATCCACTGGCCGATTTACCGGCTGATCGGATTGATCGCGAATCACTTCGCGCGGAAAGAGGACGAGTTGATCGCGACGATCAAGATCATCGGCGGTCTCGTGTTCTATCCGTTGTTCTGGATCGGCGCCGCAATCTTCGCCGGCACGTTTCGCGCGGGGTATGCGATCGTCGTTCTGATCGCGCTTCCACTTCTCGGGTACATCGCGCTCATCACGCTGGAGGCTTTCGACGAAACGATCGGACATCTCCGCGCGACGCGGCGCCGCGATCTCGAACCGGAGCAAAAAGCACTGCGCGAAGAAATCATCGCGGTAGCAGCCGAGATCAGCGCGACGTCGAAGTAGCCGTTGGCGGCATGCGATTCTTCAGCTTGGTGTATCGCACCTGCAGACTCATCAACACCAGGATGAATGCGATCAGCATCAGCACCGCGAACAAACGAAAAAGCCAGATCCAGCGATTCACGATGTGAATTTTCCAGCGAATCGCGCGGCCCACTCGATTGCGTAGCGCATCGGCGCAGCATCCGCAATTCCTTTACCCGCGATGTCGAACGCTGTGCCGTGATCGACAGAGACGCGCAGATAGGGAAGTCCGAGCGTCACGTTCACCGATTGCTCGAACGCCATGGTCTTGATCGGAATCAGGGCCTGATCGTGATACATCGCCAGCACGACGTCATATTCTCCACGACTTGCGGCGCGAAAGATCGTGTCGGCAGAATGCGGCCCGCTGATCGCCACTCCATCGGCTCGCGCCGCGGCGACGCCTTTCTCAATCTCGCGCTCCTCATCGCCGAAGCGCCCTCCTTCTCCCGCATGCGGATTGACCGCGGCGGCCGCGATGCGCGGAGCGGATCCATAAAGCCGTGCGTACTCGCGATGGGTCAGCAGCGCGAGAGCGGCGATGTTGTCGGCATTGATCGAGTGGATCGCATCGCGCAGTGATTTGTGCACCGAGAGAAGGACGGCGCGCAGTGAAGGCGAATCGAAATACATCGCATAGTCGTGCGCGTAGCGTCTGCGTCTTGCACGATCGGCGAGGAGCTCGGTATGTCCGGGAAATCGCGAGCCGGCAGCCGCGATCGATTGTTTGTGAATCGGCGCAGTCACCAGGGCCGAGCATTCTCCCGATTCGATCGCTTTCAATGCGGCGTCGATCGAATCGAGCGCGATGCGGCCGTAATCGGCGGAGATTTTTCCAAACTGGACTGCGCCGGAACCGCCGACATCGATGAAATCGGCATTCGAGGGCGGATTCGCAAGCGCGCGGCTGCCAAAAACGCGGACAGGGACGTCAATCTGCCCGAGTGCTTTGAACACCACCTCGGCGCCGATACCCGCCGGATCGCCGAGCGTGATGGCCAGCGGCTTCACGCCGCGATTATCGCCCCTCATCCGGCGCTTCGCGCCACCTTCTCCCCGCTTCGCGGGGCGAAGGATCTCGTCGTGAGAGCCCTCGCCCCGCGCAGCGGGGAGAGGGTGGCCGAAGGCCGGGTGAGGGGAGCACTACTCCGCGAGCTCTTCCTGCTTGAACAGGTACTTGATGCAGTGCTTCTGAATGAGCAGGTTCGGCGCGCCCTCGCGATTGACCTTGAGGCAGTTCCGGTCGTACCACTCGATGCAACCGCGAACCTGCTCGCCGTCGGTCATCACGATAACCATTGGCGTCTTCGAGTTCATCTGCTTCGTGTAGTAGAAGCTCTCGGCGTTCGTCGCTTCCGGAGGCGCCGGCTTTGCAGGCCGCGAGTTATTTCGCGGTGAGCGTTTGTAATCCGGCGATGAGGGACGAAAGAATCTGCGCACCGCTCCGTTTCCGTCTGATTCGTACGGCCGATTCGAGAATGGCATCACCTTCCTCCGTCCTTTCGTTTTACGACCGATTGCTTTTGCTGCGATCGTGTTTGCGAAGCTCATGCCGTGTCTTTAGAATGCGCCGCCTGCAACACCTTGGGGAGGGCTCCATTTGAATAGTGTCGTCTGCATCGCGCAGGTCCCGGATACCGAAGCGCGCATCAAAATCGCGGGCGGAAACCGCCGCATCGACGAAGTGGGACTGAAGTTCATCGTGTCGCCATACGACGAGTTCGCGCTCGAGGAAGCAATCCGGATCAAGGACGCGAAAGGCGGCGATGTCATGGTCATCGCGTTCGGACCCGATCGCGTGCAGCTCGCGCTGCGGGAATGCCTCGCGCGCGGCGCCAACAAGGCGATGCACGTCAAGGGCGAAGTCGCTGACGCCGATTCCCTCGGCATCGCAAAGGTCCTGGCCGCCGCGATCAAGTCGGTTCCGCATGACGTCGTCTTTTTCGGCAAGCAGGGCGTGGGCACAGATAACTCGCTGGTCGGTCCCATGGTCGCGGAGCTGCTCGGCTATCCGCAGGTGAATGTCGTGACGCATCTGGAAGTCGGCGACGGCAAGCTGACTGCGCATCGCGAGATCGAAGGAGCGGAGGAGATCATCGAGGCGTCGCTACCGGCAGTGGTCACGGCGCAAAAGGGATTGAACGAACCGCGCTACGCGCCGCTCAAAGGGATCATGGCTGCGAAGAAGATTCCGATTGAAGCGAAGAGCGTCGCGGATCTGGGACTTCAGGATTCCGACATCTTCAATCAGCGCGTGACTGTGGTTTCTCTCGAGCTGCCGCCCGAAAAAAGCGGCGGGCGCAAGATCGATGGCGGCGACGCAGCCAATGCAGCGAAGGAAATCCTCAAATACATGCGTGAGGAAGCGAAGGCACTCTGATGGCCGGCGTTCTGGTATTTGGCGAAGTCAAAGACGGAAAACTCAAGAAAACCTCGCGCGAGGCGCTCTCGATCGCAAAGAAACTCGGTGCGGGCGATGTCGCCGCTTTTGCGAGCGACCGCGCGGTGGCGGAGGAGGCAGGCCGCTACGGCGCGAAGAAACTGTTTGTCGCCTCGATCGGACCTTACACGACGGAAATCTACACGAGCGCTCTGCAACAAGCGATCGCGCAGATGCAGCCATCGATCGTGCTCTTCGGCGGAACTTCGAACGGCCGCGATCTCGCACCGCGGATGGCGGCGCGACTGAATGTCGGCGTCGCCTCGGATGTCGATCGGCTCGAATGGACGAACGGAAAGCTTCGCGCGCGTCGCCCGGTGTATTCGGGCAAAGCCTTCGCGACAGTCGAGGTCACCGGAACACCCGCGATCGCGACCACGCGCCCGAACGCATTTCCTGCCGAGGAGTCGGGTGGGGGGGCGGCGGAGGTGGTGGAGATCGCAGCTCCTTCAATCGATGCGAAAGCGAAGCTGATCGAGACCAAGGTTCCCGAGGCTGGCGAATTGACGATCGCGGAAGCGGACATCATTGTCTCGGGAGGGCGAGGACTGAAGGAAGCCGCGAACTTCTCGCTCATTCGCGATTTGGCGCATGCGATCGGCGGAGCCGTCGGCGCATCTCGCGCGACCGTCGACGCCGGATGGATCGACCATCAACACCAGGTCGGGCAGACGGGGCGCGTGGTCAGCCCCAACCTTTATATTGCCGCCGGCGTCTCGGGGGCGATCCAGCATCTCGCCGGGATGTCGTCATCGAAGCACATCGTCGCAATTAATAAGGATCCGGAGGCGCCCATCTTCCGCGTCGCCGACCTCGGCGTCGTCGGCGACCTCTTTCAAATCGTTCCAGCGCTCACCGAGGAAGTTAAAAAAGCGAAAACGCACTAGTCCCTATATCTTTCGATATATATCCAAATGCGGCGGACGCGCATATTGTGACTTTCATCACTGTCCCGAGCGCTGAACGAAAAATAGGAAAGAGAGCAGCGGCGCACTACGGGTGTTGGGTTGGATCGTCCGAAATCTGGACGAGCGAATGAAATCTGAACCGGGAGTTGTACAGCCAAGCAACTGGTAGCTTAGTTTTTCAGTAACTTACCCGTTCAGACCCGTGGAACGCCGCTTGCCTTAGTACAAAAGGCATGCGAAAACAGACAGCGTTACTTCCGGTGCTGCTTGCGCTTACGGCGATGAGCGCTCCCTTATATGCCGCAGGGTCGAACACGGCCCAGATGAACGTGAGCGTCCAGGTCATCGCTCGCACGATCCTCACCGTTGACGCGCAGCCATCCGCAGTGAACGTTACCGCAGACGACATCGCCCGCGGCTATGTTGATGTGCCGCAAGCGGTTGCTTTCCGCGTTCGCAGCAACTCTCGCGACGGATATACTCTGACGTTCCAGCCGGTCAACTTCCCGTTCTCGGCAGCCGAGGTTCGATGGGGTGCGCAGTCGGCGGTGGTGGAAGGTGGCGACTGGATGGCTTCGCTCAGCCATCCCTATCAGCAGGGCAGTTCCGCCGGTAGTCTGGCCGTTCGCCTTCGGTTATCCGCCGGCGTCGAGCCGGGAAGCTACGCCTGGCCGCTTCAAGTCGCCGCCAACTCCTTCTAAGCCGCGTCAAAAAGCGTCGAAAGCCCTTTCACGCTTTTTTCATGTGAGTTGAACGATTCGCTCACGGCAAGCCCCTCATTTCACCCCACCTGACGTTCGTTTCATCCCTGTCCTCAGGATGGTTCACACCCCCCACCCTAAATTACACACTGTTCGACAGTCCGGAACTAACCGGCCGAACAGAAAAGGACAAAATCATGAAACGCGCAGTTCTCTCACTCGCTCTCACGTTCGTCGCCGCGACGTCGGCCTTTGCTGGTACGGCTTCGACGACGAACACCAATAACATCACCGCGTCCGTGGCTGCCAAGTGCACGATCGGCGCATTCTCGATCGCGTTTGGCGCCTATGACCCGTTCTCGGCGACGCCGCTCGATCAGTCCGGAACTGTTACCATTAACTGCACTAAGGGAACCAGCGGCACGGTTTCGTTCGACCTCGGCGTCAATGCGTCGGGTGCGATTCGCCGGATGCAGGATGTGGGTGCAACAGGCAACTTCCTCAGCTACGAGGTTTATACGGACAACACCTACGCCACAGTGTGGAACGCAGTGAACACGGTCGCTCTTGGACCGTCGGTTTCGAAGAACACCGCTCTCACGGCGACTGCCTACGGCCGCGTGGCCGCCGGACAGGATGCAGCGATTGCCAGCTACCAGGACACGCTGGTTGCCACGGTGACCTTCTAAGAGGTTGATGCAAGTGACACTCAAAGGACTGACGCGCGTAGCACTCATGATTGGAGTCGGGCTGGTGCTCGCACCAGCCCACTCTCTGCGCGCCAGCGCCTTTCACGTCACCCCGATTCGAGTGGATTTTGATCGCAACACAACGAGCACGGTAATGACCCTGGTTAACGAGAGCACAGAGGAGCTTCGGTTTCAGATCTCTGTGGCCTCGTGGCAGCAAGACAAGCAGGGCCAGATGCAGTTATCGCCAACAGACGACATCGTTTTCTTCCCGGCCCTGCTGACATTGAAGGCCGGCGAAGAGCGGAAGGTGAGGGTGGGGAGGACGGTGGCGCCCGCGGATGTAGAGAAGACCTATCGGATTTCGTTTGAAGAGTTACCGCCGCTCCAGAAGGTCGGCGCACCGCCCCAGGGTTCTCAGGTGAAGATCATTACCAAGATGAGCATCCCGATCTTCGTGGTTCCTGAAAATCGCAAAACGGGGGCAGAGATTGTCAGTACCGCGATTCGCAACGGCAAGCTCACGTTCGACCTGAAGAACAACGGCAACGTGCACTACATGGCGCAGGCAGTGCGCGTGATCGGGATGGGTGAAGGAAACCAGGCAGTGTTCGATCGCCAGCGGCAGGGGTGGTACATCCTGAGCGGCGAGACTCGAACATTCGACATGGATCTGAAGCCCGAGGAATGCGCGAAGTTGAAGTCGCTCCGGCTCGAGGTCAGGACCGACTTGACGGAAGTACCCGAGACCTCCACCTTGAAGAAAGAAATCGATATGCCGTCCGGGGCCTGCGGGCACTGACGGCGGTCGTAATGGAGATAGTGGTTCATCATGATCGGTCGTTTGAGACACACAGCACTCTTCGCTCTCAGCCTGCTGACAGCGTCGAGCATCCTGGCGGATGGCCGGGCGACAGCCAAGATGGATGTCACCGCGCTGGTTGTGTCGAACTGCCGCATGACGCTCACGCCGCTGAGCTTCGGTAGTTACGATCCGCTCGGCGCGAACGCCACGCAGGAGCTCGACGCCACCGCAACTCTGTCTCTCACCTGCACCCGCGACTCGATTGCAACCATTGCGATCGACCGTGGGCTGAATCCGACAGGCGGCAACCTGACTCGGCGACTCGCTTCCGGCAATCAGCGCCTCGATTACGAGATCTACCGCGATCCAGCCCGCACGGAAACCTGGAGCGCCGGCACGAATGCCGTCCGCTACGTGTCGGCCTCGGGAATCTCCTCAATTAATGAGCTGCTGGTCTACGGACGGATCCCGTCCGGTCAGGATGTCGCGTCCGGAAACTACAACGACGTCGTGACAGCGACGGTCGACTTCTAGAGGGTGGGTGTGATCTGCGCGCGCTACGAGTCGTGAGCCGAGTGGCGCGCAGTCTGGTGCTGGCGACAATTCCACTCGTCGCGATTCCGGCGTCATCACAGGAGAACCGCATCATTGTTCCGGTCACGATCAACGAGGTGCCGAAAGGCGAGATGCTCATCGCTGTCACAGGCGATGACGTCTACGTGCGCGTCAGCGATCTCGCGCAGGCGGGAATGTCAGGCGCGATGTGGAATCGCATCGTGAACTTCGCCCGGCTTCAAGCCCGCCTCCCGCGGCAGACAGAGGAAACGATCGCGCTGCGCGTTTTCGATCCCCTCCTTCGCTACAAGTTTGACGAGGCGGCACTTGTCCTGAGCATGACCGTCGACCCGCGTTTGTTCGGGCAGACTGTCTACGATCTGCACGTTCAAAAACCGGCCGATCTCGAGTACTCGAAAGCCGCCAGCACGTTTTTCAACTATGCGGTGAACACACGCGGCTTCAGCGACGTCGGCTTCAGCGGTGAGACGGGAACGAGCATCGGTGGAAATCTGATCTACAACAGTTTCTTCCGGCCACCGAATGGCAAATTCATCCGCAGCCTGAGCGAGTACATCGTCGACGAAAACACACATCTCCGGCGCTGGACATTCGGCGATGCGATCGCGAGTACCGACACAATCGGCGGCGCGGCATCGATCGGCGGCATCTCAGTGTCGCGCAACTTCAATCTCGATCCCTATTTCATCCGGTATCCGGCCTACGGCCTCGCCGGAACGGCCATCACACCGTCGACTGTCGACGTGTACATCAACGGTGTTCTCGTTCAGCGCCGCGACGTTCCTCCCGGACCGTTCGATCTCCAGAACATTCCGGTGTCCTCTGGCGCTGGAACGGCGCAGGTCGTCATTCGCGACGCATACGGAAACCTGCACTCGCAGAACGAGTCCTTCTATTACTCGACCCTGGTCCTGGGCAAAGGAATCAGCGAGTTCAATTACTCGCTCGGCGCGCTTCGAAAGAGCTTCTCGACGTCGAGCTTCGACTACGGCGATCCGGCATTTCTCGGATTTCATCGAATCGGCGTAACGGATGCTCTCACGCTCGGTGGTCGCGTCGAAGCGACAACCGATCTTGTTTCGGGCGGAGGCAGCGCGAGCTTCAGGACGCGGATCGGCGACATCGAGGGATCCGCGGGAATCAGCAAGCACGGAGGAGAGACCGGCACCGCAGGCAGCGGAACGTATCGCTACCTCGGCCAACGCGTGAGTTTTGGCGGAACGATCCGCACCTTCAGCCGCTCGTACGCGAACCTCAGCACGATTCAAGGACTCGAGAGTCTCCGAACCGTGCGCAACGGCAATGCGTTCGTCTCTTTGCTCGTTCCGCGCGGAAGCTTCACGGTTCAGTGGAATTCGATCCGGCTCTTCAATCAGAAGCCTGACGATCACATCGCGTTGCTCACGAGCTTCTCATTTACGCGCGCGACGCTGTTCTTTTCGGCCGGGCAGGCGAATCAGGGCGGGCAGCGTCACGCGGAATACTTCGCAGGCGTCGGAATCTATGGACCGCGAAACACTACCGCCAATCTTTCGGTGAGCGGCGGAGGCGGACAGACGCAGCAGAATGTCGAGGTCCAGCATCCGTTGCCGGTCGGCACCGGATTCGGGTATCGACTTCTCAGCCGCACGAGCTCGGACAGCAGGATCGGCAATGCGGTGCTGCAGTACAACGCGCCGTTCGGGCAGTACGAAGTCTCCCTCGACCCGTATCACACGAACTCGAAGCCGAACATCAACGCATCGGGCGGCATCGTTGTCGAGAAGCACACGTTCAAGCTCACGCGCGCCGTGCAGGACAGTTTTGCGCTGGTGCGCGTTCCGGGTGTGCCGAATGTCCGCGTGTACCTGAGCAACCAGTTGATTGGACGGACCGATGCGAACGGCAATCTGCTCGTTCCCAATCTTCTCTCGTATTACGGCAACACCGTGCGGATCGACGATCGCGACGTTCCGCTCGATTACGACATTCAGCAGGTCCAGAAGACGATTGCACCGTCGTACCGCGGCGGCGCCTTTGTCGAATTCCCGGTTCTGCAGGTTCGAACGATCGTGGGAACGATCGTCGTGCGCACCGCTGAGGGCAATGTCGTTCCGGCGTTCGGCGAGCTGACGCTGACCGATCGGCTCCGGACGTACACATCGCCGCTCGGTCGCCAGGGCGAGCTGTACCTGGAAAACGTTCCGCCGGGAACGTATACCGGAGCCGTGGAGTTCAGCGGCGGCGACTGCGCCGTCACGATCACAGTTCCGCCTGGCGCGACGAGTTACGTGAAGCTCGGCGCCGTCCCATGTACCCCAACAAGGAAAACGCCATGAAGAAATCGATACTGCTTGCCACACTGATGCTGGCCGCCGTCAGCAGCGCGTTCGGGCAGAACTGCAGTTTCAATCCTACGCCGGCGACCGCCGCCTTCGGCAATTACTCGGTGTTCCCATCCGGACCGCCGCAGACGACAACGATCTCGTGGAACGTTCAGTGCAGCTCGAATGGCGTACAGGTCACGGTCTCGTTTTCGCGCGGTATCAACTCGGCATCGTTCAACCCGCGGACGATGATGAACGCGGGAGGCACAACGCTCAACTACAACCTTTACACTGATGCCGCCAACACGCAGATCTGGGGCGATGGCACTGGCGGCACCGTCTCGCAGACCTACACAATGGGAGCGTCACAAAGCACGTTGCCGGCTGCGGTGCCGATCTATGCTTCGTTGCCGCTCGGCCAGAATGTCGGCAGCGGCGCATACTCCGACACGATTACCGCGACTTTGTCGTGGATTCGAGGTTCGAATCCTGCAACGACGACAGTGACTTTCAACGTCACAGCGACGGTCGTGGGCGACTGCACCGTCTCGGCGTTCGCGATCAACTTCGGTACTTACGAACCGGTGGTCACGAATAGCACAGTGCCCCTCGATTCGACCACGACGATCAATGTCTATTGCACAGCCGGCACGTCGGGTACTGTGTCGCTCGACAACGGGTCGAACTTCTCCGGTGGCGCGCGGCGCATGCAAAGCGCGGCCGGCGCGTTCATGACGTACGAGATTTACAAAGACGCGGGCCACTCGACGGTTTGGAATGCAGTCGGAGTCAACAGCGCGACTTCGGTGAACAAGACGATTCCGCTCGGCGGCGGTTTCATCGCGTACGGACGCATCCCCGCGGGTCAGGATCTCGCGGCCGGCGCGTACAACGACACGCTGCAGGCGATCGTGACTTACTGAGCCGCGATCACGACCAGCGTCACATCGTCATTGAACTCGCCGGTCGAGAACTGGCGGAGCTCTTCGAGGATTTTCTCCTGCAGCTCGCGGGCGCCGAGGTGACGGCAGCGCAGGATCAGCTCGATGAGGCGATCGTCTCCGAATTCTTCTTCGCCGTGACGCGCTTCGGAGACGCCATCGGTGAACAGCACGATCCGGTCGCCCGCGCCTAACACTGCAGCGTCCTGCTCGTGCGGCGTGTCCTTGAACAAACGCGACATCGCTGGTCCGCCGCGCGCCAGGCGCTCGACCGTACCATCCGCGCGCACGAAGATCGGCGGATTGTGTCCGGCGTTGCTGTAGGTGAACGTCCTGGCAGACGCGTCGAGAACGCCGTAGAAGAACGAGATGAATTTTCCGCCGCTCAGATTTCCGCCCACGATCTCCTTCACGCGCTCGCAGACGATCGCCGGAGCGACTGCGGCCGACGCTGTCGCTTTGACAGCCGCCTGAAGGTTTGCCATCAGCAGGGCCGCCGGCATTCCTTTTCCGGCGACGTCTCCGATGCAGATGCCGGCCTTTCCGTCGCCGAGCAAAAGCGTGTCGAAGTAATCGCCGCCGACGCTGCGCGCGGGCTGCCACGCTCCGGTGATGCCGAGACCGTCGAGCTGCGGAAAACGCGTCGGCAAGAGGATCTGCTGCATCGCGCGCGCCTGCTCGAATT
>DATBSF010000052.1:0-4878 GCA_036559905.1 Thermoanaerobaculia bacterium | reverse complement strand
AGTAGTGCTGGTGATATTCCTCGGCGCGCCAGAAGTTGGAGGCGGGGAGGATGTCGGTCCAGACGCGTCCCAGTTGTTTTTCGACGACAGCTTTCGATTCTTCCGCGAGCTTCTGCTGCGTTGCGTCGTGATAGTAGATCGCGGATCGATACTGCGGCCCCTTGTCGCAGAACTGTCCTGAGTTGTCGAGCGGATCGACGTTGTGCCAAAAGACGTCGAGGAGTTTCGCGTACGTGATCTTGGTGGGATCAAAAATGATCTCGACCGATTCGCGATGGCCGGTTCCGCCGGAAGAGACCTGCCCGTAGGTCGGGTTGCGAACCGGCCCGCCGGTGTATCCCGATGTCACCGAAACGACGCCGGGAAGTTTGTCGAATGGACCTTCCATGCACCAGAAGCAACCGCCGGCGAAGGTTGCGGTCTCGCGCGGAGGGGCGGCAGACAGGAGAAGAGGAAGCGCAAGAAGAAGCGCGAGACGTTTCACGGGGTGATTCTACGACCCGCGAAGCACGAACGGTTCACCGACCTGCAACGATTGCAGATAGATCCGCGCGGCGGCTTCCATCGCGATCGCGGTCTGCAGCGTGGCGGAGATGTCGGGGCCGATGCAGACGTTGCCGTGGTTGGCGAGGATGGCCGCCGTGCGTTTGCCCAACGCGCGCAGTGCGTTGCGTCCGAGGTCTTCGGTGCCGCTGGCGGCGTAGTCGGCGACTTCGATCGTGCCGCCGAAAAACTTCAACATCTCATCGAGCACCGGCGGCAGCGGTCGGCGCAGAATCGAGAGCGTGGCGACGAACGGCGAATGCGTGTGGATGATCGCTGAAACATCCGGCATCTCGCGATAGATGATGCGGTGCATCGGCAGCTCGCAGGAAGGTGACTCCTTCGACTCGATGCTGTTGCCTGTCAAAAGATCGACGACCACGATCTGCTGGGCCGCCAAGTCGTCGTAGGTGATGGATGTCGGTGTGATCGCGATGACGCTCGGATCATCCGACATCCGCGCGCTGATGTTTCCCGACGATCCGACCACCAGGCCGGCCTCCCACATCTTGCGGGCGTGCGACCACACTTCGTAACGCGTCTCGGCGAAACGGTCGCGCATGCCGCGATCGTAGCATCTCGCTACTCGCTAGCCTTGCCGATCCCGATCTCGTCCTCTTCCTCGTCGTGTTCCGGTTCCTCGCGGGCGTAGTTATCGCCGAGGCCGCCGCGATGGCTGTCGCGGGCGTAGTCACCACCCAAATCATCGTCGTGAAAGGGATTGTCCTTTTCCGTTTCCGTCATGTGAGCCTCCACAAAGGTAAGCAAGCGCAAGGCCGACGTTTGATATCTTCCGCCCCGTGATCAACAAAGTCGTCGCATCTGCGGCCGAGGCGGTGCGCGACGTTCCCGATAGCGCCACGCTGGTCGTCGGCGGGTTCGGTCTGTGCGGGATTCCCGAGAATCTCATCAATGCGCTGGTCAAACTCGGCCCGAAGAATCTCACCTGTGTCTCCAACAACGCCGGCGTCGATGACTGGGGCCTCGGACTGCTGTTGCAGACGAAGCAGATCCGCAAGATGGTCTCCTCCTACGTCGGCGAGAACGCGGAATTCGAGCGGCAGTTTCTTTCCGGCGAGCTGGAAGTCGAATTCGTGCCGCAGGGAACGCTCGCAGAGCGGATGCGGGCGGGTGGGGCGGGAATTCCGGCATTCTTCACGCCCGCCGGCTACGGCACGATCGTCGGCGAAGCGAAAGAATCGCGGGAGTTCGACGGGCGTAATTACGTGATGGAGCGTGGCATCGTCGGCGACTTCTCGCTGGTGGCGGCCTGGAAAGGCGATCGGCTCGGCAATCTGATGTATCGAAAATCGGCGCGCAATTTCAATCCGATGGCCGCAACTGCCGGGAAGGTCTGCATCGCGGAAGTCGAACAGCTCGTCGAAGTCGGTGAGCTCGATCCCGATTGCATCCACACGCCGGGAATCTTCGTGCACCGCCTGATCGTCGCGCCGCGGCAGAAACGGATCGAGCAGCGCACCGTGAGGAAGAAATAGATGCCGTTGAGTCGCGAACAGATCGTGCAGCGCGCCGCGCAGGAATTGCGCGACGGGTACTACGTCAACCTCGGCATTGGCATGCCGACGCTGGTCGCGAACAACATACCGAGCGGTGTGGAAGTCATTCTCCAAAGTGAAAACGGCATCCTGGGCCTCGGTCCGTTTCCGACCGAGGATGAAGTCGATCCCGATTTGATCAACGCGGGGAAGCAGACCGTGACGATTCTTCCCGGCGCATCGTTTTTCTCGAGCGCCGATTCGTTCGCGATGATTCGCGGCGGCAAGATCAACCTCTCGATTCTCGGCGCAATGCAGGTTTCGGAAGCCGGCGACATCGCGAACTGGATGGTTCCCGGCGCGATGGTCAAGGGGATGGGCGGCGCGATGGATCTCGTCGCCGGAGCGAAGCGGCTCATCGTGACGATGGAGCACGTCACGAAAAAAGGGGAGAAGAAGATCCTCAACAAGTGCACGCTGCCGCTCACCGGCGTGCGCTGCGTCAACCGCATCATCACGGACTACTGCGTCATCGACGTCACAAAGGAAGGACTCGAGCTGATCGAGCTCGCGCCCGGAACGACCGTCGATGAAGTGCAGTCCATGACCGAGCCGCGCCTCATCGTGAAGGGCGCGCCGAAATCGATTGCAGCAGCGCGTTGATCGCGCGCAATTCGTTCTCGGTCTTCGCCGCCTGCTGGATCCGGCCCGTCGCGCGCTCCCACGCCAGCTCGTCTGTCAGAAGCCCGCGCTGATCGAGCAGCGGACCGAATCTCCGCGACGTCGCCATGTCGATGTGCAGGCGAGCGGCGGACTCAGTGGCGCGCCGCGGTGTCCGCACGCTGCAGACGATCACGACCACGAGAGCAAGCGACATCGCGATCGCGGAGACAATTGGAGTCATGCGCGTCGCGATCAGGCCTAACACGCCGACGATTGCGATCGCGATGAGAGACTGCTGCAGCGATGCGTGATGAATCGGCGAGCTCACTGCTTTGCTCCATGTCTCCGCGGAGAACACCGCGTGCGTCAGGTCGGCGGCGCTGACGTAGCGCGCAACCGAGAGCGTTCCGGCGTGCGCCGCGACCATCAGCGCCGCGGTCCACAGCGTCGCGATCGCGGCGACGATCGTGACGAATCGCGCGGAGATCGCGGAGGCGCACCAGGCGATTCCGATCGCGAACGGCACCGCGAGATCGGCGAATCGCCGCGCGCCGAACGACATGCCGCCCCAGAAATAGCGATCGAAGGAGCCGTTCGCGATCCATTCGCCGATGAACATCAGAAGGCACGCGATGGCGACGTTCTGGCGGCGATTGTCGAAGGAGCCGAGCGACAAGATCCAGCCGGCGATGGCGAGAATCACGACCGGCGACCAGGTCAACAGTCCGTGATAGCTCGATGCGAGCACGCTCCAGAGCGCGATCGACTGAAACGGCGTCCACGTCGAGCCGCCGAGGTTGCCTCCGCCGGTGATGGGTCCGAAGGGACTGCCGTAGATCGCCCACCACGCGATGGCCTGACACAAAATCGGAATCGCGCCGCCTAACACCGCTTCGATCCACCAGTGCATGCGGTGCCGTTGACGGATCGCGACTACAAGGACTGCCGGAATGATCACGCCGTGCTGGACGCGCACCGCGATCGCGAGTCCGACCGCCAGGCCGACCGCCAATCCGCTATCGCGTTCGCTGAAGAGCGCGAGCAGGACCAATCCGATCGCGAGCGCCCCCGCGACGTGCGTGCCGAGGGGGAAGAGGAAGATCTGCCAGAAGATCGGGGTGCCGATCGTTCCCGCGATCAACGCCATCGCGGCGACGCGCGGCGACACATCGCGAATCATGAACATCCGCGCGATGCACATCGCCGCGGCCGCGAACGCGACGTTCGTCCATGCCAGAACGACGGCGTAGATTCCGCCGAAGCCGTCGGCGGGTCCGCCGATCCAATGCGCGATCAGATAGGACGGAGCCGACAGAATCGATGTGCCGACTCCCCAATTGTTCGCGAGCGGTCCCGCCCGCGTGACCTCCTTGAACATCGTGAGGCCGTTGCGCACGAGACCGGCCGACGCCCATTCATTGAGGAAAGCGAAGTCGAGATCGAAGACCGCCGATCGGAGGTAAGAGAACGTCGCGATCGAATCGGGACGCACGTATCCCGGCTGGAGAAAGACGAAGCTGCAGATGACGAAAGCCGCGACGATCACGAGCGGTGCGCTGCGTGCGAGGCGCGGCATATGCGTATGGTACGGTGTCCGGGATGCGGCTCCGCGTCATCCTCACGGCTGCGGCATGGATCGCCATGGCGGTCGGTGGATTTCAGCCGATGTACGTACGCGTCTTTGCGGCCGACAGCGATGCGATTCGCGCAGGGTACACGGAGCTTCCTTATCGACGCATTCCGGGACTGCGCAAGCTCCTCGTCGATGCTTCCGCTCGCACGCCGGCCGGCGCGACGATCGCGATCTGGGTGCCGTGGCGCGAATGGGATGGGGGATACGGCTACGCGTTCCGCCGCGCGCCGTTTCTCATGCCTGACAAGAA
The DNA here is from genome assembly GCA_036559905.1 of Thermoanaerobaculia bacterium. Classification (GTDB taxonomy): domain Bacteria; phylum Acidobacteriota; class Thermoanaerobaculia; order Gp7-AA8; family Gp7-AA8; genus Gp7-AA10. The sequence goes on along the minus strand of DATBSF010000052.1, from coordinate 293 downwards.
TGTCGTTCCGATCGAAGAGATCAACAGAGCGCAGTACGTCGTGTGCTGGCACGGCTGCCCGTCCGTGCCTGGATTCAAAAGCATATGGCGATCTGCCGAAGGTGAGCTGATGCGCCGATGATCGCCGCGATTGTCACCGCGCTGCTCGCGGTTGCTGCCGGTCTGCCTTTCACGCGACGCATCGGCGAGGCGTACCTCCTCGGCATCGGCATTCAGGCCGCGATCCTGATCGTGTTGCCCTGGTCGCGGCCTTTCATCATTGGCGCGATCATTCTGGAGTGCGGCGCCCTGGC
>DATBSF010000051.1:0-2639 GCA_036559905.1 Thermoanaerobaculia bacterium | reverse complement strand
GGGCGGTTCGCGAAGCCGACCGACATCATGCAGGTGAAAGGCTTCGGCGATAAGTCGTACGAACGCCTCAGCTCCTACATCGCAGTCGAAGGCCAGTCGACGCTCACCGAAAAGGTCCGTTCGCCCCGCAAGCCTCGCTCCTCGAAGGCTTCGAAGTCCCGCCTCAACACGGCCAGCTAACGGCCGACCTGCCGGGGCCGCCCGCAGAGGCGGCCCCTTTTTTTCGACGAAGGAGGTTCCAATGCGCAATCGAAGCGGTTTTTCTCTCCTCGAATTGATCGTGGCGCTGGCGATCATCGGCGTCTTCACGCTGTGCGCCGCGCCGGCATTCGCAACCTACCGGCGGCGCGCGTCGATGACGTCGCAGGTCGTCGAGCTCAAGGGGATTTTTCGATCGCTGCGCATGCGCGCGATCGCATCGAACCACAACGCCGGCGTCAAGTTCACCGCGGTCGGCGGTCAATGGGCGTACTCGCTCTACGAAGACGGCGACGGTGACGGAATCCGCAGCGATGACATCGCGTCCGGCGTGGATCGCCGTTTCGCGGGGCCTTCGGTGCTGGCGCCGCAGTTCCACATCGCGTCGATCGCTCTCCTGCCGAACGCGATCCGCGATCCCGACGGCGATCCGCTCTCGCCGACTGCATCGGCGGTGCAATTCAATCGCTCGACGATCTGCTCCTTCTCGCCGATCGGTTCCGCGACGCCGGGCACGGTCTACATCACCGACGGCGCCGGCGAGCTGCTCGCCGTTCGTGTGACAGGAGCGAGCGGCCGCGTCCGCACGCTTCGATACAACACCGGAAGCCGGCGCTGGGAGTCGCGATGACGCGCTCACGCACCGCCGCGGCGCACGACGAGCTGTTTCGCTTCGTACGTCTGCACGAGCGACAGCGCGTTGTGGCGCAGCAGGTCGTCGGTGAATGCATCCGTCAATACGCGGCCGTCCATGTCGCGGCCGATCGGAAGTCCGGCGGAGTAGAGCACGGTCGGGACGACATCATCCGGCGAGGCTGGCGTTGGCTTCTCGGGATGCGCGATGCCGGCGCCTGCGATCAGTACAAATCCGTCGTCGGCTCCCGGATCTTCGTTGGAGATCCAATCGCGAAACATCGCGTAGGGCGTCGCGGCGAGCTGCGGCGCAACCGGTCCGGATGGCGAGACGACTACCAGGAGGTGATCGGGAAACTGGCGTGCGATGGAGGCGAGGAGCGAGTCGAGCTGGTCGGTGTAGGCGCGGAGGACTTCGCCTTTCGTCGTCGAGCGCGCCGGCAAGTCATTCGTGAAGATGTGAATCGCGCGCTGCGCTTCCTCGAATCCATTCAGCGCGCCGACGACCAAGGTCAGGTTTCGATTCGACGCCGCGGCGCGGATGGACCCGACTGTCGACAGGTCGGCCATCAGTCCTCGCACGATTCGATCGCGGGCGCGGCCTGCTCCATTGAATCGCTGCAGAGCGGCGGGAGCAACGACTGGCGGAACGTGCTGCCGCGGCGGCAGCGAGGGCCAATCGATCACCGCGGCATGCAGTCCGACTCGCTCGAACAAAACCCAGAACGGCAGCACATCGCCGGATGGCAATTGCGGCGCGATGCGATCGACCGGCGGAATGAGTCCCCAAAAACGAAATCCGACGCCGCTCGGAAGAATGAGAAAGCGATCGGTCGGATCGCGGCCGTTGAGCGGAGTCCGATAGGCGAACCTCCCGGTCACGCCGTGGCGAAACGGGAGCTTCCCGGTCGCAATCGAGGCCCACAGCGCCTGCGGACTCGTCGCAGGAAACGGCTCGAGGCGCGTGAAGTATCCGTGCGTCCGCGCCTGTTCGAAAAATGGCAGGTTGCCCTCGCCGGTCAGCGTCAGGATCCAGTCGTACGGAAGGTTGCGAACCGCAATCACGATCACGGGCCGCTGGCCGGCCACCGTTCCAACATCCGCGACGACCACGCTCTGTTTCTCGATGCGATAGCTGTCGCGGCGCTGATAGAGAAAAAACGACGAGATCGCGATCAGTACCACGCCCGCGATGAAGATCGCGCGCGATCGACGCAGATCGGCGTTGCGTTCGACGACCCACAGCAGCAGGAGCGCGAACGCAGTCGCGGTGATCAGGTTCGTCGCTTTGGCGAGCACGCGCACGGCGCCGATCGGGAGATAGCCGATCCGAAAAACGTAGAGGTGCATCCAGTAGAGCGCGGCCGCGAAGAACGCCGCGAGCACGACGAAGCCGAATCCGTGTGCCCGATACGCGCCATTGATTTCCTCGGGCTTCCCAAAGATTTTCACGCGAAGGATGCGCAGCAGCCACAGCACGGTCCCGAAGAGGAGGCCGCAGATGGCGCCGTAGATGATCGTCACGATCGCGAGCCGCAGCGGAGTGATCTCGACCTGCGGATTGAGGAAGTACAGCAGGTGCGCGACGTAGAGGCCGAAGATCGCACCGGCGAGAACGCGCTTGAGATACGCCCAAATATTGGTCATGCGCCGCTCGGAGTGTATGCGTGATCAGCGCGGCGCGCATCCGCGAACGCGATGTCTTCGGTCTCTTCCAGGACCTGGGATATCCGATCGAGCCGATCGAGATCGTCGCGAGCGAATGGCGCAGCGCCGGAATTGCGATCGAATGGACGGGTTTTCCGCTC
>DATBSF010000050.1:0-3707 GCA_036559905.1 Thermoanaerobaculia bacterium | reverse complement strand
GTGGCGCAAGCAGAGGTGCCGCAACGGCCGCTGCCAACACTTTTCGCCGTGACGCTACCGCGGCGTCGGAATGTGCTTCGTGGCCCGATGTCTTGTGCTCCTGTTTCCCGTTGCAGGTCGCTTTCTTGAGCCGGAAGGTGGCAACCGGAGTTCATATTGAGGCAGACCAGGCTCAAGGGTGAGCGAAATCGCGACGGTGGTTCTGAGTCGCGCTTCATGGATTCCTACGGCCTCGGCAGCGATCACGGTCGTTTCAACATTTCGATCAACGTCGGCAACGGTACGGTCGACGGTCCCAACGGTTCTGTCGTCGCCTCTACGCTTTCGGGAATCGTCCGGCACGACCTCGCAATCCCTCTCGTCGACTATGTCGTGTTCATCGGGGAAGGCGAGACCGACGCATCGACGGAGCTCGCCTCGTACGTGGAGGGCATTCGAGCCCTCGGCCGGTTCCACGCCACCGCCGGGCGCGATCGAGTCGCGGCTCTTTACAGCGCGATCGATGTCGGATACCAGAACACTGCCGAGATTTACGCGCAGAACGTGACCGAGCGGCTGTATCCCGTCAAGAACAAGCTCGCGATCACCTCAATGCCTGAGCTGCTGAAGTTCGTCGACATCAATCGGGAGCTCGACAAACTCCCAAGGCATCTCCACGTCGGGACGGATAACGCGGGCGGATGCGAATGCACTTGCGGCACCTGCTGCGGCTGCGGTTGCGGCTGCGGTTGCGGCTGCGGAACGTGCGGCTGCGATTGCATCTGCTTCTGCTGTTGTGAATGCGGCATCGGTTGCGGTTGCCATTGCTGTCTGTGAGCGGGAAACTCGGGGAGCCCACCGGGACGGCTCCCCGAAACAATGCGATCACGCTCATCGGCTGGATTTACATCGCCTTTGGAATCCTGGCTGCCTTCGGGGGCCTGGTCGGCGTCCTGATGTCGCTTCTGATGCCGATACCGCACTTCGTTTCGCTGATTGCCGCCGTGCAGCTCATCGCCGGCAGCGCAATGATTGCGGGGGGAAAGGCTTTCCTCAGATTGCGGGCGTGGGCGCGCACACTTCTCGAAACCCTCGCCTGGCTTGGCCTCTTATACAACCTTGCCAGCGGCGCCCTTTGGATCTGGTTTCTGATGCCGATGTTTCGCGCCACCTCGCGCGACGCATGGATGCTGCCGGTCATGACAGCAATCGGCCTTCTAACCAACATTGCGTTTTGCGCGTCGCTCGTCTACATCATCTCGGTCCTTCGCGGCTCAAGCATCCGGTCGGCGATCGCCTCCGCTAACGTCTGAGCCTGCGGATCGTTGTAAGGTGTAGCGCTGATGGCCGAGAAATTCGATGTCGTCGTAATCGGCGGTGGCACCGCAGGACTCGTCACCGCATCGGGCTGCGCGCGCCTCGGACGCCGCGTCGCGCTCATCGAGCGTGAAGCGTTAGGCGGCGATTGCCTCTGGACAGGTTGCGTCCCGACAAAGGCGCTGGTCGCTTCTGCGAGACTCGCGCATCAGATGAATCACGCCGATCGATGGGGACTCGATCCGGCGCCGCCGAAAATCAATCCCAAATCGATCATGGACTCGATGCGCGAGACGCAGCGTGTCGCCGGCAAGCACGACGATCCCGAAAAGTTTCGCAAGCTCGGCATCGACGTCATCGAAGGTTCGGCACGGCTCGCCGGCGAAGATGCGGTCGAGGTCGATGGACGACGGCTCGAGGCAAGAGACATCGTGATCGCGACCGGTTCGCGAACCGCGATTCCGAAGATCGACGGCCTGGAAAAGGCCGGTTTCATCGATCACGCTTCGTTTCTCAAACAAGATTCCCTTCCCGAGTCCGTTCTCATCCTCGGCGGCGGCTCGATCGGAATCGAGTTCGCGCAGATGTTGTGTCGATTCGGATGTGAAGTCGTCGTCGTGGAGATGGCGGACAGCATCCTGGACAAGGAAGATCCCGACGTCGCGGCTCGCGTGCGCGAGTTGTTGCGCGACGAAGGAATCGAGATCCTCACGGGCTGGGCTGCAAAATCCGTCGGCGCCGACGCAGGACAAAGAGTCGTGCGCATCGAAAACAAGGGCGGCGAGTCACGCGAGATTCGAATCGACGAGGTCTTCGTGGCCGTGGGACGCCGCGGAAACATCGAGAATCTCGATCTCGAAAAGGCTGGCGTGAAAATCGAGGGCTCCTATGTGGTTGTGAACAAATATCTGCAGACGACCGCGCCGCGCATCTGGGCGTGCGGCGACGTGCATGGAAAACTGCAGTTCACGCATGCCGCGGCTTACGAGGCGATCAAGCTCGTTCGCAACATGCTCTTCCCGGGCAAGTCGGCTGTCGATTACGACGATGTGCCGTGGGCGCTCTACACCGATCCGGAAGTCGGCCACATCGGAATGACCGAGCCGCAGGCGCGCGCCGCATTCGGAGACCGAGTGCGCACGTACAAAGTCGAGATAGCGGATGTCGATCGCGCCGTCGTCGATCGCGCGACGCAAGGTTTCATCAAACTCGTCTGCGACGGAAAAGGACGCATCCTGGGTGCGCACGCGATGTGCACGAACGCGTCAACGCTGATCGAGGAGCTCGTTGTGGCGCGCAAGAAAAAGATGAAGATCGGCGAGCTGGCGCAACTGATCTCGCCCTATCCATCGCTCGCCGGCGCCGTGCAGAAGGCGGCTGCCGACTACTATCAGGATCTCAGCGGAAGCTGGCTCGGAGCGCTGGGCCGCCGGATCGCGGCATGGTCTCAATGATATGTTGGAGGAATCATGAAGAAAGTTTTCATCATTCTCGCCACAGTACTTCTGGCAGTTGGTTGCGGGAGCTCGCGTCTTCCGTCGTCGATGGCCACGCTGCAACCGAGCAGCGGGCAAACCGCAAAAGGAACCGTGCATCTCTCTGACGCCGGCGATGGAAACGTCGACGTGCAGGTCGATCTGACCGGCGTGCCGCCGGGAGTTCACGGCTTCCACATCCACGAGAAGGGCGACTGCGGCAACAACGGCGCGAATGCCGGCGGGCACTTCAATCCGACCAGCATGGTGCATGGTTCGCCGGATGCGGTCTCGCATCACGCGGGCGATTTCGGGAACGTGACCGCCGAAGCGAACGGCGAAGTGCACACGCGATTCACGACGCATTCGGTGTCGCTGAAGAGCGGCGAGGCGAACAATCCGGTTGGAAAGGCCGTCGTCCTTCACGAAAAAGCCGACGATCTCGTCACGCAGCCTTCCGGTAACGCCGGCGCGCGCATCGCGTGCGGCGTCGTTGAGCTGATGCCGGCCGGCATGCGTATGTGAGCCATGAAGCGTTTCGCGATCGTTACGCTTCTCCTCGCTCTCATCTCCTGCCAATCCTCGCAACCGGGAGGCGGCGGCACCGTCTCGCTTCCCGGCCACGGCGCGATCAGCATTCAGATCATGCCGAATCCGATCGTCGCTGTTCCTGCCGGCGGCAACAACTACGACTTTCCAGTCGATGTGATCGTGCGTGAGACCGGCGGACGCGGCGTGACGGTCAGCCGCGTCAAGGCCACCGTCTACGGGCCCGCCGGAATCAAACTCGGCGATGAGACGTGGGACGCGACGCAGATTACAGCCGCCGGTGTCCCGATCAGTCTGCGCGGCAACGGCGAGGTGCGATACCACTTCGTGCCGCGCAAATCTGTTCCCGACGATCGACTTTTCAGCAGCGTGCATGCCGAGCTTCGC
>DATBSF010000049.1:0-3251 GCA_036559905.1 Thermoanaerobaculia bacterium | reverse complement strand
TTGCAGCGGTGAGGTCCAGAGCCCCTCCGACAATGGGAAGGTACCGATCGGCGCGTTCCGACACGCGGTGTACGGCGACACGCTGGAGGACTTCATCGGTCGCAATTCATATCGCGCCGATGGTACGCAGAGCGTCGATGCCGGTTTGTATAAGTCCTTCGGACTTCCCCTCGGGACGTCCCTGGTCGTTCGTCTCGATTGCTTCAACGTCTTCAATTCGTCGCGATGGTGGTACCCCGGAAACGACATCAACGCGCCAACGACGTTTGACCGAGTGGCGACAACCGCCTACCTGACCACCGCAAGTCCGAGCTCGGCCCCGTCGGCTCTTTCGCCGCCGAGGACGTGGCAGCTTGGATTCCGAGTCATTTACTGAGGAATTCGCCGGAACACTTCGTCTCGCCAACGGAGTGTTTCGGCGTTTCCATCGTTTCCAATCTGAAATCGCAGAACCTCTCCGGTGCCGGGGATCAGCTCGACGCGCGCCGTCTCGGGCTCGGTGAATGCTTCCAGAACGCCGCGCAGTCTTCCGATCGACGCCTGCAACGCGGTGCCCTGCTGTTCGATCAACAACGTGCCGTAGAGCGGATTCTCGTAGCGGCCGGCGTAGGCCGCATTCGGATGCTGCAACATCCACGGGCGCTTCGACCGTTTCTCCACATCTGCAACGTAGGCTGCTTTCCGCTCCTTGATGTTGGCGGCGAGCTTTGCGAGGCGGTCGGCGTACTTGCTCTCCACGTCCGGTTTTTCGAGGAGGCTGTCGTACGCGTACTCGGAGATCATCGCGAGCACCGCGGTCACCGGTCCGCTGGCATTCGTCATCACGCCCACGCCGATTTTCTTCTCGGGCATGAACGAGTAAAACGTGTTCCAGCCTTCGAATCCGCCGCCGTGAAAGAGGACGTTGTCGCCGTCGTACATTCCCTGATACCAGCCGAATCCGTAGCCGCTTGATTTGAAATCGGCGCGTTCGATGACCGCCGGAACCTGCATGCGATGCGCTTCTTCGAACGCCGCAGCGGGAAGAATCTGCCGGCCATCCACGCGGCCTTTGGTGATGTTCGCCTCCAGCCATCGCGCGAGATCGGCCGGAGTCGTGACGATGCCGCCTGCGGCGTGCATCATCTGATCGTTCTTCATGAAATCGAGGAGCGCCAGCTCTCCTTTTTTGTCGGCCTGATACGGCGACGCAATCGGCCAGGTCGACGCTTCCGACATGTATGCGCTCGTGTGGTTCATGCCGAGCGGCGTGAAGAGCATCTCGTCCAGAACCTTCTGCCACGGCCGACCGGTGATGCGCTCGATGATCAGCGATGCGACCACGTAGCCGAGGTTGTCGTATTGGAAGCCGGGCTTGCGGGATTTGCTCGACTGGAGCAGAGCTACGAGTTGTTGTGGCGTGTGCTCGCCGCTGAACGCGGTGCGAAAAACGATCGGCTCATTCGCGATCGCCGAAGTGTGAGTCAGAAACGCTCGCAGCGTGACGTTCTGCGATGTGACCTCCGGCAGATAGCGGCTGATCGGCGCGTCGAGGTCGAGTTTGCCCTGCTGCGCGAGCATCGCGCATGCGAGGCCGGTGAACGCCTTCGTCGTCGACCCGATGTAGTAACCGGTCTGCGCGTCGGCCGGCGTCTGGTGTTCGAGATTGCGCATCCCGGCTCCGCGGACGTAGTACGGACGGCCGTCGCGCACGACTGCCACGCCGACGCTGGGCACCTCGGGAATCGCCTGGATCGTTTTCTCGATGAAACGATCGAGGTTTGTACTCGATTTCGTGCTGCTGCAGGCGGTGGACAGAAGGAGAGCGAGGACTGCGAGTCTCTTCATTTGACCGTAAGTACGCCTGCGGAGGGGGAAGGTTAGCAGCCCCTTGACAAACCGGCGGCGCCGACTTAGTGTATTAGGCAGCTAATACACTGAGACAGGAGCTGCCACCATGAGACACATCGTCGCCTATCTCATCCTCTCGCTGGTCATGAATCTCACTCAGGCCGCGCTGCCGGAGACCCAGAAGCGCGCAAAGCGCTGTCATGACGTCTCGGCCCTGCTGCACGGCGCGTCCGTTTTCGTGTTCGTCCGATAGGAGATCGTCATGAAATCTGTCATTGCGCTTTTTCTTTTTGCAACCGCCGCCCTTGCCGCGGATCCCTACATGCCGACCGACGCCGAGCGTGCGCGGTGGACGATGCAGGACATGAAGAGCTGGATGATCGTGTTCGATGCGTACAAACTCGATCACAAGGAATATCCCCGCGTCACAACGCCGGAAGAAGCGCGGGCGATCGGCGAACCGATCTACATGCGTACTGCTCCGATGCATGACGCATGGGGCCATCCATATCGCATCGAAGCGAATGGGACGACATTCCGCATCGTCAGCGCTGGAGCGGACGGCGTTTTTCAAGAGGACGTTTCTCAAAAAGGGCCGTTGAAGTCCTTCAACGATGACGCTGTCGCGACGAACGAAGGGAAGTGGCTCGTCCGACCGTGGGAGCTCAAGTAGGTGTTCGCGATCAATACCGCCGATCCAGCGCCGATCTGGAAGCAAATCGAAGAGGGCATGCGCCGGCTCATCGCCCTCGGTGCCTTGAAGCCGGGAGCAGCGGTGCCGTCGATGCGCGATCTTGCGCGCGACCTGCGGGTCAATCCCAACACGGTGGCGCGTGCGTATCAGCGGCTCACCGAGGCGGGGGTGCTGGCGGTGCGGCGGGGGGAGGGGACGTTCGTAGCCGACCAGCCGGCGCAGCCGAGGAAGTCGGAGAAGCACGAGATGTTGCGCGAGGCCGCCAATCGATTCATCAGCGCCGCCGTCGCGGCAGGCGCGGGGCTCGATGAGGCCCGCGAGGCAGTCGAAGCAGCGTACCAGCGTCTGGTGCGCGAAGAGAGGAAACGAGCATGAGCGAAAACGCGATCGAAGTCTCGAATGTCACCGTCCGCTACGGACGCCTGGTAGCGGTCGACCGCGTTGCCTTCAACGTCCCGCGCGGATCGGTCTACGCGCTGTTAGGCCGCAACGGCGCCGGCAAGTCTTCGCTGGTCCGCTGCATCCTCGGCCAGCGCGAGCCGCTCTCCGGCCGCGTCAAGCTGTTCGATCAGGACGCATGGAATCAGCGCACCCCGCTGATGCAGCGCGTCGGCGTCGTCAGCGAAGAAGCCGATGCGCCGCCCGAGATGACTGTCGATCAACTCGCACGATTCTGCGCGGACGTCTATGCGCGCTGGGACCAGAAGGAAGTCGATGATCGTCTCCG
>DATBSF010000048.1:0-6775 GCA_036559905.1 Thermoanaerobaculia bacterium | reverse complement strand
GTCGAGCTGGAGTCCGTGCACGCGATCCTGCGCAAGCCCTTCAACGTCGATCAGCTCGAGGATGTTTTGCGCCGAATGATCGACGCCCCCGCTGCTCTCCCGGACAAGAAAATGAGGGCTGGCGGCACGATGCGGCTCAAGATCGACTAACCGCCAACCCTCGGGAACGACGGGAACGCCGCTTAACCGCAACACAGCCCGGAGGGCGGCCGCGGCGTGTTTGCTGCGCGTGCAAATATCGTGCAAGCGCTTTGCAGAATTGAACACAATCGCCTTGCGGTATCTGCAAATGAGCATAGACTTCTTACGTCGGTCCAAAAAAAATGGCCCCTCGAATCCTGGTCGTCGATGACGATCGTGCGCTACAGACGCTTTTGAGCGTTCTCTTCACGCGCGCAGGTTTCGAATGCGACTTCGTGAGCGACGGCAACGAGGCGATTGAAAAGCTCGACGGCGACGGCGACGGAAACGGCCAGTCCTACGCCGTCATCATGCTCGACCTGATCCTTCCGGGGGTCAGCGGAATGGAGATCCTCAATCACCTCGAAGAGAAAAACCCGGCACTGCTGCCGCGAACGATCGTTCTGACCGGTGCCAGCGGCGGCGTTCTGAAAGGCATCGATACTTCCCGCGTTCATGCCGTAATTCGCAAGCCGTTCGACATTCAGGATGTGCTCAATCTGACTGCCGAGTGCGCTTACCGGGAGTGATGTTTGCAAGTGATGCAAAGGGTTCTGATATTATGGAATCGATGATCGGCGAACGCATTCGCCAAACCCGCCAGGCCCGGCGGCTTTCACTCAACGATGTAGCGGGTAAAGCCAGAATCAGCGTGGCCACACTTTCCCGGATCGAGCGCGACAAGCAAGGTCTCGAGCTCGGCCTCTTCCTCGTGCTCTGCAAAGTCCTGAAGACCTCCCCTCGCGATCTCATCGTGGAGGGCGAGAGCGACAGCAACGTCGATCCGCTTGCCGTCCGCATCGCGGGGTTGAATCATCCGGAACGTCTCCAACTGTGGCGTGACCTGGCCGCCAATCGGCGGGGAGACCGCCGCAGCCGCGCGCAGATGCGCAAGCTGGCCGACGAAGTCGAAGAGCTGATGGCCCAACTCGAGTTCGTTCGCGTCGAGATAGAATCGTTCCACAGCCGCATGCGCCAGCGTTAGTGCACGCCGGGCTGCGTACGGAATTCCTCTAAATCGACCAGCACCAAGACCGCGCCGTCAATCTTGTTGTCGGTCGTCTTGTAAGGTCGGATGCGCAGCGAGTGCGAGCGCCCCGTGCGGTCCTGCACTTCGAGCTCGCGCACTTCCAGGTTATCGATGACCTGCGCGATAACCTCGTCGAGATTTTCCAGATGCAGGCTAGTCTTGATGTCGTTGATGGAGCGGCCGACATCCGTCGAGATCAGATTCCACGATCGCTGCGCGCCGGGATTGAAGCGCCGGATGCGCAGCTTGCTGTCCAGCATCACGATCGGGATGTCGACCGCCGACAGAAGATTGACGAGGTCATTGTTCGCCTGACCCAGCTCGTCATTCCGGTTCTCGAGCTCCTCATTGAGAGTCATCAACTCTTCATTGCTGGACTGCAGCTCTTCCTTGGCCGTCTCCAGTTCTTCGTTCGTGCTTTGCAGTTCTTCGTTGCTCGACTGGATCTCTTCGTTCGCCGAGCGCAGCTCCTCGTTCATCGATTCCTGCTCTTCGATGATCGACTGCAGATATTCGCGCGTCGCTTCCAGCTCGCGACGGAGCCGGCCCGCTTGCGCCGTCTCGGGCTTCGCCGGCTTTTCCTTTTTCCTGCCTTGCGACTTCGTCTCTTTCTGTTCGTCGAACACCACGAGGATGAAGCGCTCTTTCGAGGCTCCGATAAATGGAATCGCCTCGATGTTGACGGTGATCGTCCGGTCCTCGAACTTGACACGAATGCCTTCGCGCCGGTCGGGCTCACCTTTTTTTCGCGCAGCGTAAATCGCGGAGCGGAGATCCGCGAGCAATCCTTCGCGCGCCATTTTGAGCACATTGAAGCTGGCGGCTCCCGACGGCGGCTCGAGATAACGGCTGGTCCGGCCGCGGAACTGGAGAACGTCCATGTCCTCGTTGATCAGGACCCCCGGCGGACTGAAATGGTTCAGCAACACGCGGTCGGCGTCCCGAAAGACTGCGGCCGGCGCGGGCAACTCCGGTTCATCGTGCCGCTCTTTCTGCTCGGACGAACCGCCTGGCTTCTCCAGGTTGAAATCGATCACCGGTCGGATTTTCACCGCCTTCTTGCGGTAAATCTTATTCTTCCGATCTGCAATTTCGAAGAGATCGACGAAGGTGCCGATGCTCTCGGAAGTGCCGAGGAGAAGGTAGCCGTCGGTTCGGAGCGCGTAATGAAAGACCGAGATCACCTTTTTCTGCAGCGACGTGCCGAAATAGATCATCACGTTCCGGCAACTGATCAAATCGAGTTTTGAAAAGGGCGGATCCTTCGTCACGTTTTGGCGCGCAAATATGCAGCAGTCACGCACGGATTTGTTGACACGATAGCCGCCGTCGAAACGGCTGAAGTACCGCCGCAGCCGCTCGGGGCCAACCTCTCCCGCGATGGTCTCCGGATACGTCCCGGCACGCGCCCGCTCGATCGCCGGCTCGCTCACATCCGTGCCGAAGATCTGAATGGAACAATCCGATCCGTTCGTGCCGGCAGCCTCCAGCAAAGCAATCGCGAGCGAGTAGACTTCTTCTCCGCTCGCGCAACCGGGCACCCAGACGCGAATCGTTCCTTCCTTCTCGCGTTCGCGGATGAGCTCGGGAAACACATCGCGCTGCAGCGCCTCGAAGACCGCCGGGTCGCGGAAGAAGCCGGTGACGCGGATGAGAATGTCGGCGTAGAGGTGCTCGATCTCGGCAGCGTTTTTTCGAACGATGTGCAGATATTCGCGAAGATCATTGACCTTGTTCATCGCCATGCGCCGCCGGATCCGACGCTCGATCGTGCTCGGTTTATAGTGCGTCAGATCGAGATCATGCTTGGCGCGGAGCAGGGTGAAGAGCTGACCGAGGTCGGTCTCCGGCAGTCGCAAACCTTCGCCGTCGCCGGTGAGGTAGTCGTGCTTCCCGATCGCAACCAACTCTTTCGCCATTTCCTCGGGCGATAAAACGAAGTCGATGAATCCCACGGCCGCCGCGCTGCGCGGCATGCTGTCGACTTTCGCGCTGCTATCCTGAGCGAATGTGATTCCCCCCTCGGCTTTGATCGCCTTCGTTCCGAGTGCGCCATCCGACGCCGATCCCGAAAGAACCACCGAGATCGCGCGGCTTCCCTGGTCCTCGGCCAGCGAGCGAAAAAACCCGTCGATCACGCTCGGCGCCCCCGGCGATCGCTGATGGAGATGGAACACACCGTTGTCGATCGAGACTTCGGCGTCCGGAGGCGCGACGTAGATCCGATTCGACTGAACGCTCATTCCAGACCGCACGAGCCCGACCGGCATCCGGGTCGAGCGCGCGAGGATCTGGACAAGGTTGGAAGCGTGCGTCGGATCCTGATGGAGGACGAAGACGAATGCCATTTCCGGCGCTTCGGGAAGATTCTTCAGCAGGGCCGTGAAGGCCTCGATGCCCCCGGCGGAAGCTCCGACGCCGACGATCGGGAAAGCCGCCCTGCGAGGCCCTTCCGTGCGCTTCTCACCGGATTCCGCCCTTTTTCTGATGTTATTGGCCATGGGTCCTTGGACGACGCGGGCAACCATCTTGCTTCATCTCGACGCAGGTGACAATGTGCCCGCGCAGCGAATTGTAGTCGTCGGCGCATCTGCGGGGGGTGTCGAAGCGCTGATGGAGCTGACGAGATCCCTGCCGGCCGATTTCCCCGCACCGATCTTCGTCACGATCCATATTCCGCCCGATTCCACCAGCATCCTCCCTTTGATTTTGAAGCGTCGCGGCAGACTCGACGCCAAGCACGCGCAGGACGGGATGCAATTCAAACCGGGCGTCGTCTACGTCGCGCCGCCCGATCATCACATGCTGATTCAACGTGACGGATCGCTGCGCGTCGTGCGCGGTCCTCGCGAGAACCGCCATCGTCCGGCCATCGACCCGCTGTTTCGGAGCGCTGCCATCGCCGCTGGGCCGGCAGCGATCGGCGTCATCCTCAGCGGCACGCTCGATGACGGCACAGCAGGCCTGATCGCGATCAAGGAATGCGGCGGCACCGCCGTCGTGCAGGATCCTTCCGATGCCGTCTACAGTTCAATGCCGCAGAGCGCGATCGAAAACGTGGATGTCGATTTCGTCCTGCCGCTGCGCGACATTCCGAAGAAGCTGGCCGATCTGGTGACGAGCGACACCGGGACGCCAATGAAGGCGCCATCCAATCTGGAGATGCTCGAGATGGAAAATCGAATCGCGGGAATGGATGCCCGGACGATGGAATCCGACAATCGGCCCGGAAAGCCCTCAGCCTTCTCCTGTCCCGATTGCGGTGGGGTGCTGTGGGAAATTGACGATCATCATTACACGCGCTTTCGATGTCGCGTGGGACACGCTTTCTCGCCCGAGTCGGCGCTCAGCGGACAGGATCATGTTCTGGAGGAAGCGCTTTGGACCGCGATGAAAACACTCGAAGAGAGTGCGCGGCTGGCGAAGCGGCTGGCCGCAGCAGAGCACGAACGCGGTCATGCGCGGATGGCATCGCGCTTCGAGGCTCGGGAGAATGATGCGCGCGAGAGGGCCGAATTGATCCGACGCGTGCTCGTCACCGGAACGAGCGAAGTGCCGCAGCCCGCGGAGGAAGAATTACAAGCCAATGTTCGGCAGTAGGATGCAGCCGATGCGCGACACGCGCTTCCGCGACCGCCACCAGGCGGGACAACTCCTCGGCCGCGAGCTCGCGCGGCGGCTCGGATCCAAAGACGACCTGATCGTCCTCGCCCTTCCGCGCGGAGGCGTGCCGGTCGGATACGAAGTCGCCAAAGCGCTCAACGCCTCACTCGATGTCTTCATCGTGCGCAAGCTAGGCGTGCCGGGACACGAAGAGCTCGCGATGGGCGCGATCGCAAGCGGCGGTGTCCGCGTCATCAATCGCGACGTACTCGGATGGCTTCCGCTGCCGCAAAAGACGATCGATCAGGTCGCGGAGCGCGAACAGCAGGAGCTGGAGCGCCGCGAGCGCGAGTATCGCGGATCGCGCCCGCCGCTCGACGTTCGCAACAAGACCGTAATCGTGGTCGACGACGGGCTCGCGACCGGTTCGACGATGCGCGCGGCCGTTCAGGCCCTTCGCAAGATGCAGCCGCGCGCGATCATCGTCGGAGTGCCGGTCGCAGCCGTGCAGACATGCGACGAATTTCGCAACGAGGGAATCGATATGGTTTGCCTCCGCACACCCGAGCCGTTCCAGGCAGTCGGACTCTGGTACGACGATTTCTCGCAAACATCCGACGAAGAAGTGCACGACCTGCTGCGCCAACCCGCCCATGACTGACATTCGAGACACACTCCGCCCCGTCGATGATTTCGACTCCATCCTGCAACGCGTCGGCAACGCCCACTTCGTGCTGATCGGCGAGGCCTCGCACGGAACGCACGAGTTCTACGCGATGCGCGCCGCCATCACGCAACGGTTGATCTCCGAGAAAGGATTCAACGCCGTGGCGGTCGAAGCCGACTGGCCCGACGCCTATCGCATCAACCGCTTCGTTCGCGGAATCAGCGATGACAGCGAAGCGATCGACTCACTCGCCGACTTCAAGCGGTTTCCGACGTGGATGTGGCGCAACGCCGACGTTCTTGATTTCGTCGGCTGGCTCCGCGAATACAACGATCGCATCTCCGCCGAACACGAAAAGACCGGCTTCTACGGACTCGATCTCTACAGCCTGTACACATCGATCGAGAAAGTGATCGCATATCTCGATCAGGTCGATCCCGAGGCGGCGAAACGCGCGCGCTATCGATATGGATGCTTCGAGCTGCACGGCGAGGACACGCAGGCCTACGGATATGCCGCAACGTTTGGCCTGACGCCGACGTGCGAAAAGGAAGTCATCAGCCAACTCGTCGATTTCAAAAAGAAAGCGACCGACTACGCATCGCGCGACGGTCACATCCCGCCCGATGAAGCATTCTTCGCCGAGCAGAACGCGCGGCTGATTCTGAACGCCGAGCGCTACTACCGCTCGATGTTCTCGGGACGCGTCTCGTCGTGGAACCTTCGCGATCAACACATGGCCGAGACGCTGACGACGCTTGCCGAGCACCTGCGGCGCCGAGCTCGGCGCGACGCCAAAATCGTGGTCTGGGAACACAACTCACACCTCGGCGACGCCCGCGCGACCGAGATGGGTAAACAGGGCGAGCTGAATGTCGGCCAGCTCGTTCGCGAAAAGTACGGCGACGATGCGCGCCTGATCGGATTCACGACGCACACCGGTACCGTGACTGCGGCATCCGAATGGGACGGCCCCGCGGAACGCAAACAGGTGCGTCCCGGAATGCAGGGAAGTTACGAGCTGCTGTTCCACGAGTGGGAGCGCGGAGATTTCTTTTTGCCGCTCCGCGGAAACGAAGCCGCCGCGCCGCTCGAAGATCCGCGGCTCGAGCGCGCAATCGGCGTGATCTACCTGCCGCAGAGCGAGCGTGTCAGCCACTATTTCTATGCGTCGCTGCCGCGTCAGTTCGATGCCGTGCTGCATTACGAAACGACGCGCGCAGTGGAACCGCTCGAGCGATGGGAGCGCGAGCACACTGCCGAAGTGCCTGAGACTTATCCGAGTGCGCTATGAC
>DATBSF010000047.1:0-6316 GCA_036559905.1 Thermoanaerobaculia bacterium | reverse complement strand
GTGGAATCGCCGGAAGACTTGCTCGATCTGCTGTCGCGCGATCGCGTCGGGAAGCCGGTGGCCATCAGCCTCGTTCGTGGAGGTGCGATGAACGAAGTGAAGGTGACGATTGGCGAGCGTTCCTCTTGAAGAACAACTGACTCGGCGCGAGCTCGAAGTGCTCGAAGTGCTCGCTGAAGGGCTGTCGAATCGCGCGATCGCGGCGCGACTCTCGATCAGCGAGCACACCGTGAAGTTTCACGTGTCGTCGATTTTCGCGAAGCTCGGCGCGGAGAACCGGACGGATGCCGTCCGCCGCGGCGTGCGGCAAGGCCTCATTACGCTCTAGGAGTTACAATGGTCGCGTCCGCTTCGGTCCGACATGTTTCTCTTCGTGGCGTGGATGTTGGCAACAGCGGCGCGCGAGCGCGCGGTGATGATCTATCCACGTGAACGTGTCTGGTTTCGTCGCGCGTTTTACAACCGGCATCAGCACGAACTGCAGCGCGAGCTTCAGAAACGCTACGCGGTCGAAGTGCATGATCAAGTTGCGACTGAAGCCGCACTTTTCGCGATCGATGTTCGCGGCGCGAAACTCCTCGTCCTCTCGGCGCATGGCGGTCCGTACGCGATGTCGTTCAACGGGCGGGGGAGCCGCACCGTCGACGAATCGGATCAAGCGCGGCTGACAGCGTTCTTCTCGCAGCTCGCGCCCGACGCGACGATCATCCTGCAGAGCTGCTACACCGGACTCGGATTCGCGCGCATCGTGAAGAAAGCGGCTGGTCCGGATCGCCGCGTGATTGCCGCCGAGGGGGAGATTCCGCGCGATGGCGTTGCGATCACGTCGCTCGCGCCGATCGATGTCGCGATCACTTGCCGCGACGATCGCGGGCATCTTTGGGATTGCAAAATCGGACTGTAATCTCTCTGTGTCCTCTGTGGTGAAAAGCTTTCACCACAGAGAGCACAGAGATCACAGAGAAGAAAGCGGGCAACGTTTTCTACACGCGCGAGCGCGTTCGCGTCGGCGGCTTCTGTCGTTCGACCCACGCTTCGACGCCCGGCACGCTGCAGCGGGGAATCGGCTGGCCGAGCGCCTGCTCGATCTGGCGGACCATCATCAGGTCCTGCCACGTGACAATCGACGACACGATTCCTCCGCGGTCCACACGCGCCGTGCGGCCGCCGCGATGGATGTAGTCCTCGACGTTTTCCGGAATATCGAAATTGATGACGTGCTCGATTCCAGGAACGTCAATGCCGCGGCCGGCGATGTCGGTCGCCACCAGAATGCGATGCGAACCTTCGCGAAAATTGTCCAGCGCCTGCGTGCGCTTTCCCTGCGAACGATCGGAATGGATGCGCGCCACCGGATGTCCCTGACGCTGCAGGATGTGGTACAGCCATTCCGCGTCGACTTTGCGGCGCGTGAACACGAGCGTCGTGCCGAGCTCCTGATGCAGCAGCGCCAGCAGGCATGCTCGCTTGTTTTCGGGGGCGACGACGTAGAGCCGGTGCGTGATTCCGGTGGCCGCCCTCCCGACCGGCAGGATGTCGATGCGCAGCGGATCGTGCAGCATCGTCCGCGCGAGCTCTTCGATCGCCGGCGGCATCGTCGCGGAGAACATCATCGTGCGCCGCTTCTTCGGAATCTTGCCGAGGATCTCGCGCACCTGCGGGAGAAATCCGAGGTCGAGCATGTGGTCGGCTTCGTCGAGGACGAGCTCCTCGACGGCATCGACGCGGATCGTCCGGCGCTTGATGTGATCGAGCAGGCGTCCCGGCGTCGCGACCACCACGTCGGGTTCTCCTTTGATCGCCTGCATCTGGCCCTTCATCTTCACGCCGCCGATCAGACACGCGGCTTTGAGCTCGTGCGATTTTCCGAAAAGCTCGATGAAGGCCTGCGTCTGCAGCGCGATTTCGCGCGTGGGGGAGACGATCAGCGCGCGCAGTCCGCCGCCATGCTGCAGTTTCTCGGCGAGTGGAATGACGAAGGCCGCCGTTTTTCCGGATCCCGTTTGCGCGAGCGCGATGATGTCGCGGCCGCGGAGCGCGGGCGGAATGACTGCCGCCTGAATCGGAGTCGGATGTTCGAATCCGACTTCGCGAATCAGGTTGAGGATCGGTTTGCTCAGGCCGAGCTCGTCAAATGTTTCGACCGTCGTCGGGACGGGATGATGCGGGATGCGGTCGTCGTTCACTGGTAATCAGTTTATCGCGGGACCTTGTAGCGCCGGCTGTTCCGCCGCCGGCTCGGCGGCTGCGGATTCTACGCGACGGGCGCCGGCCAGCGGCCGGCGTAACAGCCGGCGGGCCGCCGGCGTTACGATTGATCGATGGACGACGAACGCTACTGCAGCAACTGCCGCACGCTGATTCCGCGCGGGGCGGACACGTGTCCTGCATGCGGCGTCTACGCCGGCGACGTATTCGACGGCCGGATTCCAAAAGCGCGGCGCAAGTCGAACAGCACCTGGATCATTGTTTTGTTGTTAACCGCGGCCGGCGCCGGCGCGTACTGGTATTGGGCGCAGCGACCGAGAGTCCCGCGCGCGGATACCCTGCCGGTGCGTGTGGTCGGCGATCGTCCCGGCGGCGCGCGTCGTGCCCCCGGCGCTGCGATCAACGAGGCGGAGGCGGTCAAGACGTTGCGCCAACATTTTGCTGTGCAGAAGCACCCCATCAAGAGCGAGTGCATCGCCGTGATCAGCAAGGGGTTTCGCGACGGCCACTACACCTTTGACGTCGTCAATTCCTGCGATCGTTTCAAGCTGGGCCGCTGGAAAGTGGATGCGAAAACCGGGGCGGTTTCCGAGTGAGTGCAACCCTGACGGCCAGAGGCCGTAGAGACGAACAAACGGAGGATTTCCATGCGCAGACTGCTCGTTAGCCTTTCGATTTTTCTCATCGCGACGATCGCGGCCGCCTCTGACCGCAAGATCCATAGAACCGCACAGCTCGATCTGACCGGAAATCTGTCGATCGACACGCACAACGGCAGCATCACGATCGCGACTTGGAATCAGGCGAATGTCGACATCGTGGCGCGGATCGTCCCCGCAGACTTCGGAAGGGACGAAGACGTCGAGAAGACAGACGTGAAAGTAACGGGATCGGGTGGCAGCATCCGCATCGAATCGGACTACACCGACGTCCCGACGCGCCTGACCTGGTTCGGCATGCAACGCGATCTTCCGCTGATTCACTACACGATCTCGATGCCCGCGACCGCCCGTCTCGACGTCGACTCTCACAACGCGAGCATCCGCGTCACGGCGCTGCGCGGCGATCTCAAGGTCAATACGCACAACGGCGACGTCGACATCGCCGACTTCGACGGCGCCGCCAACATCGAGTCTCACAACGGCGACGTTCAGATCGGATACCGCAACTTCACGAAATCCGCGCGTGTCGAGACCCACAATGGCCGAATCGACTTCAAATTGCCGGCGCAGGCGCGGTTCCACCTCGACGCCCGCGGGCATCACATGGATATGAGCTCAGACTTTCCCATCACCGTCGGGGCGATGCGCGATTCCCGCTATGTCGGCGATGTGAACGGCGGCGGGCCTGAGCTCCGTGTGAGCACGCACAACGGCGCATTGAAATTAAGGAAGCTCTAGCCCTAAGCTACCCGGTCGGTGGCCGACAAAGATCCCACGGATTCTGAAGAGCTTGCGCAACTCGTCAAGCGGCTCGATCGGCATCGTCGCGCCCGTCAGGCGACCGACGCCATCTCGGAGCAGAGCACCCGCGCGCTCTATACCAATCAGGCCCACCTGCGCCTTCTGCAGGCGGTTGCGATTGCCGCCAACGAATCGTCGTCGCTCGATGACGCGCTGCTGAGCGCCGTCGATCAGATTTGCGTGCAGCTCGGCTGGCCGGTCGGGCACGCGTATCTGACGATCACCGAGATCCTCGCGCTCAGCGACATCTGGTATTTCGCGGACCTTCAACGTTACGCGTCGTTTCGAAAGGCAGTCGAAGCGACCCCGCTGCCGGCCGATGGAGGCAGTCCGCAACAGGCGATCACTCAACGCGCGCCGCTCTGGACGACCAAAGTCACGAAAGCGGCCGCCGACGCCGGCCTGAAGTCGGCGATCGAAGTACCGATCATTGGCGACCTGGGCGTTGTGGCCGTGCTCGAGTTTTTCTACGAGGTGGCCGAAGCGCCCGATCCAACGCTGATGGAAGTGATGGGCAAAATCGGCGAACTGCTCGGCAAGGTGCACATCCGGACGAAAACCGAGGCGACGCTGCGCAGCTCGCAGGAGCAGTATCGCCTGCTGTTCGAAGGCAATCCGCATCCGATGTGGATCTACGACACCGATTCGCTGGAGTTCATCGCAGTCAACGACGCGGCCACCTCGCTGTACGGTCACAACCGCGAACAATTTCTCGCGATGACGCTTGCCGACCTGCAACCGCCCGAGGAGCGAACGCCTGCTCGCCTGCGCGATTCGCAGCCCGCGATGATGCGGCTGCAGAAGCGCGACGGCGACATCATCACCGTCGAGGTCACGGCCTACGAAGTGCGTCTGCCCGGGCGTCGCGCGCGCATGGCGATGGCCGTCGATACGAACGCCGTCCGAAGGACCGAGGATGCGCTGCGCGAATCGGAGCGGCGATTTCGCGAGATGCTCGATACGATCGAGCTGCTGGCGGTGCTTCTCGACGTCGTCGGCACCATCACCTACTGCAATCCGTATCTGCTGCGCGTGACCGGCTACGCGAAGTCGGATGTCATCGGCAAGAACTTTTTCGATCTCTTCGTGACGCCGGACCGGCGCGAGCAGGTCGGCCGCGGGTTTCTGGAGAATATCGGCCGCGGCATCATCGGCGCGCATCTCGAAATGGAGATCGTCACGCGCGACGGCGAGAAGCGAATCATTCTCTGGAACAACACGATCCTCCGCAGCCCTGAAAACAGCATTCTCGGCGCGGCGAGCATCGGCAGTGACGTCACCGAGCAGCGCGAAGCGGAGAGCCAGCTCGTCCACAACGCGTTTCACGATTCGCTGACCGGTCTTCCGAATCGCGCGCTGTTCATCGATCGCGTCGCGCACGCGCTCAATTCGATGAAGCGTGCGGGGCGGAAACCGTTTGCCGTACTCCTCCTCGACATCGATCACTTCAAAAACGTCAACGACTCCCTCGGCCACGCCGCCGGCGATCAGCTGCTGGTGGCACTCGGGGAGCGCCTCGCACGTTGCGTGCGCGCCGCCGACACGGTCGCGCGCTTCGGCGGTGATGAGTTCACGATTCTGATCGAAAGCATCGACGGTCCGGCGGATGCGACGCGGGCGGCGATCCGCTTTCACGATGAGATTGCGGCGCCGTTCATGATCGACGGGCAGGAAATCTTCACGTCGGGAAGCATCGGCGTGACGATCGCGGGGCAGGATTACGAACAGCCGGAGCAGATCATTCGCGACGCCGACACCGCGATGTATCGCGCGAAGGCGCAGGGCAGAGGCCGCTCCGAGATCTTCGACGCCAAGATGCGCGCCGAGGCCGTCGCGAGGTTGCAGCTCGAGACGGATCTGCGCCGCGGCATCGAGCGCAAGGAATTGCGCATCGTCTATCAGCCGATCGTCAACCTCATATCGAGTGAGATCGTCGGATTCGAAGCGCTCGTCCGGTGGCAACATCCCAAACGCGGATTCGTTTCGCCGGCCGCCTTCATCCCGCTCGCCGAGGAGACGGGGTTGATCGTGCCGATCGGAGAGATCGTGCTGATCGAGGCATGCCGTCAGGCCGCGAAATGGAAGAAGGGCCTGCGCGTGAGCGTCAACATCTCGAGCCGGCAATTGTCGCTCGGCGATCTCGTCGCCACGGTTCAGAAGGCGCTGCAGGAGGCGAAGCTCGATCCCGGGGCGCTGCATCTCGAAATCACCGAGAGCGCGATTATGCAGAACACCGAGACGGCGTACGCGCTGATCGAAAAGATCCGCGCGATCGGATGCAACTTCGCGGTCGATGACTTCGGCACCGGGTACTCGTCGCTCAGCTACATCCACCGGTTCGCGATCGATCAGCTGAAGATCGATTCTTCTTTTGTGCAGAGTGCGGCGCCCAAAAGCGCCGAGATCATTCGCTCGATCATCGACCTCGGCCGCAGCCTGGACATCGAAGTGGTGGCGGAGGGAATCGAGACTTCCCAGCAGGCCGAGCATTTGCGCGATCTGCATTGCCGATTTGGACAGGGCTACTTGTTTTCGAGGCCCGTCGATGCCGAGAAGGCCCTCGAGATGGTGCGACGTTAATGGCACGCGGATGGGAAAGTAAGTCCGTCGAGTCGCAGCAGAGCGATGCTCCGCTGGTGAAAGAA
>DATBSF010000046.1:0-5073 GCA_036559905.1 Thermoanaerobaculia bacterium | reverse complement strand
TTGAAGTAATCGAGGATGCGCGCGTATGGCGTGAAGCGATCGCCGAGCTTGTATCCCAGATACTCGTCGGGGGTCGGAACCTGGGCGAGGACGGGGGTGGCAATCAGAGCGATGACAATCAGCAGACGTCGAAGCATCCGCGGATTGTATAAGACGTCACTCGACGATCGTGACTTCGTCTTCGATGATGGCGGCGTTCGAGCGCGTGTGGATGCCAAGACGCTTCATCATCTCGTTGAGTGTCGACGGCTTCAGTTGCAGCAGCTCGGCGGCTTTCTTCTGCACTCCGTTGGCCATCTCGAGCGATTGCAGGATCATCGCGCGCTCGTAACGCGAGACGGAGTCCTTCAGCGACAAACCATCGGCCGGAACGACCATCGCGGGTTGCTCGGTGTCGACCGGATATCGCAGGTACTCCGGCAGCAGCTCGGGGCCGATGCGATCGGTCGTGCACAAGACGACCGCGCGCTCGATGGTGTTCTCGAGCTCGCGCACGTTGCCGGGCCACGAATGATCCATGAGGATCCGCATCGCGTCGGGCGTGACTTCGCGGACTTTGCGCTTGTTCTCTTCCGAATACTTGTCGAGGAAGTGCGAAACAAGCAGCGGAATGTCTTCGCGACGCCGCCGCAGCGGCGGAAGCGTGATCGTGATGACGTTCAATCGATAGTAGAGATCCTCGCGGAATCGCCCGTCCGACATCAGCTTTGAAAGCTCGACGTTAGTGGCCGCGATGATGCGCACATCGACCTTGATCGTCTCGACGGATCCGAGGCGCATGAATTCGCGCTCCTGGATGACACGGAGGAGTTTCGCCTGCGTCTCGAGATTGATGTTGCCGATCTCGTCGAGAAAGATCGATCCGCCGTCGGCGACTTCGAAGAGGCCGCGCTTTGTGGCGATCGCGCCGGTGAATGCGCCCTTCATGTGACCGAAGAGCGATGACTCGAGCAGTTCCGGCGGCAACGATCCCGAATTGACCGTCACGAACGCGTTGCGCGCGCGGGGCGATGCGTGATGAATCGCTTTCGCGACCAGCTCTTTTCCCGTTCCTGATTCGCCGGCGACCAGAATGTTCGATCGCGAAGGCGCCGCGAGCCGGATCAGCTCGAAGACTTTTCGCATCGGCTCGGATTTGCCGATGATGTTCGAGTAAGCGTACTTCTGCGACAGCTCCGCTTTGAGCCGCTCGTTTTCCTTCGACAAACGACGCTGCTCGAGCGCCTTGTTGACAGTGAGGACGACTTCCTCGTTCTTGAATGGCTTGGGGATGTAGTGAAACGCGCCGTGCTTCATCGCCTCGATCGCGCCGTCGATCGACGAATAGGCGGTGATCACGATGACCGGCAGATACGGATTGGCGATGCGCAGCGCGCGGAGCGTGTCGATCCCGCTGATCCCCGGCAGCATGATGTCGAGGATGACGAGATCGATGTTGTCGTCATCGTCGAGAATCGCGAGAGCGTGCTCGCCCGTCGCGGCCATGACGATCTCGAAGCCTTCTCTGCGAAGGACGGCTTCCAGGACGTCCCGAAGGACTTCCTCGTCGTCAACGATCAGTATTCGCATTGGTCCCGGTTCCAGTGTGCTTCGTTAAGCCGCTGGCCCGCGGCAACGATATCGTGAACTCCGCCCCGCTACCGGGCGCGCTCTCCACTGCGATCTCGCCATCCGACGCGTGCAGGATGCGTCGCGTGATCGCGAGGCCCAGACCCGTCCCACCCTGACCGCGCTTGGTCGTGACCAGCGGCTCGAAGATCCGGCCAATGAGGTCCGGCGGAATGCCCTTGCCGTCGTCTTTGATCCGAATTTCCACCCGCTCTCCGTTCTCTTTCGCGCTGATCCAGATGTTCCCGCGCTCGCTCACAGCGTCCCGAGCGTTGAGGAGGACGTTGGTCAGAACCTGCTGCAAGTCGTGAAAGTTCCCACGGACCTGCGTTTCGGGGATCCCGTTCACGTGAACCGAGATGTGCTTTGGCTTCAGAAGGTCTTCGTGCAGGGTGAGTGTGGAGGTAATGAGCGCCGGGACGCTGACCGTCTCTCGGGCGCGCGGCCGGTTCGCGATCAGATCGAGCAGGTTGTTCACCAGGCTCGAAGCCCGGAACGACTGCTGTTCCATTTTCTTGAGCAGGCGATATTTCGGATCGTCCGGCGAGAGGTCCTGGAGCAGGAGTTGGGCGTAGGACGAGATGCCGGTCAGCGGCGTGTTGACTTCGTGCGCCACACCGGCCGCCAGGAGTCCCAGCGATGCCAGGCGCTCCTTGTCCTGCAGCTCGCGCTCGAGGCGAACGCGTTCGGTGATGTCGCCGATCACCAGCACGCGCGCGCCATCCGCGACGTCGGCGGCATTGAGCGGACTCGAGGTAACGGTGACTTCTTTTTCTGCGCCGTGCCGATTGACGAATTGCGTTTCGAGCGATCGCGCGTTCGATCGCAGGAGCTCGTCGTACGGCGGGAACAGCTCGCCGATCGATTCGTCGAGACCTTCGCCGCCGACCAGATCCCAAAACGCGCGATTCGCGGTGAGAATCGTCCCGTCGCGCGCAACGACTGCAATCGCGGACGATGACGACTCGATGATGTTCTCGTTGTATTCTTTGAGCGCGCGGATCTCGTCGAGCTGACGGCGCAAACGTCCGTACAGCCGCGCGTTCTCGATCGCAAGCGCCAGCGGCGCGGTGAGCGATTCGAGCAGATGCAGATCGTCACGAGACAGCGGTTCTTCGCCGCGCTTCGTGCCGAGAAGCAGAAGACCTTGCAGCTCGCCGCGATTGGGAAGCGGAAGGACGTAGCGATATCCCGCGCGCAACAGCTTCCACGGCAGATCGCTCATCCCCGGCAGTCGCGGCTCCGTCAAAACCATCGGCCCTTCTTCGGGCATCGTGCCGAAATCACCGATCGTTGTGCGCCGCGGAACTCCCGGCTCATCTTCGTAGATGACCAGCGCCGTTCCTTCGCGCGTGAAGAGATTCATCTTGTCGATGTCGAGCGCCGCGCGCATCCGCTCGCGCATCATCGCGATCAATTCGTGCACGTCGCGGAAGGTCGCCAGCTCCTGCGCGAAATCAACGATCGCGCGGCGATGCCGGTAACTCTCGCGATAGACGAACATCTCGATCACCGATTCGATGCGCCCTTTGACCGGAATCAGAACGCCGGCGATGACGAGTCCCGAAGTGAATGCCAGGAAGTTGCGTTCGAGCGCCGAGCGCTCTTCGATCGCGTTCGACAGCACGAGGTTGACGGTCGAGAACGCGATCATGCCGAACGCGAAGGTGATCGAATACGCGAGCACCTCTTTGATCACGACTTCGACGTCCCACAGCTTGTACTTGAGGATCGAGACCGCGAACGCCAGCGGGATCAAGGCGAGCGGAAGAATCGAGATCGTCGAGTAGATCGGCTTCACCGATCCGACCACGAACCAGGGGACGATGTAGACGAGCAGGAACGGCAGGAAGCCGAGGACCATGCCGAGGTAGATCCACTTGATTTGCTTGCGGCCGACGGCGGCGGCCGTGCGATACGTGTACGCCAGCGCGAACACCGCCAGCGTGAAGTAGATCGCGAAGTGTGCGATCTCCCACCGCTGAATCACTTCCAGCGATCGCAGTACAGATGCGATCGGAGCGCGGTTGTTAAAGATCAGAACATCGATGTCCCACAGCGCGAGAAGCGCGGGCGGAATGTAGAGCGACGCGAGCAGCCACTTGCTGCGGACGATCGGACGCGGAAAAAGCAGGAAGAAGTTCAGCGTCAGCGGCGGAAGCAGGATCGTCGCGAACTCCTCGACGAGCTGCAGGATCTTGTAACTGGTATCGATGTCGCCCGCGGGTGTGTACACGTAGACCACGAACGACAAGAGCGTGATGAAGTAGAAGAGCGTGCTCTCGCGGCGCTCACCTCTAAACAGCGTGAATAAACCGATCGCGAGGTAGAGGAAGCCGATGAAGCTGAGGATCAGATATGGATAGTCGATCTTCAGCTCGGGGACGCGGTACGTCAGCTTGAGTGCGTGTCCGCCGCGCACGATGACCATCGGCACCGATTGCGCGATGCGGCGCAGGGTCTTCTGCAGGCCCTCGACCTCGTTGCTGGGCGTGTCGCCGACGAGCCAGATCTCGTCGCCCGGCCGCAGACCCGATTGCTGCGCGCCGCTGTCGGGATCCACGGTCTTGACCACGATCACGCCGTTGCGACGCGTGAACGTGAAGTCGATCCGCTCGAACGAAGATCGCTTGCGCTGGAACGAAGCGAACGCTCCCGCCACCAGCGCGACCGTCAGCGCCATGATCGCGAGATTCGTGAAAAGAGATTTCCGCATGGCCGCTTCGCCGGACAGCATTCAACTGAAGTGCCGCGGCGATTTTCGGTCTAACTGCATGATTCTGAACGACCGCGATCCCCGGGCATGTGCTCAGGAATCTGGGCGATTTCAACGGATTGGATTGTGCCGACGGAAAGTTGAAGGCAACTTCAAAGAACTGGAAAGCGGCAGACGTCGCGCAGCAGGCAAACGTCGCAGTTTTCCTTGCGCCGCTTGCGGCTGCAGAGGTCGAGTATTCCAAGCCGGCAGATGGCAAAGTCATAGCGAATCGGATCGGCGGCGTTGAGCTTCGCGAGCCGGTCGGTGATCGATCGCGCCGCTTTCCAGTCGGGCGTTTTTCGATCGTTGAGCCCCAGAAATGTGGCAATGCGATGCACGTGGGTGTCGAGCGGCATCACGAGCTTCGCCGGATCGACGAAATCCCAGATGCCGAGGTCGGGAGGGGTGCGGCGGACCATCCAGCGGAGGAAGAGGTTCATGCGCTTGCACGCGCTGCCGTCGCGGGGGGATGTGAGGAGATAGCGCAACGCCTTGTCAGGTGTGGCACGGGCACTCTTGCCCGTGCCGGCACAGACAAGAGTGTCTGTGCCACACAGAAGCGCATCTACGAAGCGCTGAAGCGACGGACCGATGTCGGCGTCATCCGCCGAATAGCACTGTCGAAAGACCTCGCCTAGCGATCCGTGATCACGCACCGCGATCGCGATCCGCCCGAGCAGCGCCACCAGCTCTGGCGTCTTGTGAAA
>DATBSF010000045.1:0-5860 GCA_036559905.1 Thermoanaerobaculia bacterium | reverse complement strand
CTCCATCGCGTTTCATGCGTCCGCGTTCCCGCACGTCGAACGCCACCCGCGTCGCGAGGCGCTTGTCCATCGTGTTGAGGTTGACGTTGTACGCGACCAGAAACTTTCGCGCGCCGATCACGGTCGCGCCGTATCGCGGATAGAACTTCGCCGGCCCGAAATCAGGTGACCAATCCTTGTGCACGATTTTCTGGGCCAGGCCTTCGTATTCGCCCTCGCGGATGTCGGCGAGATTGCGGCGATGCGGCGCGCTGGCCGCGAATTCGTAGAGGTAGACCGGGATGGCAAGCTCGTCGCCAACGCGTTTGCCGAGCCGCCGCGCGAGCTCCGCGCATGCGTCCATCGTCACTTCGGCGACCGGAATGAACGGCACGACGTCCGTCGCTCCGATGCGCGGGTGCGCACCGCGATGCGTGCTCATGTCGATCAGCTCGTGCGCTTTCCTGATGAGCTCAAAGGCGCCTTCGACGACCGCATCAGGGTCGCCGACAAACGTGATGACGGTGCGATTCGTCTCGACGCCCGGATCGACATTCAGAAGTGTGACACCCGGAACCGCCGCCGCTGCCGCCGCGACCGCCTCATAGATCTCCGGTCTTCGTCCTTCCGAAATGTTCGGAACGCACTCGACCAGCTTCACGCGAGCTCCTCGCCGCTTTCACGCACGGAGAGCCAGCTGCCGAAGTAGCCCGCGATCATGCCGCCGACGATCATGGCGAGGATTTTCTGCCACGGCAGAAATCCGTTGAAGAGAAAACTCCACACCAGCGCGTTCGATGGCGGCATCGAGTGGCGCGCGATCTCGAAAGTCGCGAACAGCAGAATCAGCGCGAGGATTGCCCCGAAGATGCCCTGCAGCAGACCTTCGATCAGAAACGGACCGCGGATGATGCGCTCGGTCGCGCCGACGAGACGCATGATCTCGATCTCTTCTCGATAAAGCATCATGGTGAGTCGGATGACATTGGCGATGGTGAAGGCCGCTGCCAATGCGAGGATTCCGCCCGCGACGAGGCCGACGGCATTCACGATGTTCACGAGGCGCTTGAGGCGCCGCACCCATTCCCAGTCGAACTGCACGTCGTCGACGCCGCCGATCGCGCGCAGCTCTCTCACTCGCTGCGCGAATGCCGCGGATTGGACGATCTGCGGCGCGATGTCGCATTCGAAAGACGGCGGAAACGGATTGCCGTCGAGCTGGCCGACCACCTGATTGAGATTCGTAAAGTATGACGAGAACCGCTGCAGCGCTTCATCGCGGCTGACGAATCGCCGGCGCGCGAAGTCGCGATGCCCGGCAAGGTATTGATCGACCGCCGAGATCTGCGCCGGAGTCGCATCGGAGGTGAGATAAACCTCCACTCGCGATTTTCCCTGCGCGATCACCACGGCGCGGCCGAGGTTTTCGGAGATCAGGAGGAAGGCGCCGACGATGAGCAGCGAGATTGCGATCATCGCGACTGCCACGAAGCTCGATCGCTTCGAGACCCAGATGCGGCGAAGCGCCTCGCGGAAAAAATATACGACGGTGTTGGATGGGATCTGTTGGCTCACGACCAGTTCACGAACACCGATTCGCCGCTTCTGGCCGGCTTCTCCGCCGTGGCGGGCTTCTCCTCGACAATCTGTCCGTGATCGAGTGCGATCACGCGGCGATTGCTGCGTTGGATCAGATCGCGATCGTGGGTGGCAAGCAGCACCGTCGATCCGCGAAGGTTCGCGTCGTTGAAAATCTCGAGCACTTCCTGCGCGAGATCAGGATCGAGATTTCCCGTCGGCTCGTCGGCGATGACCATCAGCGGATCGTTGATCAGCGCGCGAGCGATCGCGACGCGCTGCTGCTCGCCGCCGGAAAGCTGCAGCGGGTAGTAATTCATCTTGTGCTGGAGATTGACGGCCCGCAGCGCGCCGTATGCTTTCTTCTTGTGCTCTTTCGCCGACAAACCGATCGCGGTCAGGATGAATGACAGATTCTCGAAGATCGTCATCCGCTCGATCAGCTTGAAATCCTGAAACACCATTCCGATCTCGCGCCGGAAGTAGGGGAGCTGCGATCGCTTCATCGCGAGCAGATTCCGGCCATTCACGACGATCTGCCCCTCGGTCGGACGCACCTGACGCAGGATCAGTTTGAGGAGCGTCGATTTGCCGGCGCCGCTCGGTCCGGTCAGGAAAACGAACTCGCCTTTTTCGATGTGGAAGGTCACGTCATGCAGCGCGGTCGAATACGCATCAAAGCGCTTCGTGACGTGATAGAAGTGGATCATTCCTGGTGCCGCTTCATGATAGCAGCGCGGTCGACGATCTCGCCGTTCTGGATCACTATGCGGATCTTTTTAAGGTTGCGGATGTCGACAGTCGGGTCGGCATCGACGACCACCAAATCGGCGTCGTAGCCCTTCGCGATTCGCCCGACGGTCGGCCAGCGGAAGACCTCTCCAACATTGCTCGTGGCGGCGGCCAGCGCCTGTCGCGGTGTCAGCCCGAGGTCGGTCAGCAGTTTGAGCTCGCCGTGCAGCGCGATGCCCGGCAGCGTCCCGAACGCGCTGGTGCCGCTGCCTGCCAGATAGCGTGCGCCGGCGCGCCGGTTGCGCGCTTCGATCCGGAATAAGTTTTCCGACAGACCCGCAGGAATTCCGGGCCCTCTTTGCGCTTGCCCGGTCTCGCGGTCCGCCGGCAGATGGACATCCTTCGGATCGAGAATGGCCGCGATCTCCTCTTTCCACGGATTCTCGTGCTTCGGCAGATCGAGATAGTAAATGCTGAGGGTCGGGATCAACGCGACGCGACTCTGGCTCAGTTGCTTCGCCCAATTCGTCACCACGGGACTGTCAGGATCGAGCGCGGCCAGGAATTGATAGAACGCGGTGCGCGGCGGACCGAAAGGGTCGCCCGCGACTGCGTTGTGCATCTCAGGCGAAGCGAGCTCCAGCGAATATCGGCTGGCGTGGACGAACGCGTCGACGCCGGCATCGATGGCGTCGGTGTAACTCGTGTGGCCGAGCTCACCGATTGTCGGCAACCCCAGCGCGTTCGCTTGCGTGACGGCAAGTCGCGTCTGCTCCGCCGTCATGGGATAAAGCAGAAGGAGAACTTTCGCGCCGTGGTTCGCGACTTCAATCAGCTCTTCCGGTTTTCTCACGGGGCCGAGCAGATGGATGCGCGGACTTGGCCTGGCGGTGGTGAGGAGCGCGCCGCGCCGGCCACCGGGTTCGTCGGATCCGACAATCGACGTCACTCCCATGTAGAGGTACGCATTCGCCTGCGACTGGCTGTTCAGTCCTGCGAAGACATCGTTCAGTCCCGGGACGATGTAGGCGCCGTTGATTGGAATGACGCGGGCATCCGACGGAATCGCTGTTTTCTTTCGCGGACCGGCGGCGACGATGCGACCGTCGCGAATCACGACCACCGAATCGCGGACATCGGCCGTTGATTTGCCAGAGTGCGAGACGTCGACGATTGTTCCGCCGGTGAGGACGAGTACAGCGGCCAGGAGAGTAAGCGTCATACTATCGAGGAGCATGTTAGTTCACCACAGAGGCACAGAGGGCACGGAGGCATCTTTGTGTTCTCTGTGCCTCTGTGGTGAACAATGATGCGACTTCTCCTCGTGTGCCTCGGCGGTGCGATCGGAACGGCCGCGCGCTATCTCACCGCGCTCTGGGCGCCCACGATTCTGGGCACTTCCTTTCCATACGGCACGCTCATCGTGAACACCGTCGGATCATTTCTGCTCGCATTCATCATGCAGGCAGGCAGCAGCACCGAAATCTTCTCCCCCAATGTCCGCGCGATGCTGACGACCGGCGTCATGGGCGGATTCACGACTTACTCGACGTTCAATTACGAGACTTCCGAATATCTGCGCGAGGGAGCGTGGCTGATGGCGACGGCAAACATCTTTCTGACCGTTGGCATTTGCCTCGCCGCCGGTTTTGCGGGTCTGGCCGTTGCACGCTTGATGTTTGGAAGATAGGAGACGCAATGCGCGCGTTATCGGGACAGCAGGTGATGGTCCGCATTTTCTTCGGCGAGTCAGATCGCTGGAAGCATCGGCCGCTCGATGTAGCCCTGCTCGAACGCTTGAGGTCCGAGGGATTCGCGGGGGCGACGGTCTTTCGCGGAATCGGCGGCTTCGGAGCGAACAGTCACATTCACACGACGCATCTGCTGGAGCTCTCCTCCGATCTTCCCATCGTCATCGAAGTCGTCGACACCGAGGAACACGTCAATCGGCTGATGCCGATACTCGATGAGATGCTCGACGACGGATTGGTAACGATGGAGAAGGTCAACGTTCTGCGCTACACCCCGGCCGCTCGATCGAAGTGAGCACGGAAACGCGGCGCCGGCGCTGGATTCTCGCGGCGACGATCCTCGGTTCCGCGATGGCGTTCATCGACGGTTCGGTGGTCAACATCGCGCTACCGGTGATGCAGAGGACGTTGTCCGCGACGGTGACGGACGCGCAGTGGATCGTCGATGCGTATCTGCTCGCACTGGCATCGCTCCTCCTCGCTGGCGGCGCGCTCGGCGATCACCTCGGCCGCATGCGCATGTTTGCCGCCGGTGTCGTGATCTTTGCCGGCGCGTCGGTCTGGTGTGGTCTCGCGCCTGACACGCGTCATCTGATTGCTGCCCGGGCACTGCAGGGCATCGGCGGCGCGCTTCTGGTTCCAGGCAGCCTCGCGATCATCGCCGCGACATTTCCTGCGAGCGAACGCGGAAAAGCGATCGGCACCTGGTCGGCGATGACGTCGATGGCGTTGATCGCCGGGCCATTGTTAGGCGGCTGGCTCGTGCAGACCGTTTCGTGGCGCGCGATCTTCTTCATCAACATTCCGATCGCGGTCGTAACGCTGCTGATCGTCTGGCGAACGTGGTCGCCGCGCGACTCCGCTGAAGCCGGCGACGTTCGCTCGATTGATTGGGCGGGTACGGTGCTGATCACCGTCGCTCTTGCGGCGCTGACTTACGCGCTAATCGAGAAACGGCAGTACCTGTCCTTCGGAATCGCTGTCATCGCCTTCGTTGCCTTCATCATCCTCGAGAAGCGCGTGAAAAATCCGATCGGGCCGTTAGTTCTCTTCCGTTCGCGTTCCTTTGCTGCGGCGAATGTGTTGACTCTGCTGCTGTACGCAGCGTTGAACGTGGCGATCTTCCTGCTGCCGTTCAATCTGATCCAGTTGCAGCATTACTCGCCGGCGCGGACAGGCGCGGCATTTCTACCGCTCGTCGCCGCGATGTCGCTGCTTTCGCGATTCACGGGCGCATTCGCGGATCGCGTCGGACCGCGGTTGCTGCTCTTCTTCGGACCATTGATCGTCGCAATCGGGTTTTTGCTGCTGGCACTGCCCGGAATCGGAGGCTCGTACTGGACTACGTTCTTTCCGGGACTCGTTGTGATCGGCATTGGAATGGCGACGACGGTCGCTCCGCTGACCACGACCGTGATGACTTCCGTCGACAACCCGCATCACGTCGGCGCGGCATCGGGCGTCAACAACGCGGTCTCGCGCGTCGCTGGGCTCCTCGCGATTGCGTTTTTCGGCGCAGTCTCGATTTTCATATTCGCGCGCTCCCTGGAAGCGCGGCTTGGTCCCGGCAACGCGATGCTGTCGCAGAGCGCGAAGCTGGCCGAGGCGGAGCCGCCGTCGAATGTGGATGAGGCGACTCGCAGGCGCATGCGTGCCGCGGTTGAAATTGCGTTCCTGCGCACGTTTCGCATCAATATGATTGCGGCCGCTGCGCTTGCCGCCTGCAGCGGCGGGGCGGCTCTCTGGATTCGTTCCAGAAAATCATGAGGCCGCCGTAAGCTGATTGACTTATCCGGGATGGGGCGGCGGCTCTGATCTGG
>DATBSF010000044.1:0-13023 GCA_036559905.1 Thermoanaerobaculia bacterium | reverse complement strand
CTGTTGCTGCTGTTGTTGTTGCGCCTGCGGGCGGCGCTCCTGGCCTCGAGTCTCGGGACGCGGCGGCTTACGTTCCCTCGAAAACTTCTGCTCGAACTCCTGCACCTTCCTCTGCATGAACTTGCGGGAGGACGATTCCTGACGCGCGCGCGTCTCGTCGTGCCCGCAGTACGGGCAGCGCCGCCAACCTTCGGGATAAGTCTTTTTGCAGGCTGAGCAGAGGATGCTCTTAGGCAGAGGCATCGTGAGTTTATCCCGAGCCGCGCAGACGGCGAGGGATCTGCGGTGCTGCAGCTGCGGT
Source organism: Thermoanaerobaculia bacterium (assembly GCA_036559905.1). Classification (GTDB taxonomy): domain Bacteria; phylum Acidobacteriota; class Thermoanaerobaculia; order Gp7-AA8; family Gp7-AA8; genus Gp7-AA10. Next base: position 12,722 of record DATBSF010000044.1, on the reverse strand, counting down.
CGTGTTAACTCGCGTATCGCTGCTCCACCGGAGATGCCTCCCCTTCGCTACGTTCAGGGTCGGCATAAAGTGATCTCTTGGGCAGAGGCATGCGTGGCGGCGCGCATTGTACACTTCACGCCGTGGATGCCAACCGCCGCAAGACGCTGCAAACATTGATCGCGTTGGCGGAAGCGAGCAATCCCGCCGACTGCTGGGACGACGCGCGCGCCGAGGCGCTTTTGAGGTCGCAGTCGAATCCGCAGGAGTTGCGCGAGCTCGGCATGAGCGAAACCATGATCGAACGCGTGTTCGGCGCGGCGGCCGGACACTTCAGCGTCCGCGTCGAGGCGCGATTCGAAGCGGCGCACTTTCTTCGCGAATATCGCGGCATCTCCGAACCGCTGCATGGACATTCGTACAAGGTCGAAGCTGAGCTTGCAGGTCTTACTGGCGGTGTCGACAGCGACGCGATCGCCGTTGATTTCGTGAGCGCGAAACAGAAGCTGGAAACGCTCGCGAAAAAGCTCGACTACGGATGTATCAACGATGTCCAGCCGTTCGACTCCATCAACCCTTCCGCGGAAAACATCGCGCAGTGGTTCTATCGCGAGCTCGCAGAAGCCGTCGCCGGTGAGAATGCGATGGTCCGCGCGATCACTATCTGGGAAGGTCCGGTCAACTCGGTGACTTTCCGCCCCAGTCCATGAACAAACTTCCCAATCACACCGCACTGAAAGAATGGGCCTCCGCGATTGCGGCGATGGGTCGCGGCGAGCAGGTGATTCTCATCCGCAAAGGTGGAATCGCCGATCCGAAGTTTGGTCTGGAAGCGACGCGCTTCTACCTCTTCCCGACGAACTTTCATGAAGGCGGAACGTCGTCGGCGACCATTCCCATCACCCACTGGTGCGAAGTCGTCAAGAGCTGGGAAATTCGCGACCTCGAAACGCTCCTGCGTCTCGAATCGCAAGTCGTCTTCGATCGCAACACCCTCGAAACGCGGTATCGCTTCCGTCCCGACCAGGCGATCCATGTCATCGCCGTGCGGACGTTCGCGCTGCCGCATGCCGCCAGTGTGCCGATGAACGACCGTTACGAAGGGTGCCGATCGTGGGTGAGTCTCGATGAGGAAATCGCCATCGATGACTCGCAGCCGGTCCTCAATGACGCGCAATTGCGCGCGAAGATCGACGCGGTGGCCGCTGCCCTATCGAGATGATTCTCATCCTTCTCATGATCGCGGCCGGCTGCGCGATTGCGCTGTCGGTGATGATCGCGATCGCGGCAATCGAACGCAGCTCCGGAACGATTCCGATCGCCTCGGCCGCGCCCGACCGTAATCGCCTGGCGGCCTCAATCCTTTTCCAACTCCTGCTGGCAGGCGGATGGCGGGAGAACGATGCGCTGCGCGACCTGCGCGGAGTCGGAATCGTCTCGCCACTCACCGCCGGAATCGACATCGCCAGCTGGACCGAACACTACGCGCGCCTCGCCAACGTCGAGCAGCGACACTGGTTGCTGGAGACGGCGGTCAAGCTTGTTGCGGCGCCCGGCCGTCCGGTCCCTCTCCGACAATACGCTGACCTCCTCGACATCAGCTTCTCCCTCGGCTTTCAAACCGATGCGCTGGCGAAGCTTCGCGAGCAGTACGACTTCGATTATGTCGATCACGCAAAGGACGCGCGTCCGCGTGAAGCGGACCGTGGCGGCGGCGCGATGCCGTTGTTCGTGCGCGGCTCGGCCGATACGGTGAAGCTGCTGAAGACCCTCGGCATCGAAGGCAGCGCCAATCGCCACGTCATCATCAGCGCCTATCGAAGGCTGGCGGCCCAACACCATCCCGACAAGGTCTACACGGCGGGACCGGACGTGCAGTCGGATGCGGCGGCCCGATTCATTGAAATCACCCGCGCCTACGAGGCCCTGATGGCAATCTACCGGGATTGACCACCCCGGCTCGGGGTGATATTATCCGCCGTGGGAATTTGGGCTGTTAACAAGGTGTTCACAAGCGGTTTGCCAGCAATTTCCCTCCGTAGACCGTAGATAAACCAGTAAGAAACAATCATTTGAGGACGTCGTGTCCGGAGCGGATGACGCGGGCACGGCGCGAGTTTCGGCTCGCAGAAGGATTCAACGCTTTGCGCCTGCGGGCCGTAACTATAAGAACAGCAGAGAGTTCAACAGAGCCGCGTCGAGAAATTCAGGCTACGAAGTAACTAATTTATTTGCCGCTGCATCTAACTGGGAAGCGGCACGAATCAAGCATTTTTCAAAGCGTCCGGGAGAATCAATGAAGAGCGCGGAAGCGTACGAGCACGAGCAGGGATGGGACTTCGAAAAGGCAGCCATGCCTTATGTCGATTCCCTCTACAACACTGCATATCGAATGACGCGGAACTCCGAAGATGCGGAGGACCTCGTTCAGGAAACCTATCTCAAGGCCTACAAGTACTACGACAAGTTCGAGGAAGGCACGAACTTCAAGGCGTGGCTCTTCAAGATCATGAAGAACACGTTCATCAACAACTACAGAAAAAAGAAGCTCACGCCGCACAAGATCGACTTCTCAGAGATCGAAGAGTCGTACGAGCGCGTGATCCAGAAGAACGCGCCGGATCTCATCAAGGATCCGGAGAGCGAGATCTTCCAGGACATGATGGACGAGGACGTGAAGCGCGCCCTCGACTCGCTGCCTCACGACTACAAGATGGTCGTGCTGCTCGCGGACATCGAAGGCTTCTCGTACAAAGAGATCGCCGAGATTCTCGATTGCCCCGTCGGCACGGTGATGTCGCGTCTCTATCGCGGACGCAAGATGCTCGAGCGCACGCTGCTCGAGTACGCGCGGAAGTACGGATATATTCGCGGACAGGCAGAGCCTGCCAAGATGCGTTCGCGCAAAGACGAGGACAAAGGCCGCAAGAAGAAAGAGCAGCCTGAAGAGGAAGGCGAGGTTCAGGAGCCGGAGGAGAACGAGGAGGAAGTCCTCTTCTCCGACGACGAAGACATCGAGCTGCCGATCGACGAAGACGAAGAAGAACCGGCAAACGAGGAATTCAGCATCGAGTAACGAAGTTGCAAACGCGTGCAGCAGACATCACCACCTCAGGAAGGTTTCGGATGATCTGTGACGAAGTAAAACGCTTTGCATACTTTTTTCTCGACGGCACCCTCGGCAAGAACCAGCAAAAAGCCATCAGCAAGCACCTCGGACTCTGTCCGGATTGCGAAGCGCGGACGACAATTCACCGTCGCATCCGCAATTTCCTGAAAAAGCGTCTGGCCCGTATCACTGCTCCCAGCCGGCTGCGGCAGCGGCTCTCGCGAACCATTCGTGCGGTCGCGGAGTAAAACGTACAATCCGCCGCGTGGCGGCTCCTGAACGCGACAAGCTGATCCTAGTCTCCTCGAATCCCAACAAGGCGATCGAAGCCGAACGCATCCTCGGAATGCCCCTGGTGCGCGCCTCGATCGTCCTGCCGGAGATTCAGGCGGCGGACGTCAAAGACATCACGCGGTACAAACTCGAGGTCGCACGCACAAAGGGCTACGGCCGGCTGGTGGTTGAGGACGTCTCGCTGGGATTCGACGAGCTCGGCAATTTCCCGGGGCCTTATGTTCGCTGGCTGCTCGAAGCTGCCGGAGGAAAAGGTCTCGCGGCGATTGCATACGCGCTCAACAATCGCACGGCGAAAGCGGAGTGTTGCGTCGCGTATTGGGATGGTTCCATGGGACATGTGTTTTGCGGGGAGTGCGTGGGAGAAGTTCTGGTGAAGCCGCGCGGTGAAGAGAAGTTCGGATGGGATCCGTGGTTCCAGCCGCGCGGGTCTAACAAGACGTTCGCCGAAATGACGCCTGAGGAAAAGGATCAGCTGTCGCATCGCGGGCACGCGTATCGCCAGCTGGCTGAGCATCTGAAGTCGGAGAGTGCCCGTTCGGCGGGACGGAAGTGAGCCCCAGCGAGGACGCTCTTAAAACCCGCTGCCGAAATCATCCGTACAAACTGTTGGAAACGATTGGCTTGCGCCATGCCGGCTTTGGCAGGCCCCTTGAAAATGGTTACGTCAACGCTGGTGAATCCAGCGGCGCAGTCAGAAGGGACGCCCTATGTGGATTTATGACGGTGAACAATGGATCGAAGAGGGCGTGAACGAGAACGAGACCAAACGTGATCGGACAACGCTCCAGCCCGAAGAAATGTACGTGCCGGAATTGCAGGTAGTCGAAGTCGAAATCGTACCGGTGCCGAAACCGAACTACGTTCCTTTCCCGCTGCCGTAAATTTCAATCGATCGATATCAAGTGAGCCGCGCGGCAACGCGCGGCTTTTTCATTTCACGCCGATTTCGCGCAGCCACCGCTCCATCGCAGCGATCGCGCGATCGTTTCGGAAGTTGTACCAGGCGCGCTCCAGCTTCCGATCGCGAGCAAGCTCGTTGCGAAAATCGCCAGACTTGAGCCTCGCGCGTGCGCCGCTGTCCTCGAGCGCCGCGAGAAACGCTTCTCGATCCGCGCTTTCAGATTGCGACGGAATCCGCCGATAGCGATCGCCGGTCATCGTTTCGCGCGTGTCGATCACGTCGCCGGTCTCGATGTCGAGGTAGTGCGCCAACTGACCCGAGCTGTCGAGGCACGCCACCGTCAGCCCATCCATATCGACGCGGGTCTGTGTCGAGGCCACCTTCGCTCCGGCAGCGCTCGCGACCGCCGGCGTCCAACCGGCATTCTTAGCGAGAAACTCGCGATCGCGCTCCTCGCGCCGGCGACTCCATCCGCGCAGCGCGAGCCGGATTTTCTGCATCAGAGTGGGCATCTTTAATCCCGAGCGAAGCGAGGGATCCCTCTCGCACTCGCGGGGGATCCTTCGTCGCTGCGCGGCTCAGGATGTGAATGATATCGTGCAGACCATGAGTCAGGACCGGCTCGACGCCAGTCTCGACATCGACCGGCGTTCGACTCTCGAAATCGTCCGCATCATCCAGCAGCAGGATGCCCTGGTCGCGCCGGCAGTGGCGGCCCAGGCCGAGCGCATCGCGCACGCCGTGGATGAGATCGCCAACCGCATGTCGCACGGCGGGCACCTGTTCTACGTCGGTGCAGGAACGAGCGGGCGCATTGCGATGCTCGATGCGGCCGAGCTGCCCCCGACATTCGGAATCGACCCGTCGCTCGTCCGCGTGCTGATGGCCGGAGGCGAGCGCGCTTTTTTCTCCGCAGTCGAGGGCGCCGAGGATGACGAGGACGACGCGATCGCAACCGTGGAGCGCGAAGTGGCTGCGGATGACGCGGTCGTCGGAATCGCAGCCTCAGGTACGACGCCCTACACCGTTGCGGCCATCCGCAAAGCGAACATGATCGGTGCGCTATCTGTCGGCGTCACCTCGGTCGCAAACTCTCCGCTCGCGCAGGAATCGGACATCGCGATCGTCCCCGACGGAGGACCGGAAGTCATCATGGGCTCGAGTCGAATGAAGAGCGGGACGGCGCAGAAGCTGGTCCTGAACGCGATTTCCACCGCCGTCATGATCCGACTCGGCCACGTCTATTCGAATCTCATGATCGACATGCCCGCGACGAACGAGAAACTTCGCAATCGCGCCGTGCGAATGGTGGAGCTGGCGGCGAACGTGACGCGGCCGATCGCGGTGCAGGCGTTGCGCGATGCCAACGGCAGCGTGAAACTCGCGACGGTCATGGCGAGAAAACGCATCGCCGCCGACGAGGCGCGCAAGCTCCTCGAGGGCCGCAATCTGCGCGAGGTGCTCGAGGCGTGAACCGCGTCGGGCGTCTGCTGCACATCGCGGTCAAAGAGTCGCGGCTGGTTGTCGGCCTGATGTCGGGAACATCTGTCGACGGCATCGACGCGGCGCTCGTGAAGATCGCCGGTCACGGCGAAAGCTCGCACGTCGAGCTCCTCGCCTTCGGCAGTTATCCCTTTCCGAGCGAGATGCGCGCGAAGATCTTTCGACTCTTCAATCCGGCGGAAGCTCGCGTCGACGCCATCTGTCAGCTCGACTTTCTGGTCGGCGAGCTCTTCGCGGCGGCGGTGACGCGGCTGCTGGCGGACAACGGTTACGCCACGGCGGATATCGACCTGGTCGCGAGCGCCGGACAAACGATCTGGCACGATCCGCAACCGGTGATCGAGCAGACCGATGTCGACTGGATCGGCCATCCGATCTGCACGCGATCGACCTTCGCGATCGGCCAATCTGCCGTCATTGCCGAGCGAACGGGGATCATGACGAGCGGAGACCTCCGCGTTCGCGACGTGGCGGCCGGCGGTCACGGCGCACCGCTCATCGCGTATGCCGATTGGGTTTTGCTGCGCGACGAAAAACTCGGGCGGTGCGTGCAGAACATCGGCGGCATCGGCAATGTCACGTATCTTCCGCCCGGCGCGCATACGGAAGATGTCATCGCATTCGACACCGGACCGGGAAACATGGTGATCGATGCCCTCGCCGACGTGGCCACCGGCGGCAAGATGAAGTACGACAAAGACGGAGCCCTCGGCGCGAAGGGTCGTGTCGATCCTGAGCTGCTCGAAGAATGGATGGACGATCCGTATTTTCGGAAGCCGCCTCCCAAGACGACCGGCCGTGAGCTGTTCGGCATCCAGTTCGCCCGCCGCGTGATGACGGAATCGCACGGCATGGCGATGGAGGACCTCATCGCGACCGCAACCGCGTTGACCGCCGAGAGCATCGCGCGCGCGTATCGCGATTTCGTCTCGCCGCGCGGCCCGATCGATCAGGTGATCGTCGGCGGCGGCGGATCGCGGAATCCAACGCTAATGAAGATGCTCGCCGATCGCCTGCCATCATCGCGTGTGCTTTCGCATGAAGATCTATCCATCAACGGCAAAGCGAAGGAAGCGATCGCGCTGGCGATCATCGCCAACGACGCGATCGCCGGGCTCAACACCAACATCCCCGGAGCTACCGGCGGCCGACCGACAGTCCTCGGTAAGATCAGCGTATGACCACGCAGCGTCTGTGGGGCCGCGCGTTTGTCGGTGGATCGATTCGCGAGCGGACGCTGATCACGATCGAAGACGGGCAGATCGGGGAGATCCGCGAATTCGCGCAGGCGCCGGCGGATGCCGCGCGCATCTCGGATCTGATCGTCCCCGGTTTCGTCGACGTGCACGTGCACGGCGGCGACGGCGCCGACTTCATGGATGGCGCGGACGAAGCCGTCGGTCGCGTCTCTTCGTTTCACGCGCGCAACGGAACGACTGCGCTGGCGGCGACGACGCTGTCGGGTTCGCGCGCCGATCTTCGCGGCGCAGTCATGAGCATCGCGCGCGCATCGAAATCCGCGCGGCAGACATCGGAGATCTGCGCGATCCATCTCGAAGGGCCGTACATCAGCCCCAAGCGCGCCGGCGCGCAGAACGTCGAATCGATCCGACCTGCCGACATCCAGGAAATCGCCGCGCTCGTAAACGAGGCGCCGCATCTGCGCTGGATGATCACGGTGGCGCCGGAGATCGAAGGAGTGCGGGCGCTGATCGAGCATTTCCGCAGACAGATCGTCTTCTCGATCGGCCACACCTCCGCTGACTACAGCGACGCTGTCGCGGCGCTCGAGTGGGGCGCATCGCACTTCACCCACCTCTTCAACGCGATGACAGGGATGCATCACCGCGAGCCGGGCGTCGTCGGCGCAGCGCTGGTGTCGATCGCCGCGACCGCTGAGCTGATCGCGGACGGCATCCACGTGCATCCCGCGGTCTTGCGCATCGCGACGCTCGCGATGCCGAATCGCATCGCGCTCGTCACTGACGCCGTGCGCGCGGCCGGGATGCCGGAAGGGAAATACAAGCTGTACGAACACGAATTCACAGTCACGCCGAGCGGTGCGGCGAGGCTCGGCGACGGAACCCTCGCCGGAAGCACGCTGACGATGCAGCGCGCGGTGCAGAACATGGTCGAGCTCGCGGGATTGCCGATCGAAATGGTCCTTCCTCTCGCCACCGAAGTTCCCGCGCGCATCCTCGGCATCGGCGATCGCAAGGGCCGCATCGCTGCCGGCTATGACGCGGATCTGATCGTGCTGACGCCGAAATTCGAGGTGTCGAGAGTCTTCGTGCGTGGGAGAGAACTATCGTGACTCTGTGATCTCTGTGATCTCTGTGTGCTCTGTGGTAAAGGCTTTTCACCACAGAGGACACAGAGATCACTGAGTCATGAACTGGGAGACATTCCGCAACTACGACGCGCTCTCCGAAGGGGCGGCGGCGCTCCTGCTCGATGCGATTCGCGCCAATCCGAAAATCGTCCTCGGTCTACCGACCGGTAACACGCCGCTCGGAATGTACGCCCGCATCATCGCGACCTGCTCGCGCGAATACCACTGCTTCCGCGAAGTCGTCGCATTCAATCTCGACGAATACGTCGGCATCCCGCGCGATCATCCCGGCAGCTACTACACGTTCATGCAGCGGCATCTCTTCGGACATGTCGACATCGAGCCGGCGAACACGCACATTCCGAACGGGATTGCGCCCGACCTCAAAGTCGAGTGCGCCCGATACGAGCGCTCAATTGCGTCCGCCGGCGGACTCGGAATCACGTTTCTCGGACTCGGATCGAACGGTCACATCGCGTTCAATGAGCCTGGAACGCCGTTCGACTCGCGCACGCACGTCGTCGCTTTGAGCGAGTCGACGCGCCGCGCCAACGCCAGCTTTTTTCTCGATCAGCCGGTGCCGACGCACGCGATCTCGATGGGCATCGGGACGATCCTCGAATCGCGCGAGATCGTCCTGCTCGCCAGCGGAGCGAAAAAGCACGATGCGATCGCGCGACTTCGATCGGGCGCGCAGGGCGGCGACTTCCCCGCTTCTGCGCTGTGGTCGCACCCGAATGTCCGCGTTCTGGTCGACGAAGCGGCATCGTTTTAGCTATTGCCGAGGACGGCATGCAGAAGAAGTTGCGGGTCATTGTTGTCCTCGCGCTGATCCTCGTTCTCTGGTTCACGTACCGCGTTTTCGCGGTTTATACGATCCGCGGTGGCGAGTGCCGGCCGAAGCCGGTTGATCCGAGCCTTCGGCTGCTGACGCGCGACGAGCAGGGACAGCTCGTCAGCTTTCCGGAGCGCATTGGATATTCGCACCAGACAAAGCCGCTGCTCGTGATGACGTACAACATCGCGGGGCACGATCAGCTCTACGATCCGAACCACATTCGCAAAATCGCGGAGGTCATCAACCAGGTCAAGCCGGACATCGTCGGCCTTCAGGAAGTGCACCGCAAGACGTGGCAGGCGCGCTTTCACGATCAGGCAAAGGAGCTTCACGAGCTCACCGGACTCAATATTTACTTCGGGCCGAGTTTCGGAGAAGTCGGAGGCGGCTTCGGAAACGCGATCCTGACGCGCGGCGATTTCCTTTCAGTGACGATTCATCCGCTGCCCAGCGTTGGCGAACCGCGTAGTCTGATCGAGTCGGTGATTCGTATCGATGGCGCCACGATCAACCTCTACGTGACACATCTGACGTCGTGGGGCCGTCTGAAATCGGCGAGTCGCGACGAGGAGCTCGTCTGCCTCGCGAAACATGTTCGCACCAGCCGCTATCCCTATCTTCTGCTCGGCGATTTCAATGCACCGCCGGAACGCGACGAAATGCGCAAGTTTCGCAAATTGAACGCGGCCCAGATTTGCGGAGAAGAAATCGGCGTGACAATCCCGATGCTCAACGAGCGCATCGACTACGTCTTCGCCGACTACGGCTGGGAGGTGCGGTCGGCGCGCGTGCTTGCAATCGGCCCATCGGACCACTATCCGGTAATCGCTGAGCTGTTCTGGAATCGAAGCTGATGCTCTGGAAGATCGAGAAGCGCAAAGGCACCGACTACGTTCGTACGCCGCTGGTCTTTTTCGTCGCGCTGATCGTGATGGTTGCCGCTCTGACGATCATGCTCTGGTCCGCGACGCGTGGGCGCGACACCCATCTCCACGTCAGGCAGCCCAGCGATTTCACAGAGCTGTTGCCCTCCATCGTCGGCATAACGCAGGGGAGCCTCGATCCTGGAAACGACGTCAAGCTTCTCCAGAACGGAGACCAGATCTTTCCGCCGATGCTCGCGGACATTGCCGCCGCGCGCCAGAGCGTACACGTCGAGTCATACATCTGGTGGAAAGGCCCGATCTGCGACAAGCTCGCGAACGCGCTCGCGACGAAGGCCAGCCAGGGAGTCGAGGTGCGACTGCTGGTCGACGCGTCCGGCGGACGGAGGCTGGAGCGCAGGCTCGAAAAGCTGATGCTGAATTCCGGCGTGCAGGTCCGCCGATTTCATCCGCTGCGTTTCAGCAACCTCGGACGCATGAACAATCGCGATCACCGCAAGCTCGCGATCATCGACGGACGCATCGCATACATCGGCGGTTTCGGTTTCGCGAAGGAGTGGGAAGGCCACGCGCAGGACCGCGATCACTGGCGCGATACCGGACTGCGAGTCAGCGGTCCGGTCGTCAATCGGATCCAGGGCGCGTTCTGCGAGAACTGGATCGAGGAGACCGGCGAAGTTCCGGCGGGAGAAAAATATTTTCCGCATCTCGGCGCTGCAGGACCGACCCAGGCGCACGTCGCGTACACCTCACCCAACGGCAGCGTCTCGTCCGTCCAGGTGCTTTACTACCTGGCGATCACGTCGGCGCGGCGCGAAATCATCATCCAGAATCCGTACATGCTTCCCGATGACGAAGCCATCGCGGCGTTAGGCGACGCCGTCCAGAGGGGCGTCGACGTCAAGATCATGGTTCCAGCGACCGGATCTACGGACAGCCCGATCGTCCAGCACGCCAGCCATCACCAGTTCGGCGCTCTTTTGAAGAACGGCGTAAAAATCTGGGAGTATCGGCCAACTCTGTTGCATCAAAAAATCATCGTGGTCGACGGCATCTGGTCGTGTGTCGGCTCGACGAATTTCGACGACCGATCCTTCCAGCTCAACGATGAGATCAGCCTCGGCGTGTTCGATCGAAACATCGCCAACGGCCTGCGGACCGCCTTCGCCAACGACCTTCGCGGCGCGAAGGAGCGGCATTACGACGAGTGGCGCCACCGCTCACTTTGGCACAAGCTGATCGATCAGTTAGCATACCTCGGCAGTTCGCAGCTATAGGCCATGGTCACATTACCGGCCGAGGGTCGTTGGTCGATTCGATCGCTTTCCGACGATGACGCCGGGCCGGCACTCGCCTTTCTGCGCCGCGATCCGCTGATCAACGTCTACCTCATTTCGCGGCTGCTCGAAGAGCGATTCGTTTCTGCCACGCAGACGATCGAAGTCCGATACAACCGCGAGATCGTGCTCGTCGCATCGCTGGCCACTAACGTCGTCATGGCGAGCGATCCGTCGGCACCGCGCGAAATCACCGATGCCGCGATCTCCGTCGTTGCGGAGCGCGTCCTGACGCGGATGCTGCCGGTCCGCGCGATCATTTCGCCCGCGCCGCTGGTCGAGGCGCTCTGGAAGCGGCTGCAGTCGCAGCTCGACGCGCCGACCGTCGTGCGGATGAGCCAGCCTGTGTATGCGATCGCGGGCCGCCTCGATTTTCCCGACCTCAAAGAAGTCCGATACAGCACGACACGCGACCTCGACTTCCTTGTGCCTGCGTGCGCCGCGATGCATAACGAAGAGGTCGGAATCGATCCGCTGGAGCGTGACGCTCCCGGCTACCGCGAGCGCATTCGGGAGCTGGTGGAGAAGAAACGGTCGCTGGTCCGCGTCATCGACAAGACGATCGCCGCGAAGTGCGAGTTCTCGGCTGTCACGCCTGAGGCCGTCCAGTTGATGGGAGTCTGGACTGACCCTCGCTATCGGCGACGCGGCCTCGGACGCGCGCTTCTGCGCGAGGTCTGCGGCCACCTGGCGCGCAAGGGACGCAGCGTCACTCTGTTCGTCAATGACTTCAACCAACCGGCCATCGCGCTCTACGAGTCCCTCGGCTTCAAGAGGATCGGTGTCAACCGGGCGCTGATCTGGTAACGGCCCGAACATTGCACCGAGAAGTGAGGCCCACGCGAGGCCTCGAGCCGTGGGTCGGAGGAACAAATGCCCGAAGTAGGCACTGTGAAATGGTTCAACAACGACAAAGGCTACGGGTTCATCAAACGTGAAAGCGGTGAGGACGTGTTCGTCCATCACAGCGCCATCCAGCAAGCGGGTTACCGCACCTTGAACGAAGGCGAAAAGGTCGAGTTCGACGTCAAGCAGGGCCCCAAAGGGTTACAGGCAGAGAACGTCCGTCGCGCTGATGGCGGAGAGCAGCAACGCGCTTCGTGAGGAGCGCTACTCGGCGCTGTGTCCGTAGCGCGTCATCACGCAGACACCCAGCGTCGCACCCAGGGCCAGCGCCGGCAGCGCCGACGTCTGGCCTTTCAGGATGAAAAGCGCCGCGGCAACGCCGCCTGCGAGCACGATCAGCGTGCGCAACGCGAATTCCTGAAAATCGAAGTTCTTCATGCCGACCGACGCTTGGACGAGCGTCGCCAATAATTATAACGGATCTGGAGTGCGGCGGCTTGCCGCCTGCTCTAGCGCCGCCAGCTTGCTGCCGGGGTGGCCGCGGCAAAGCCGCGGCCGAGAGAGCGGCGCCGGGGCGCCGCACTCCAGAGGCAACCGAGCGCGTGATATAACTACGAAATGATTCGTAGCGTGTTGTTGTGGGCGGCCATCCCGGTTGCATTGATCAACGCGCGCGTGAAGGACTATGTCGACGCC
>DATBSF010000043.1:0-2643 GCA_036559905.1 Thermoanaerobaculia bacterium | reverse complement strand
TTGGCGGGGGCACGCCGCCGCGTCCGGGCGAAGTCAGCCTCGCGCATCACGGCGTGCTTTTTCTCGACGAGCTGGCGGAGTTTCGCCGCGACACGCTCGAGGTTTTGCGCCAGCCGATGGAAGACGGCATCGTGACGATCGGACGCGTCACGCGAACCGTGACATTTCCATCGCGCTTCACATTGGCCGCGGCGCTCAATCCATGTCCGTGCGGATTTTTCAACGACGGCCGCCGCGAATGCGTCTGCGGCGCGATGCAGATCGCCCGCTACCTCGGAAAGATTTCTGGTCCGCTGCTAGATCGCATCGACCTGCAGGTCGAAGTTCCGGCGCTGACGGCGGAGGAAATCGGCTCGACGGCGGCAGGGGAGGCGTCGAGCCTCATTCGCGATCGCGTCGAAACTGCGCGGCAAATTCAGCGCGAGCGATTCCGTCGCTCGCACGCCGATGCGAACGCGGAAATGACGACGCGTCAGCTTCGACGATTCTGCGAGCTCGGCGCATCATCCCGCCGTTTGCTCGAGCACGCAGTCTCGCGCCTCGGATTGTCGGCGCGCGGATACGATCGCGTCTTGAAAGTCGCACGGACGATTGCCGATCTCGCCGGCTCCGCGTCGATCGACAGCGGTCATATCGCGGAAGCCGTGCATTACCGCGCGCTCGATCGCGCGTACTTTCGAACGGGATAGCTGGCACGAGCTGCGCACGGGTGATCAACATGAAATCGTCATTACTTGTCATCACTGTTTTCTGCGCGACGTCTGCTTTTTCTCAGCTGTCGCAGTCAGCGCCGGAGCTTCTCATCCCGGTTGCCGGAAGTACGCCCGGCGCAAACGGCACGTTCTTCAAATCGGACATCACGCTCGGAAACTTTGCGGAACGCTCCCAGGCGATCCGTCTGACGTGGTTACCGCAGGGCGCAACCGCCACTTACTCAACGACCATCACGCTCGGCGCGCGGAGCTTCATCCGCTCCGCTGATTTCGTGCACGACTATCTCGGCCAGTCCGGCCTCGGCGCGATCCTCGTGACCGGAGTCAACGGCTTTGGCCTCGACCCAACTGCGTCGCTGTATGTGGCCTCCAGGATCTGGACTCCGCAACCGGGAACGACGGGGACGACATCGCAGAGCCTGCCGGCGATTCCCACAAGCACGATCAATACGACCGACGCTGCGCTTTTCTCGCTCGGGGGAACGGGTGTTGGCAACGGTTTCCGGATGAACGTCGGCCTGGTCAATCTCGATCCCGTCAACGCGCAGACACTCATGATCGTGTTCACACAAAGCCCACTTCCGTTCGCCATCCCGGTCACCGTCGCTCCGATGTCGATGCAGCAGGGCACGCTGGGGAGCACGAACTTCTTCAATCCCGAGGTTCTCATCACGAACGGCACTCCTGAGGCGACGCGATCGAATCTCTGGGTCGCCTACGGCTCGACCGTCGACAACGTCACCGGCGACGCGTGGTCACAGCTGGCGGTACCCGGCGCGCCTAACATCAATCCGCCGGGACCGATCGGAAAGCAGTAACGCGATCTGGAGTGCGGCGCCTTGGCGCCGCTTTCACAGCCGCGGCTTGCCGCGGTTGCCGGCAGCAAGCTGCCGGCTCAAGAGCGGCGGCGAGCCGCCGCACTCCAGATCTGTGCCGTTGCAGGTTTCGGCGCGCAAGTAAACTTCGAGCATACGGCTAACCCGCGTGATCGCTTGTACATACGCTTTATATGCACGGTTTGCGTGCTGGTCGGTATGTCCCAAATTCTGTAGACATTAAGGCTAGTCAGAATAATTTTTAGGATAGAATCCGTTTATCGAAAGGCCTATCCCGTGCGGTTAATTGTTGACAAAATCGCGTTGGATTTTATGATCGTAAGACATACTGTTGGCGCAGTCGAGTGATGGGTGAGGAGTCGGAGATGGCCTTAGAGAAGTGGGAGCCGCAACCCGAATTCGGACGCTTTCCTGCCTCAGCGACAATTGTTCAGTCCCGCTTGATTCGTTTGCCATCATCGGTGGCCTCGCTGCTGAAGCTGCGTGGCAAGACGAACGCGAATCTCTTCTACGACAAGAAGCGCAAGGTCATCGGCATCAAGCCGCTCGACCGCAAGGAAGAAGGATCGGCGAAAATCCGTCAGTCGGATAAGTCAACGTCGATCCACGTTCCGAGCTTCTTCCGGTTCTATGAAATCGAGGTGCCCGGCATCAAACGATTTCATTGCTGGTACGACGAGAAGGAGCGGATGGCGATGATCGATATCTCCAGACCATCGCCGCGCGGAAGACCGGCGGGAACGTAGTTAAAGCGGGGCGCGTGCTACGCGCCCCTACGAATCCTCTTTAATGCGCGATGACCGCGCGTCCCCGCCGCACTCGCGGCGCGAATAACTGCATCACTTCTGCTGCCTCGGCGCTGATCTCGTACGGCGAGCCAGGCACGAACACCAAACCCGACGCTGTGAGGGGAAGGTTGTTCGCCAGGAAGTCGGACAGCGGAGCGATCGGGATGTGCGATCCATACGCGCTGTTGATCGTCTTGATGAATTCATCCGCGAACAGCGTGTAGCCCATATCGGTCAGATGGAATCCGTCGAGACTGAAGAAACCGCCTGTGATGACTGAGGAGTTGAGCACAATCGGCCCGACAT
>DATBSF010000042.1:0-3236 GCA_036559905.1 Thermoanaerobaculia bacterium | reverse complement strand
GACTCTCTATTCTTCTATCCGTTATCGCTGCGTTCGGCGCTTTGGCACAGACGCCAAAGGTTTCTGTCGCCGGCATCCGAGTCATTGGCGGCGGCCTCGGTGCCAATGGATCCGAGATCCACGCGTTCGGTGAGCAACATCCGGGCACCGCGGTCGGCCTGGCGATCGAAGTTCCCGAAGGCAACGCCATCATCGACATCGACAATCACGGCAGCCGGCTCGACACGCTGACGGACAACAAGGGCCGCAGCCTTCTCGAAGAGGGACGATTCGGTCCGTTTCCGAAGATCAGCGAAGACAAATCCGCGGCCATGGTTGAGGTTGAAGCTCGCGGCCGGCCGTCGGCCGGCGCCTCCTCGATTACTCTGAAGGGAAATGTCGCGCTGACGATGGCTTCTGGTTCGAAGCCGACGCGCATCGCCAATATGCGTCTCGAGGAGGGGCGCACGATGAAAGTCGGTGACACCACGATCACGGTGAAGACCGTGAAAGCGGGCGATGACTCGACCGAGCTCACCTTCGCGCTTCCGCGATCGTTCATGAACAGCATTCACGCCGTGCGCTTCTTCGACTCCAAAGGCGCAGCGATCGAGTCGAGCCGATCGGGCTCGGGCTACATGAACGAGGCTGCCGAAGTGCAGTACGACGTCAAGAGCAAGGTGAAGACTGTGGCGGTGGAGTTCGACGTCTGGCAGAACATCCGTGAGGTGAAGGTTCCATTCAATCTCACCGCCGGGTTGGCGATCGGCGGAGAGAGCACATCGGCGGCCGCTCCTGCGACGCAGCCGGCACGCGCTTCGACACCGGCTCGCACTGCGCCTTCAATTCCGCCGGGACCCGACGACGGTGCGGCATCGATCGACGCGGTCCTCTCCCAGATGCAGTCCGCTGGTCCGGCTGGAAAAGGGAAGGAGTTCCTGGCGGTGATCTATCCGGATGACCGAGGTACGTTCGGTCAGGGTTTGGCGATGGGGCTGACGTTCTCGGTGTTGGCCAACATGAACGACCAGAAGGCCACTGAGAAAGCACAAAAGGAGATCGACGCGCTCTTCAAGAAGTACAAAGTGAAAACGCCGCTGAACAAGGAGCCGTCGGTGATCTTCAAGGATACGGATCTGCCAGCGTTCGTCAGCGAGGGTCTGATCTACCTCAAGAACCACGCGCCGAAGGGCCAGAGCGGAGCGGACGTCCTTCCGATCCCGAAAGGGAAGGCGGAGGGCGTCAAGATGGACGGAGACTCGGCGACCGCGAGCGTCGGCGGCAAAGACATCAAATTTGCACGCATCAACAACAAGTGGTTCATTCGTTTGACGGAGTGAGGTGACATGCGCAGATCTGTGCTCCCGTTTCTCTTCATCGCATCCGCGGTCTTCGCCCAGACCACGCCGCCGACTCCGCCTCCCGAGCCGCCCGAGTTCCAGCGCCGCGCACAGCAGCTCGTGCGCAGCGGCAATCTCGACGACGCTCTCGCGGTCTATGAGACGGAACTGAAGACGTCGCCCGACTCGGTCGCTGCACACAACGGAGCCGGCGTCGTCCTCGATCTCCTCGGCCGCACCAAAGAAGCGAAAGCCCATTTCAATCGTGCGATCGACCTCGCAGCCACGCCGGTCGCGAAGGCGAACGCGCGCCGCGCGCTTGCGATGTCGTATGCGTTCGACAACGACTGCACGAACACCGCGAAGGTCGAGGAGATGGTGGCCGACTACTGGGCGTCAGTGCCCGACTACTTCCGTCAGGGCGAGATCCTCAACGAAGCCGCGCGCGTCTGCATCGAGGCGGGCGCATTCGACACCGCCGAGAAACTCTATCTGCGCGGCCAGGAAGCCGGCCTCAAGGAGCCGAACATCTCCGCGGCGCGCACTGCGCTGTGGAAGTTTCGCACGGAGCACGCGCTGGCGCGCCTCGCTGCGCGTCGTAATCAGCCGGCAGAGGCCAGGAAGCATGTCGCCGCCGCGCGCGTGATCCTCGATGGCAATCCCGAAATGGCGAAGGATCAGGAGATTTTTTATCCATACCTCACCGGCTATGTCGCGCTCTACACCGGAGACGCGAAGACCGCGCTCGCCGATCTGCAGAAGGCGCGGCAGGACGATGCGTTCATTCAGTTGCTGATGGCGCAGGCGTACGAGAAGCTGGGCGATAGCGCACAGGCGATGACGCTCTACAAGAAGGCGGCGGCGACGACAGCCCACAATCCGGTGGGAGCGTACGCGCGACCGATGGCGACGAAGAAGTTGTCGAGCCGCTAGGTTTGTTCCGATTCGATGCTCACGCGACGCGAATTGCTCGTTCTCGCAGGCGGAACGGTAGTCGTCGGATGGCGGCGCGCGCCACGAAGCCTGGACGTGTGGAAGCAGAAGACTCGCGACCTCGGCGTTCGTGCGGTGGTGGTTCTCCGCGGCGGACGCGCTCTCATTTCCGACGGCGATGTCGGCGAACCGATGCGCATCGCATCGATCCGCAAGTCGCTGATCAGCGCTTTGTACGGTCAGGCTGTCGCCGAAGGCAAAGCAAATCTCGACGCGACGCTCGCAGAGCTAGGCATCGACGACTACTCGCCGCTCACCGACACAGAAAAAGCAGCGACGGTCCGTCAGCTGTTGATGGCGCGCTCCGGCGTCTACATTCCGACTGCCGCGGAGACCGCCGCGATGCGCGACGCGCGTCCCGCGCGCGGGAGCCATCCACCTGGATCGTTCTGGTACTACAACAACTGGGACTTCAACGTCCTCGGCGAAATCTATCAGCGCATGACGGGCGAGGGCGTGTTCACCGCGATCGAGCATCGCCTCGCGCGACCGCTCGGCTGGCGCGATTTCGATCCGCTGCGCCACACGTCATGGTCTTACGATCGTCAGTCGCCGCGATTTCCGGCTTACAACATTTCGATGTCCGCGCGTGATATGGCGCTCTTCGGTCAACTGTATCTGCAGCGCGGACGCTGGAATGGAAAGCAGGTGATCCCGGAGTCATGGATCGCCGAGAGCACGCGCTCGTATTCGCTGACCGGCCGACCTGGATTCAACAGCGGCTACGGCTACATGTGGTGGGTCGTTCCCGATGACGCATCCGTCGATCGCCGCGGTATTCCGGCGGGAACCTTCAGCGCTGCAGGAAACGGTGGACGCTACATCACGATCATCCCGAGCCTGAACCTTGTCGTGGCAGTGCAGCCGAATGAGAAGCGTGGAGAGCCGCCCGTGTCGCTTTACGCGCAGCCGAATGCCTATTCG
>DATBSF010000041.1:0-12182 GCA_036559905.1 Thermoanaerobaculia bacterium | reverse complement strand
TTGTCGCTGCAGAAGCTCGCCAAGTGTGAAGCCTTGGAGATATTCCATCGCGAGGTAGGCAACGCCGGCTCCTTCGAGCTGCGCAATTCCGAAGTCCGTGACATTCACAACATTCGGGTGCTGCAGGCGTCCGGCAGCCCGCGCTTCGCGCTTGAAACGCTCCAGCACGCGGTTGTCGTCCATCAAACCGGGCGCAATGATCTTTAGCGCAACCGATCGCTCCGTACCGAGGTGCGTTGCACAAAACACAGTTCCCATGCCGCCGGCGCCGAGCTGACGCTCGATAAGGTATTTGCCATCGAGGGTTTGCCCGATCAAGTCGCCAACATCCATGTGTAGGAGTGGAGTCAGAATACTCGCTCCAGGGTCCGCGCAGAAGAGCTGATTACCGATCGACGCTGACGGCGTTGCTGAGCTCCGAAGTCTCGGCCTGGTAGAAGTCATCGTGCGACAACTCCCCGACCGGTTTGGCAAACCCGATGTAGACCGACCGCGTGAGCGTGGCGGTGATGAATTTGCCCGATAGATCGTCAGCAATTGCGACTTCGAAGTCCGCATGTCCGTCCATGATCGCAGCGCCAAAGCTCAGCGGCCGTTCACTCTGCGGAAGACCGCGCGGATTCAGTGAGTCGCTGGCATAGAGGCTGACGAACCACTGTGGAAACGCTCCACCGCTGCCCAGGCGGGAACTGTCGGCACGGCCACGAACGATCGTCTTTCCGGTGACCGGGTCGAACTTTGCGGATACGAGAACCGGGGCGTTCGGTGCGCGGCCTGAATCATCCGCCACGTTCGACGTGACAAGATCGAGGCCGACGTCGATGGCGGTCAATCCGTTGTTGGCGATCGAGTTCCCGGCCATGTAAACGTGTGCCTGCCGTTCCATCGCGATTCCGAATTCCGCATTGCCGTCGATGACGTTGTCATAAACATGGGAGAAATTGACGGTACCGAGGTAGATGCCGCTGCGGCCGTTCTCGAGGATCTTGTTCTTCTCGATGACCAGGGCATCACCGCGGTCGACGAAGATTCCGGTGAAACGATTGCCGCTGATGATGTTGTCTTCGATCACCGTGTCGCGCCAGAAGAAGCGGTTAACAGGCGTCATGCTGATGACGATGCCGCGGCCATTGCCGCCGATGCTGTTGTTCCTCACTTCGCGAAGCGCCCCCAGGTCGCCGTCGTGATTGCAGTCGGATGCAGCGCCACCGATCAGCAGTCCGGCGCCCGCAAAACCATTGATGGTCAATCCGTAGAGCGAGGCGTCGCAGCGCGTGAGGAGCCGCAAACCGTCGCTGTTCGCGAGAGAGTCTCCAAGCAGTTCGATCTCCGGCCCGGGTTTCACGACACCTCCTTTGCGAAAAGCTGTATCGAGTATTATTTGGACCAATGCGCTCCGCAATCCTTCTCCTTGCCCTCGTCTCCACGACTGCCTTTGGTGCGACAGCCGACCTCGAGGTCTCCGTCATTGCTCCCAAGGCGGTGGACGCCGATTATCTCTTCTCGTGGTCGGCCCGCGTTACAAACAGAGGCCCCGACGCCGCCGTTCATATGCACATCACGACGGCAGCGTCGTTCGTCGCCGGAACGGATTGCTACGGTCCTCAGGACATCCGACTCGAACCATCCATCTCGGTAGAGCTGCCGTGCGTCTCGTACACGTTGAATCGCAATGGCGTGGCGGTGCTCGGAGCGAGCGCCTCGAGCGACGCGATCGACCCGAATCCCTTCAACAATTCCGCGTCCGCCGAGGTGAGGTGGATCGTCGGTCCGAATCTGGGAACCGGCATCTTTCCGGAACGCGTCTTTAACGATCCCGCGCTGCCATTCGACATCACGGCGCAGTACTGGAACTCCTCGACCATCGCCGCAACCAATACCATGATGACGATCGATCTCCCTGAGGGCGCGATACTGCAGAGTGCCCCCGATTACTGCCACCAGGCGTCGTCACAACTCATCTGCTCCCTCGGAACCGTCCCTGGCGGAACCAACAGCGGACGCCCGACGCTGGTCCGCCTGCATCTCATCGCACCCGATCGCCGCGAAGGCCTGGTCCTGTCGACGCACGTCAAGATCTCAGCAACCGAGCCCGAAGGAATGACCGAGAATAATGAGTACACTTACCCTATACGGTTATTCCGCACGTTCGTGGTCGATTCGACTGCCGATTCCGGATCGGGCACGCTGCGCAACGCGATTCAGACCGCGAACGCCTCCTGCGGCGATTCGTTTCCGTGCAAGGTCGCGTTCCGAGTTCCGGCGACCGGCGTGGTGACAATCCGTCCCGAAACGCCGCTCCCGGTCGTGATCGCCGACAATGCGACGATCGACGGCACGACCGAGACGCGAATGTTCGGAGACACGAATCCGGCCGGCCCGGAAATCTACATCGATGGATCGCTTCTTCGCGAAGGCAGCGGCTTCGAATTCAGCACGTCGTGCAGCGGCAGCGTCCTGGGGCTGGTGATCGGCAATTTTCCCGAGACCGGCATCACGATGTCGCAGCGAGCGGGAAAGTGCAGCCAGTTCCTTTTGTTTCCGATGCAACTGATCTCCGAGAACTACATCGGCGTCGACTCATCGGGGACGACGCCGGCGCCTAACAACCGCGGCGTCATCGTGAATCGCGAAGGCGCCAACATCACCGGCAACGTGATCAGCGCGAACCGGCGCAGCGGCATCTTCATCGCCAACGGCCGCTCGTCATCGATCTCGAAAAACATCATCGGGTTGGATCCCTCGCATCGCCTCGACCTCGGCAACGGCGGAAGCGGGATCTTCGTCTCGCGTTTTGGAGGCGACTGCGACATCTCGAGCAACTTCATCGCGTTCAATCACGACTTCGGCATCGCGATCGAGGACGGCACGATTGCCGTCGACATCCATCCGAACTCGATCTACGCGAACTGGCAGATGGGAATCGACAACGGACTCGATGGTCCGAGCGCCGCGCCGGAGATCACGTCCGCCGTTTACGACGCCGCCACGAATACGACTGTGATCAACATCGCGTACACCGACAACAGCACGTTCTTCCCGACGCTGCAGTTCTACGCCAGCGACGCGCCACACCGCACCGGATTCGGCGACGGCCAGTACTACCTCGGAACCGCCACGCCGCAGCGCCAGACCCATTTCCAGTTCCGCGCGAAGGCCGATTGGCGCGGCAAGTGGATCTCCGCGACGATCACGCACAACCAGTTCTACGGGTTCGCGAAGCCGCTCGACGAGTCACCGGATACGTTCTCGTCGACGTCGGAATTCAGCAGAGCGGTCGAAGTACGGTAGTTCTCTGTGTCCTCTGTGCTCTCTGTGGTGAAAGAGATCACGGAGTGACCCGAACGGGATTGCTGAACTCCGACGTCGCGCCCCAGCTCTGGAGGTAGTCCGGCGTAACGCGTTTTCCCAGAACCTTCGTCCGCGTCGCTGTGGCCGCTACGTAACGTCCGGTGAGATCGCCATCGATCGTCGCAGTGAATTCGTCCGCCGCGACAAAGTCGATGCTGGCGACGTGTTGCGTCTCACCCTGCGTCATGCCGTGAGCGTCGAGCGCCGTGCTGCTGTAGATCCCAAGCGAAGGTGTGCATGGAAGACAATCGCCGCCGAGGTTGTGCGCGACACGTCCACGCACGATGGTTTTACCTGCCTCGAATGTCGCCGAGATCAACACCGGTGCATCCGTCGGTGTGATCAGATCCAGACCGATGTCGATCCCGAGCTGCCCGTTGCCCTTCATCGAGTTGCCGCGGATCTCCATCCATTGCGTCTCGCGTGACACTGCGATTCCGAAGTCGCGATTGAAGCGGATGCGGTTCGAAAACGCCGCGCCGAAGCGCGTTCCCGGTCCGAAGAAAATGCCGCTGGCGCCATTTGGAAGCGGCGTCTCGCCATCGCGCGCGACGCCGATCAGATTGGCCTGCACGAGCGGATAGTCGTCCTGCGCGATCCAGACGCCGGTCAGCCGGTTACCGCTGATGAGATTCTCCTGGATGTCGAGAGCGAGGGCGCCGCTGACCATCAGACCGCGCAGATTCGGGACGGCGAACGTTCCTGTCGGATCGACGCCGAGGTAGTTGCGGTGGATGACGGTGCGGAAGTACGCGGGGCGATCGAGATTGACGAGGATGCCTGCGCCTGAGAATCCGTTGATCGCCAGATTCTCGATGTGCGCCTCACGTCCGCCTTTGGCTGCGACCGGCAGTGCGATAACGATTCCGTTGCAATCGTCGCCGCAATCGCCGCCGTTGATCTCGATCTCGGGACCATTCGGATTCGTGTCGCCGGTAACCGACGTTTGCGACGCGCCATCGACCACCAGCGTCCTGGCATCGATGGACGGCAGCGGCGACTGCGGCCGGATCGTGAACCAGCCGCTCTCCGGCACGGGAGGTGGAATCGCAAATCGAATCTCGCAGGAGCTCTCGATGCACTGCCGCGAGAGCGATTCCATTGCGTCGCGCAAAGAGCCGAAGCCGGAGTCGTTTGTGTTCGTGACGATGAAAATCGGAATCGCCAGCGCGACGACGAGCTGTCTCATTCGACGCGGACCGCGTTGCTCATCTCGGAAGTCGCCTGCCAGGTCTCGTAGTACTGCGGACGCGGCTGCAGCGACGTCGCCGTCACACCTTTTCCGAGCGTGTATATGCGCGTGTAGGTGGCGGTGACGTACAGGCCGCGCAAATCCCCGCCGAATATGGACACGAAATCGCCGGTGTTCGGATTGATTCCGACTCCGCCGTAATCGACGCGGACGGTCAGCGGCTTCTCCCCTTGCGCCATTCCGTGTGCATCGAGCGTGGAGCTGGAGTAGAGATCGACGAGCGCGTTGAAATAACTGACGTCTGCCGGTTTGCGCAGATCGACATGCCCGATGATGACCGTCTTATTGAGCCGCGCATCGTAGGTCGCTGACGTGATCGTCGGCGCGTTCGGAACGGGCCGCGTCGAATCGTCGGCGACGTTCGGCGTGACGAGGTCGAGCGCGAAGTCGATGCCGAGCTGTCCATTGCCCTTCATCGAGTTGCCGCGAATCTCGGTCCACTTCGTCTGCGGAGAGACCGCGACGCCGAAGTCGCGATTGAAGCGGATTGTGTTCTCGTCAATCGCTCCGTACTGCGTTCCCGGTCCGTAGTAGACGCCGCTCGCGCCGTTGTTCTCGATCGTGTTCTCGTAGACCGCCGGGTAATACGCCTTCTCCATCCATACGCCGCTCAGCCGGTTGTCGCTGATCACGTTGTCGTGCAGATAGAAAAACGACGTGCCGGAAGCCATCACGCCGCGCAGATTCTGCCGGATCTCGCTATCGGAGATCGTCCCGCGCTGCCCCAGAAGCAGAATGCCTGCGCCTCCCCAGTTGACGATCTTGAATCGGGAGAGCTTGAGCTCTTCGCACCTGACGATCAGACCTGGTGACTCCAGGCCCCGCCCATCGAGGATGATCTGGTTCTCGGGAAGGATTGCGACCCGGTTTGCCGTGATCGCCGGCAATGGCGTATCGAGATTGATCTCGCCCGAAACCTGAAAATCGATTTCGCACGGGTGCGACCTGTCCGGACACGCTCCGTTGGCGTTGGCGCGTGTGATCGCATCGCGAAACGATCCGGCTCCATCGGACGCGTTGTTCGTCACATAGAACGGGTTCGCCACAAGAACCCACGGAGGCCACGTGTACGTCGCGCCGCTGGCGGCTTTGATTGTTGCGGCGACAGTGACGCGGCCGCCGGTCGGCGGCATCCGAACGCCGAGCTTGATCGGGAGGCCGACGGTGTTCTTCGGAAAGAGAGCGCGCGTGCAGTGCGCCGTGGATCCGCTGAAGGTGCAGGCGAACTGCGAGGACTCGATCGACTCGATCGTTGCCGGCGCGGCGGTGAAGTCGACGGTGACGTCGTGTTCGTCGACGTCGTTCACGAAGGGCTTGAAGATGAAAGTGACCAGCGTGCCGGGGCTGACCACCGAATCGAGGCTTGGAGCGTCCGACTGCATCCCGACGAACGCAGAGGCGGTAGAGCACACGAGTATCAATACCAATAGAGCCAGGGATCGTTTCATAAGTTATTTATAATTTAGAAGGGGCGATTAGATCAATGTTTTTCTTTGCGATCGCCTCGCGCACCCTTGGGTCGCAGAGCGCGTCGGTTTCGCGATTCCAGTCGTAGTTCCAGTGCGAGTATCCGGCGACTTCGACTCCCGGATGCGCGACCAGCTCGGTGACATCGGTGACGTAATCGAGGAGCGCGATGATGCGATCTGCGGTCAGATGCCCGGCTTCGGCAACACCAATTGTTTTTCTTGATGCATCACCAAGCACGTTCAGCATCGCCATCGACAAGCGCCTGCTGCTTCCGCCGCGATCATTGACCACGCGGACGTAACCAATCCCGTACTCGCTGGCCAGGCGCCGCACGATGCGATTGATACGCGGCCACTGATGCAGATGTTGGTGGCCATTGAGATGCGTGACACGAAGCCCGGTGGCGAGAACGCGCTCGATCTGTGCGCGCAGCTCCGCTTCGACGTTCGCTTTGTTCGAAAACAGGAATCGCATCCAGTTGCGAGGCATCGTCTGGCCGGTCGTGAGCGCGCGCTCTTCGACGAGCGTGAGATGCACGCCCACCTCGAGCGATGGGACATCGCGCAATCGGGCGACCGCATCCTGGAACTCGTTACCGTTCGCGACGATCGAGCAGGCCGTCACGATGCCATTGCGGTGCGCTTCGATTGCGCCGGAGGTCATCCCGCGATCGAGGCCGACGTCATCGGCGGTGACTATTAATAAGGCAGAAGGCAGAGGGCAGAAGGCAGAAGTCGGAGAGGTCACGATCGCAGCTGTTTCACTTCTGCCTTCTGCCCTCTGCCTTCTGCCTTCTGCCCTCTGCCTTCTGCCTTCTGCCTTTTATCCTTGGAACGCATCTCCGGATACAAACTCACCAACTCGACCAACATCTTGAGAATGACCTTCGGCGACGACAGATGCGACTTCCCCCGAATCCTCGGAAAATAATCGAGCCCGATCTGCTGAATGGCAAATCCGCGATTCTTCGCCTTCACAATCAACTCCGCATCGATCAACGACCCCTCGGCCTTCAACTCGATGGCTTCGAGCACCTCGCGCTTGAGGAGCTTGAACGAGAAGTTGATGTCGCGATGCGGCCATCCGAAGAGCACGCCGATCAGCGCGTTGTAAACATACGAATAGAGCGCGCGGCGCGGTCCCTCCATTGTGCGATCGTGGCGGTAGCCGGCGATGACATCCGCGCCGGTCACCTGCATCGCGCGCATGGCGCGGCCGAGGACGTCGGGGTCGAAGGGGAGGTCGGCGTCCATGTAGAGGATGAGATCCTTTGTCGTCGCCGCGAATCCCGTCTTCAGCGCGCCCCCTAACTTACGGTTCTTCTCGTGGCGAATGCTATGAATGCGCGAGTTCTCCGCGGTGCGCCGCGCGACCAACATCGGCGACGCGTCGGTCGAGGCATCGTCGACGATGATGATCTCGTAGTCGTCGGTGTACTTCGTCAGCGCCTCGACGGCCGCGTCGATGGCGTGATCGATGTTCTCCTCTTCGTTGAACATCGGGATGACGAAGGAAACCGAGGGCTGCGGCATCAGGGCGATTGTACGACTCGGATGAGCTGAACCGCGATTATGCGGGGATCCTGGTTGTGGAGGACTGTCGCGGGGGCGAAGGCCTGATCTGAATGGATTTGGATCTCGTGGTTCGCCGTCATGGTGACGGTGCTCGGCTGTCTCGTGACTGTAATCTCTGTGCTCTCTGTGCCTCTGTGGTGAGAGCCTTTCACCACAGAGGCACAGAGGACACGGAGAGATTCGTATGGAGTGTCGGGCGAGAGGCGAAATGTCAGACTTACGTGAGGCAGATGCGCGGAAGGCAAGCGAATGACAGCATCCCGCGCAAGCCACATCCACGAATCGCCGGCCACTGTCCGTTCCAACTGATAGACACCGCTGACAGGAAGAAACCGTTCCGTGGGCGGAATGGGCTGAAGAGTCACGACGCGGTAGTGATTGCGCGTCAGCTTCCCGTAAGCATCACTATCGGGCCAGGAGAAATTCACACCGGACGATCCGCCATCGCCGAACAGTACGAGCGGAACATCCGGGCGATTGTAGAAAGCCGCCAGCGCCTTCTCGACAACGATCGCGGGAAAGCGCGACATCAAATGCTCGGCGTGCGGCCGCAGCGACAACTCGTACGCGATCACGGTGTTAGGCGTGAAATGCGAGTTCGCATACGCCGCGGCCGCTGCGGGAGGCGATGGAACATCGCGACGCGTGCCGACGATGGGCCAGGTGTACGCGAGCGATGCCGTCGCGAGAACTGCCACAGCGATCCATGGAGCGGCGCGCAGTTGCGTACTCCTGCGGATCACATCGAGTCCAGCGCCGACGAACAGCGAGATCGCGATCATGTGCGGCAGGCTGTATCTCGCGCCGTCAGCGGGATCCATCACGTAGATCGCGAAGATGAATTGCAGGACGGTGAAGATTGCGAGCGGAATCAGCGGACGCTTCGGCTTGCGCGCGAGGGCGTAGACCCCGAACAGCGCGACGATGATCAGCGGCAGCGCGATCCACTTCGGTCCCCACGGATGCGCGACGAAACGAGAAAGGATGACGTTGGTCGTGGCCGCGCCGCGCGACATCGCGGCGTCGTGCGTCGCGACGTAACTCGCCTGCCGCCCTTCCCACAGCATCAGCTTTGCCCAACCGCCCGCTGCATCCATCAGCGGGGCGAACCACCCGATCGACAACACTGTGAAGCTGACGAGGCCCGCTGCGATCTTGCGCGGACTTCTTGTCCAGATCAGCAGAATCAGAAATAGCGGCAACACCGAGACAACGAGCTGCGGACGCGTTCCGATTGCTGCCGACGCTGCGAGGCCGAGCGCGATTGCGCGGCGCTCGGTGACGCGATCGGGAAACGCGGTGGCGGCCCACAGCATCAGCGCGACGAACATCATCGCGGGGCCGTCCGAGAGCGGCAGCGTCCCGTGCACGAGCATCGACGCCGAGAAATAGAAAATCAGCGCGCCGCAGACCGCGAGATCGCGGTCCTGCAGCAGTTCGCGAAATGTGATCGCGAGCGCGATGAACCCGACGACGCTCGCGATCACGCTGAGCGCGACGAGCGCGTGGAAAGGATCGGTGAAGAGCGCCGCGAATTTGCCGAGGCCGACGTAGAGCGGGTAACCGGGAGGATGCGGACGCGAGCTCCACGGATCGAACTTCAGGATCGCGGCCGCGAAAAGCAGCTCATCGCCTTCCCAGAAAGTCTTGGGCATCGTCAGGAGACGTGAGAGGAGGACAACGATCGCGCCAAGCGCTTCGCGCCACCACCCGTACAATCGCGCTGTGGGTTCGTTCATCCGCGCGCTAAGAGTACTTCACCGCGAATATCGCAAGTTCCCGATGCGGACGCGCGCGCACGTGCTAATCCGCTTCCTCACCTGCCCCTTTCTGCGCGTGCTCCGGCATCTGCCACCGAACGCGAGATTGCTCGATATTGGCGCGGGACATCTCGCGTTTTCGGTTCTCGCGCGCGAAAACCGCGCGCGGCCAACAGCGGTCGATCCCGATGCGCGCAAAGTGCGCAAGTTCGCCGGCATCAACAGCGTGATCGGCTACGACGACTGCATTCGCGGCACGTTCGACGCGGTCGCGATTATCGACGTGCTCTACAAGATGCCGCTCGCCGATTGGGATCCGTTTCTCGATCGCGTCCGCCAACGACTAAGACCGGGCGGGACGCTGCTGATCAAGGAGCACGATCCCACCGCCCGCGTGAAACACTCGTGGAACCGCCTCCAGGAACGCCTCGCCACCGCCCTCCACCTCACCCTCGGCGAAGCGTTCAGCTACGAGACGCCCAGGCAATTCGTCGAGCGACTGCGACGCCATGGCCTCGCCGCGACGTATCAAAGGATTGATCGCGGCTATCCGCATCCGCACATTCTCTTTGTTGCCCGACTCGAATGATTCTCGCCCTCGCAGTGGTCCTCACATGGAAGAGCGCCGGATTGGCTGGCGTCAACGTCAACGCGCTTCTGTTCGATCGAGGAAGTCTCTACGCAGCAACGGATTCCGGCATTTTCGTTCGCGTCGGCGGAGACGCGTGGTCTGCGCTGACTCCGGAATCGTTCAGCGCCATCGCCGCTGATCCGGCTGGCGTGCTGTACGCCGGAGGGAGTGACGTCGTGAAAAGCATCGATGGCGGGCAAAGCTGGAGCGTGATCAATCCGATCGAAGTGTCATCAATCGTTGTCGACAGTCACTCCAATATCTACGCCGGAACTCGCGACTCCGGCATTTTCAAAAGTACCGATGGAGGAACGACGTGGAGCGCGAAGCCGACCGGTATCACCGGATTCGTGATCACGTTGACGCTCGACCCGCGAGATTCGGCGATCGTTTACGCCGGCACGAATCGAGGCGTTCTCAAGTCCGTCGACGGCGGAAATAGTTGGCGACAAATCAACAACGGGATCACGGTCCCCTTCTCGATCACGTCGATCGTCATCGATCCGAGCTCACCCTCGACGGTCTTCGCGGCCAGTCCGTTCGCGGCAGTCTTTCGATCCGACGACGCCGGTGAAAGCTGGCGGCCCTCCAGCAATGGACTTCCATCGAATTGGGTGAGTGCACTCGCGCTTCAGAATCGAACGACGCTCTATGCCGGCACGCCGGAGCAGGGAGTCTTTCGATCAATTGATGGCGGAGGAAGCTGGGCCGAGTTCAATAGCGAACTTCCAAACAGGTCCATCAACTCTTTGGCGCTGCCGCCTGGTGGATCGCAACTCTACGCGGCAACGGCGAGCGGGATTTTCTTCGTCGATTTCGCTCCGCGTTCGCGATCGGTTCGGCGCCGGTAGGCATCAGCGGGCGGTTCGCCCATGCTTGATGACACCACCGATCGACCTGGCCTCGGGCGCGTACTCCTGCAGCGCGGCGCCGATCCCCGCGAAAACACAACTCGCAAAAACGGCGACCACCAAGGTTCGCCGCAGCAACAAGAGAGGTCAGCCGGCCGCTGGCAGACCTCGCAGACGCCGGAAGAGCGAGCGTGCGAATGCCGCTTCGAGGAGAAGCTCCGCCAGAAACTCCGGAGCGAAGTAAACGGCGGCGACCGCGATGAGGACGACTCCCACGAGGAGCAGCACGAAGAAGATGACGGCACATCCTTCTCCAAAATCGGGGACAGCCTGAAGCAGGTCGAACGGATTGAGCAACTCTGAGTCAGGCCGATCGGCATCCCTGATCGTCGAGCGCGGCTCATGCGACCGATTCGCACGAACCCACAGACCCACGAGAGCAAAGAACGTGAGATATGCCGGAAAAACGGAGACGCCGTACCGGAGCCACATCCACTCAACACCGTGATGCAGGAGCCAAACAGAGCTGAGAGCGCCCGCAAGCGCGGTCAGAAGCAGCAGGATCGCCATTTCGGCGCGAGCGCGACCCACGCGCTCGATGGCAGTCTTCACCTCGGTGAATGCACTCATGCGTCGGCAAGATCGTATTCGCGTGGTGAACCGACGGACGCCGTGAGTCGATATCCGGCCTGCCACAGTAGCTCGGCCTCGGGACCAACGAAGTAAGAACCAACCCTGCGGAACTTCTTTACATCGCGAGAAAAAGCGTTGAGCAGCGCTTTGGCGACGTCGTTGGCGTGAACCGATCCGATCCGGCCGGCGATGACGGCAACATTGTCGTAAATGCCACCGGGAGCGAAGACAATCGTTTCCGGGTTCTCGAGCTGGTCGACCGCATAGCGGGTTCCGCCTTTTTTCTGAGAAACGGTACGCACAGCAATCCTCACCGATGCCGGCGCGACGAGGTATTGCGGAAGGTGGTTCGCATCGCCGGCGGATGCGATGCCAAAATCGGGAAGATCGGAGGCTGTGCGGTAGGCGATCAAATCCGCCGATTCGAAGAGACCAGTCAAAACGTACTGAACTGACATCAGAGATTCGGCTTCGTTGGTGACTGGCAGAAGGTCGGAAGCGGTGGCGAAGAAGTGCGTTTGCGCGCTCAATCGACACCGACGATCTCGCGGAGAGTTTCCACGGAAGGATTGTCAGAGTCGACAAAGAAGAGATCTTCGGCGACGGCAGATTCCGAGTCGAAGATGCCAACGACAAAATCACGCCCGACCTCGGACCGTA
>DATBSF010000040.1:0-6187 GCA_036559905.1 Thermoanaerobaculia bacterium | reverse complement strand
ACGGACCGAGGACGCGGTTGACGACGAATCCCGGTCCGTCATTGCAGATGACGACGGTCTTGCCCAACTTTCGCGCGAAATTCGCGACCGTGACAACCGAGACATCGGACGTATTCGCGCCGCGGATCACTTCGACCAGCGGCATGCGATCGACCGGATTGAAAAAATGCATGCCGACGACACGATCGGGATGCTTCGCGTTCGCGGCGATCTCCGTAATCGGCAATGTCGATGTGTTGCTCGCGAAGATCGCTCCGTCTTTGGCGATCGATTCGAATTCCGCGAGGACTTTTCTCTTCACATCGAGGTTCTCGACGACGGCCTCGATGACAAGGTCGGCGTGCTGGAAGCCCGTCCAGTCGGTGGTGGTCGTGATGCGGGACATCTTGCGCTGCATCTCGCCACGCGTCATGCGCCGGCGCTCGACTTTCTTCTTCCAGATTCTCGCGGCCGCCTTGAGTCCGCCGGCGAGCGCGTTCCAGTTGATGTCGCGCATCCGCGCTGCGGCATCGGTCTTGTCTGCGACGATGTACGCGATCCCCCCACCCATCACGCCCGCCCCCAGGATGCCGGCGCTCGCGATCTCGCGAGGCTTGGCGGCGATGCGATCCTTCTTCGACTCCTCCATCATGAAGAAGAGCCGCACGAGGTTCTTCGCGACGTCGCCCATGATCAGCGGCGCGACTTCTTCGACTTCGCGCTGGAGTCCGACTTCGACGCCCCCCGACATACCCGCTTCCATGACTTCGATGGCCTTGAGCGGCGCGGGATAGTGACCGTGCGTGTCCGCCATGACGGCCTTGCGCGCCTTGCTGAAGATGATCGAGCGCGCCAGCGGATTCCCTTCGAGATAGAACTTCGTCCGCGTAAGGTCGTGCCGATTGCCGCGCTTCGAGAACTGCTTCGCGACATCGAGAAGAATCGCGCCGGCAACCACGTCGTCGACCAGACCGATTTTTTTCGCGCGGCGCCCATCGAGCGAGCTGCCCTTGAGAATGATGTCGAGCGCTGCCGGCAATCCGATGAGACGCGGCAACTTCGTCGTTCCACCCCACGCCGGAAAAATGCCGAGCTTCGTCTCAGGCAGTCCGATGGTCGCCTTCGGGCTGTCCGACATCACGCGCCAGTCGCAGCTGATCGCGAGCTCACATCCACCGCCGAGGCAGGCACCGTTGATCGCGGCGACTTTGACCTGCGGCAGCTTCGAGAAGCGATGGAAAGCCTGCTGACCGAATCGCGTGTACTCGCGCGCCAGCTCGGGCGTGTCGGCTTTCGTGAATTCTGAGACGTCGGCGCCGGCGATGAAGATCGACGGCTTCCCCGACGCGATGATGATCCGCTTGATGTCGGTCGCGCGCTCCATGTCATCGACGATGCGCGCGAACTCCAGCATCACAGTCGATGAGAACTTGTTGACCTTCTCGCCGGGAAGATCGAACCAGACGATTGCGAGATCGGCTTCGCGCTCGATCCGAAACGCCGTTGCCGCCCCCGCCTCTTTTTCTGCCAGGACCGTCATGCCCGTTTCGCTTCCCTCTCTTCGTCGGCGCCGTCATCGACATAAAGCAGATCGATGACGTCCTTGTATTTCTTGTCGATGACTTTGCGCTTCACTTTCAGCGACGGCGTGATCTCGTCGTTCTCGATCGTGAAATCGCGCGGCAGCAGCGCGAAGCGGCGGATCTTTTCCTGGCGATCGAGATTGGTATTGAACCGATCGATCTCGGTCTGGAAGATCGCTTTGACGCGATCGTTGCCAACGAGCTCGTCGCGCGACTTGAAGTTGATCCCCATCGACGACGCGTCGCGCTCCAGCTTCTCGAAGTTCGGAACGATCAGCGCCGCGACGTATTTGCGCTTGTCGCCGATCAACACCGGCGTGCCGATGTAGGGCGAGCTCTTGAGCAAGGCCTCCAGCGGCTGCGGCGCGATATTCTTGCCGTAGGCGTTGATGATGATGTCTTTCTTGCGATCGGTGATCTTGAGGAATCCATCCTTGTCGATTTCGCCGATGTCGCCAGTGTGGAACCAGCCTTCGGAGTCGATCGCCTGCGCAGTCGCTTCAGGATTGTTCCAGTAGCCCTTCATGATGTTAGGTCCGCGCGCGAGGATTTCGCCGTCCGAGGCGATCTTCACTTCCACGCCGTCGATGATCTTGCCGACCGTGCCGATCTTGCGCTGATTCGGAAGATTGGCCGAAATGACCGGCGACGTCTCCGTCAGGCCGTAGCCTTCCAGAATCTCCACGCCGGCGCCGATGAAGAATGCGGCCAGCTCGGGCGAGAGCGGCGCGCCGCCCGAGAAAACGTATCGGACTCGCCCACCGAGGCGATCGAGGATTTTGCGAAACACGAGTTTGTCCGCGATCGCAGATTTGATGCTGAGGCCCGTGGGCATCGGTTTGTGTTCCACGCGGTAAGGCAGTCGCTCTTCAGCAACCTTCAATGCCCATCGGAAGATCTTCTGCTTCGTCGCCGATCCCGTAGCGACCTGATTCATGATCCGTTCGCGCATCTTCTCGAACAGCCGCGGGACGGCCGCGAAGACGTGCGGCCGGATCTCCTGCAGGTTTTCGCCGACCTTCGTGACGTTCTCGGCGTACGCGATCGCGATGCCATTGTGGTAGTAGAAGTAGTCCGCCATCCGCTCGAAGATGTGCGACAGCGGCAGGATCGAAATCGCGATCCAGCCCGGCTCGACCGGAAGGATGCTCTTGGCGGCCGTCACATTGGTCGCGATGTTGCTGTGCGTGAGCATCGCGCCCTTCGGATTGCCGGTCGTCCCCGACGTATACACGAGTGTCGCCAGATCCTCGGGACGCGACCGCGCGCGGAGCTCCTCGAATTTTTTCTCGTCAAAAGTCGCGCGGCCGTTTTCGACAACCTGCTGAAATGTGAGTGTGTCCTTCGGTACCGACTTCGCCTCACATACGATCACGTTGTGGACGTGCGGTGTGTGCGATCTGATCTCCTGAACCTTCTGCAACTGCTCTTCGGTCGAGCAGATGACGGCGACCGCGCCGGAATCATTCAGGATGTATTCGATCTGCCAGCCGAGGAGGGTGGGATAGACCGGGACAGTCACGGCGGCGGTAGCAAGGATCGCGAAGTCGCTCATCGCCCATTCCGGGCGATTCTCGGAGAGGATCGCCACGCGGTCGCCAGGCTTGACGCCGAGTTGGCGAAGTCCGTTGGCGAAGTGGCGGACGGTGTCCCGAAATTCGGGGACGGTGACGTCCACCCAGCGCCCGTCGCGTTTCGACTTCACAGCCGCCGGGCGGTCAATCGTGCACGTCACGGCGAAGATATCGTTGATCGTCCTGATTTCCATGGCGGCCCCCTGAAGTCGCACAGTTTATCCTGAGGGCGGGGACGGGGCGATCAGGCGACCTTTAGCCAGCGCCAAAGCTCTGGGATCGTTGGCCTTTTGCCGTACGACAGGATGCCGACGCGGAAGATCTTCGCGGTCACGTAGAAGAACACAAAGATCGTCGCGATCGACACGCCGATCGACAGCAGGATGTGCCAGACCGGCGGCTCGGAGACGAGCGTGCGTACGAACATCGTGATCGGACCGAAGACCGGTGAGAGCGAAAAAGCGACCGACATCTTTGCATCCGGGTTCGTGATGATCACAAACATCAGGAACCACGGCAGCATCATGATCATCGAGATCGGCGCGATCAGTTGCTGCGCTTCTTTCTCGCTGTTGCAGACCGCGCCGCCGATCGCGTAGATGCAGACGAACGTGAAGTAGGCCAGCAGGAAAAAAATCGGGAAGTAGAGGAAGACGATCGGCCGGAGGAACTGCATCACGTTGACGCCGGCCGTCGCCGCCATAGTGCCGACGTACAGGGCCAGGCCGGTTCCGGCGAGGATCCACACCGTTACCTGCGTCAAACCGACGAGGGCCACTCCGGTGATCTTTCCGATGAGGAGTTGGCGAGGCGACATCGACGAGATGAGGACCTCGACTACGCGGTCGGTTTTCTCCTGAATGATGCCGCGCATGATCTCCAGTCCGTAGATCAGCGAAGGAATGATCACCAGTGCCGCCAGGATAAAGCCCATCACGAAATTCAGCTCACCGCCTTTTTTCTGTTCGCCGCTTCGGGAGAGTTGAACGGCGTCGACCGGCACGTTGCGGGTCAGCTTGTCGAGCGAATCGGGGTCGATGCCGCGCGCGATCAGACGATGGCGGTAAATCGCGCGATTGGCCGCTGATCCGAGGGCCTGTTGCGTAATGAAGTCGGTGGCGGCGCGGCTGTAGAGATTCATTCGCGCCTTTTCGCCGTCGAATGCGTCGCCCGGGATGACCAGGACGGCGTCGAGCTTATCGTTCTCGCGGCTGGTCAATCGGCCGAGGTATGACTTGGCGACAGCAGTGGGGTCTTGGGCGTTGGCATCGATGTATTCCACTGCCAGGTCGACCGGGAGCTCGTTCTGCGGCTTCTTAGCCGGGGTCTTGGGCGTTTTGACGAAGGCGTCGCGCAGCTGGCCGGTACCGTCGATCACGGCGACCTGTTTCCCGGTGAGGCTGTTAGCCATCAGCATCATGGGCAGCGCCATCACGCCGGTCATCAGGACCGGGAAGAAGAGCGTCATGAAAATGAACATCTTCTTGCGGACGGCCTGGAGGTATTCGCGCTTGAGGACCGCGAAAAGCTTGCGCATCGGACCGAAAGGGTATCATTTGCGCCGTCTCCGTCACTCCTTTGCATGAGCGTCATCGCGGACCAGGAGTCGTCTGCGCTATCGCGGCTGGGCGTCGATTTCGACGCCGTGTACAACGAGCATGTCCCGCTGATGATCGGCGTGGCTGTCGATCGATTCCAGGTCTCGGAGAGCGATGCGCAGACGCTGGCGCATCAGGTCTTCCTGGCGTTTTTTCTGAAGTTCAACGACATCCGCGACCGGCGGGCCTGGTTCCTGGGCGCGATCTGCAATGCGTGCCGGCACTACCAGCGGCTGCGATCGCGGGACGTCGAGTTGTCGCGGGAGATGCTCGACAAGGCGGATCCGGAATTCGCGAGGATCACGGAGTCGCTGCCCGACACGCTGGCGGGCCGCGAGGCGTTCGGATGCCTGACCTCGCGGTGTCAGCTCGCGCTGCGGTTGCATTACATCGATGGCTACAGCATTCCGGAAATCGCGGCGCAGCTGCACATCACGCCTGCGTACGCCAAGAAACTTGTTTCACGCTGCCTGCGGCAGGCGCGGGAGCGTTACGGGAAGGATCGGAAATGAGAACCGGACTGGAGACCCGCGAGGAGCTATTCGCGGTGATGGAACAGATTGCGGAGGAGAGGGAGGCCGCCCGCCCGATTGTGCGGGAGCTCGTGGAGAGTGCACGATCGGTGGATGACATCGAGATTCCTGAGGAGTGGCGGACGGCAGGGATGGTGATGGAGATCATCGAGTTCGCTTATGGACACCTCGAGATCGATCCTCCGAAGTGCCTTTCGTTTTCGTTGCTGGCGCTGGCCCTCGCCACAGATCCGCGTGTGCAACGTTATCCAGCGCCGACTCCAGCCTACCTCAAGGGTCGTGCGTGGAGAGAGGTCGGCCACTCACACCGGTTCATGTCTGCGTCTGACACCGCGATACGGGCGCAGACCATAGCTGAAGTTCTTTTCGCTGAGGAAGGGGCGCTTGCACACGACAGGGCCTTGGCGGCGTATGCCCGTTCCGGCACTCTTTTCAAAGCTGATCGTTTTGCCCTGGCCAGCGAAGCAAATGAAGTGGCCGCTGAAAGTTTTCGCGAGTTCGGCGATTTGCTCCTCCTGATGAAATCGGAGGTAGTAGCCGGTTGTATCGATATCTTCCAGGGAAATTTCGACGGTGCGCGAGAGAAATTCGAAAGAGTGATAAGCGAACGGCGCACGCAGGATCTCTACACTCTCGGAATGTCCTATTCAAATCTTGCGATCTGCGAACGTATGAGCGGCAGAAGAAGCGCAGCAGTGACCGCTGCTGAGCGCGCACGCGAAATCTTTACCGAGCTTGAAATGCCATCGGAAGTTACCCGAACGGATTGGGGCCTTGCGCTGATTTTGCTCGAGGACGACCCACTTAAGGCCCTGCCGATACTCGAACGCGTGCGTGCCGACTTTCTGAGTCGCCACATGAGATCCGACGCGGGCGAGGTAGGCCTGTGCATCGTCGACGCGCTTGTTGCAACCGGTCAA
>DATBSF010000039.1:0-5721 GCA_036559905.1 Thermoanaerobaculia bacterium | reverse complement strand
CACACGTTCTCGATCGTCGCGCGCGACTCCGCGACAGGGCAGATCGGCGTCGCGGTGCAGTCGCACTGGTTCGCAGTCGGTCAGATCGTGCCGTGGGCGGAGGCGGGGGTGGGGGCGGTTGCGACACAGAGCTTCGTCGATCCGTCTTACGGAAAACTCGGACTCGATCTTCTCCGCGCCGGCAAATCCGCGCCCGACGCGCTCCGCGGACTCCTCGGTGGCGATCCGTCGTGCGAAGTGCGTCAGGTCGCGATGATCGATGCAAACGGAAACGTCGCGACGTTCACGGGCGCGCGCGACATCCAGTCGGCTGGCGGCATCGCGGGAAAGACTGTCGCGAGCTCCAAATCGGATTGCGGCTCGGCCGGCGGAACGCTCACGATCGGCCACGACTTCGCCGTGCAGGCGAATCTGATGTCGAACGACAAGATCTGGCCCGCGATGGCGAAGGCCTATTCCGAAGCGAAAGGCGACCTCGCGGATCGTCTGCTGGCAGCGCTCGACGCGGCGCAGGCGG
This sequence comes from Thermoanaerobaculia bacterium, assembly GCA_036559905.1. Taxonomy (GTDB): domain Bacteria; phylum Acidobacteriota; class Thermoanaerobaculia; order Gp7-AA8; family Gp7-AA8; genus Gp7-AA10. Next base: position 5,204 of record DATBSF010000039.1, on the reverse strand, counting down.
TCGGGGGAGACATTCGCGGCAAGCAGTCGGCGGCGCTGGTCGTCGTGACGGAAAAATCGACGGGTCGTCCGTGGCAGGATCGCGTTTTCGATCTGCGCGTCGACGATCACCCGCTGCCGCTCGCGGAGCTGCGCCGCCTCGTCGCGCTGCAGCGCGCGTACAACCACATGAATGCCGGCGATCTCGCGACGGAGAACAAGGACAATGAAGGCGCGCTGCGCGAGTACTCGGCCGCCGAACAAATCGCGTCGACGACTTCGGGCGTTCCCGAAAGCCGCATGGCGGAGATGATCTTCTGGCACGCGGTGGCGCTCGTGAACATGAATCGCGTCGACGAATCGCTGCCGCTTTTTGCGCGCGCGTTCCGGATGGAGCCAGGCTGGCGCGAGCTCACGCCGCGACTTCCGCGATCCGGTGTGCTTCCTGACAATCCGCAAACCATCGAGCGCATTCTCGCCTCGGGAAAGTAGGTCCTCCAAATGAAGCTGACGGACATGTTCCTCGGCCAGCTCGAACGCGAGGTACCGATCACGCGACGCGCGCTCGAGCGCGTGCCGCCGGATCGCGCGCAATGGAAGCCGCATCCGAAATCGATGTCGCTCGGAAGTCTCGCGTCGCTCATCGCGAGCATGCCGTCGTGGATCGCAACGATGATCGAAAAGGACGAGCTGGATATCGGCGCGGGCGAGGGAGCTTCAAAACCGACGAGCACGAATCGCGAGCTGATCGAATTGCTGGACAAGTCGATCGACACCGCTCGACGCGCACTGTCGAAAACGAACGACGAGCATCTGATGACCAAGTGGAAGCTGCGCTTTGGCGACCGCATCCTGAGCGAGGCGCCGCGATACGTGATGATCAATGGAGCAGTGCTGATGCATCTCGCGCATCATCGGGGCCAACTGACCGTGTACCTCCGCCTCAACGACATCAAGGTGCCGGTCATCTATGGAGCGACGGCGGACGAGACCCACTGAGTTACTGCACCGGCGCGGCCAGACGCGCAACGCGCGTGGCGAGTCGGAATGCGAAAGACCGCCCGGCCAGATCGGCCGTCGTAATCCGCTCGGCATTCGCAAAATCCGTCTCCAGCATCGCCTTCACTTGCGCCGCAACGGTGGCGTCGGCGATGGCCATCGTGATCTCGAAGTTCAGCCGGAACGAGCGGTTGTCGAAGTTCGCCGTTCCGATCGTGCACGCCGCATCGTCGATGAGCGTGACCTTCTGGTGCATGAAGCCGCGCGTGTACTGGTAGACCTCGATGCCGACTTTCTCGACGTCATCGAGATAGGACCAGACCGACAGACTGACGAGCAGGTTGTCGGATTTCTTCGGAAACAGGATGCGGATGTCGACTCCGCGAAGCGCCGCCAGCTGCAGCGCTGTGATGAACTGCTCATCGGGCACGAAATAAGGACTCGCGATCCACAGGCGCGTTGTCGCCGCGTTGATCGCTGCGATGAAAAAAAGCGTGCACGTCTCCAGCTCGTCGGCCGGCCCGCTCGGCAGCGCGAGTATGGCGCGGCGTGCGCCGCTGGCTGCGCGGCACGGATCCCAGTTGAGATCCGGAAATTCGTCGGATGCCCAGTGCCAGTCCTCCATGAACGCGACCTGCACTGTCTGCACGACAGGACCTTCCACCTTCACGTGCGTGTCGCGCCAATATCCGACCTTCGGATCGCGGCCGAGGTATTCGTCGCCGACGTTGAGGCCACCGACCCAGGCGACGAGCCCGTCGACGACCACGATCTTTCTATGGTTCCGAAAATTCAGTTGGAATCGATTCGCGCGGCCGCCGACGGTGTGGAATGAAGCGACGTGAACGCCTCCCGCGCGCATGCGTGCGAGGCAATGCCGCGAAAGGTTATGGCTTCCGATTTCGTCGTAGAGGAGGTAGACCCGCACGCCCGCCCGCACGCGTTCGAGCAAACGCTCCTGAAAGGCGCGCCCGATCTTGTCGTCGCGAAAGATGTAGAACTGCACGAGGATGTAGTTGCGCGCGCGTTCGATTCCCTCGAAGATCGATGCAAAGGTCGCGTCGCCGTCGATCAACAGCTCGGCATCATTCCCAGTCGTGAAGGGAAGTTTGGCGAGGCGTTCGAAGGGAAGCTCCCGCGCGTGCTCTGTGCGGACCAGCAAATCGCGCTCGGCGAGAAGTGCGTAGGCTTTCTTCGCGATCGGGCTCGCTTCCGACAGATCGGTGCGGCGCGCGATGACGTAGCCTTCGAACTTGCTCCTTCCGAAAATCCAGAAGAGCGGAAGCGCAATGTACGGAAATCCGACCAATGAGACGGCCCACGCCACCGCGCCCTGAGCCGTGCGCGCCTCCATCACCGCGCGGATCGCGCTGAGGATCCCCAGAATCTGGATGAGGACAAGGAGCCAGCCGAGGTCCAACCCGAAGAGCGCGGAATGTTGAATGTTGAATGTTGAATGTTGAATGAGTGCGCCATTCAACATTAAACATTCAACATTCAACATTCCCGTATTCCCACTTTATCGCCCTCGATTTCCTTCGAGGATCGCCGCCCAGCGCTTGAGTTGCGGGTCAGGGACCAGCGGAAAGCCGCCGAAGTCCTGATACAGCTCGATCGATCCCGCGCCGATTTGCGCGCCGTACTTGATGGTTCCCTCGAAATCTTTTGGCGTTGCAGGTCCAGTCTGGAACTCGATCGGTCCGCCCATCTTCTTCATCTCGGCGTAGACCGGAAGCACGGCCTTTGCGGGCGTGGTGTCGAGATCGTGGTTGTCGAAGATGCAGCGCTTACCGAACTGCTGGCGGCACTCGCGCATGTAGTTCGCCGTGAACTGCTGATCGCCTTTCGGGTTTCCGAGCGGCATGTGGATCGGATTGAGAGGCGTCTCGACGTTTGTCTGCTTCCACACGGCGTAATCCTTGAGGCCTTCCATCAGACACGACTTGTATTCTTCCGGCTTGAAGCCCGCCTTTTCGAGCGGGCCCTTTACGGTCGCTTCGCCGGGAAGGAAGAACGGTTCGGCCGTGAACGACATGCACGATGTCATCGCGACTTCGCGGATCAGCGGTTCCTTGTCGTACTTCGCCGCCAGCATTTCCTGCAGATGCGCCCAGTGTTTTCGATAGGGCGGACCCCAGAAACGTCCGACGGTACGCGGCTTCTTGTGGACGACCTGAATCGGCGCGCCGCCGCCCAGCGACTTCGCCCAATCGGGCGCGACGAATCCGCCCCACACGCGCAGCTTCACGCCCAGCGGCTTCTGCGGATTCCTCTTGTTGTACTCGCGCACTTGCTCGAGCGCTTTGTCGATCGTGTTGTTTTCGGCGAGAGGGGATGACGCCGACGCCTGCAGCTCTCTCCAGCTTGCGAGAATGACGATGCCGCCGAAGATGCCGGGCTTCTTGTTCAGCGGCTCCAGCGTGTTGTCCGGATCCTCGGCCCTGACGACGAACTTGTACGCGCCCATCGAGACGAGGCCGCGGAGCGGCGCCTTTTCCTGCGCGACCGCAATTGAGGCGGCGACCATCAACACGATCGCGATCAGCGAAGCCTTTCTCATCCGTTCACTCCTTTGCGTTTTTCTCGATCATTGCAGCCCATTTCCTGAGTTTCTCGTCGGGCTGCAATTGAAATCCCTGGTAGTCCTGCCACAGCTCGATCGAGCCTGCGCCCATCGAGGCGGCCTTCTGGATCGTGCCGTCGAAATCGGACGGCGTTTCGTGGTAAGTCTGAAACTCGATCGGCGGACCGATCTTCTTCATGGACTCTAATATCGGAACGATCGTGGTTGGCGGCTTGGTATCGAAGTCGTGGTTGTCGAAGATGCAGCGTTTGCCGATCGCCTTTCGGCATTCGCGCATGAACTGTTCGGCGAACCCCGGATCTCCTTTTGGGTTGCCGAGCGGCATGTAGACGGGATTGAGGGGAACCTCGAGGTTCGTCGTTTTCCACGGTGCGTAATCGCTCACCATGTTCATGAGGCACTGCTTGAACTGGAACGGCTTGAATCCGGCGGCGTTGAGCGGCTTGGAGACCGTCGCTTCGTCGGCGAGGTAGAACGGCTCGGCGGTGAAGGTCATGCACGATGTGCCGGCGACTTCATGGATGAGCGGCTCTTTGTCGTACTTCGCCGCGAGCATTTCCTGAAAGTGCGCCCATGCTTTGCGATAGGGAGGACTCCAGAAGCGGCCGAGTGTCCGCGCCTGATTGTGATACACGCTGATCGGAGGCCCGCCAATGTTCTTGGCCCAATCGGGCGCCTGGAATCCGGCCCAGACGCGCAGCTTGACCGCCAGCGGTTTCTGCGGATTCTTGCGGTTGTAGGCGCGGACTTCTTCCAGGGCTTTATCGATCGTGTTGTTTTCTGCGAGCCCGGATGCAGCGGTCGGTTGGAGCTCTCTCCACGTCGCGAGGACGACGATGCCGCCGAAGATTCCCGCTCTGGCATTCAACGGCTCGAGCGTGTTGACGGGATCCGTGCCGCTCGCCGCAAACTTCATCGGTCCCATCGACACCAGGCCGCGGATCGGTTTCTTGGCTTCGGCAGCCGAGATCGATGCGGCCGCCAGCAACATGAGGGCAGTGAACAGCGCTGAACGCATTCTCATATGGTGCGCGATTCTAACAGCCTCGGCTTGACCGCCTTCTCAAGCTCGTATTAACTGCCGCGCATGAAAAGAAAGTTGACGATTTCTTTGCTTCTTACTGGCGTTTTGGCCGTTGCATCTCTCGCAGCAGCGCCTCCTGCCGCAACTCCAGATGGAGAGAAGATGGAGCGGCAGATATGGGCGGACATGAAGGCAAAGAACCTGGCCGCCGTCGAAGCGAAGCTTGCTCCGGGGTTTCAGTCGGTGCATCCGGATGGAGCCCGCGATCGCGCCGGGGAGATCGCTTTGATCAAGGGACTCAACATCGGTCCTTACACACTCAAGGATTTCAAGGTCACGAAGAGTGGCGACCTGCTAATTGTCACTTACTCGATCACCGTCGCGGAGACAGTCGATGGGAAAAAGCTTCCCGCCCGGCCTGCGATGCGACAAAGCGTGTGGGTAAAGAACGCCGCCGGCTGGCAGTGGATCGCTCACGCGAATCTCAATCCTCTGTAGTACACCAGTCGCAGACGAACGGCACCGGCGCGATCGAGCAGACCGGCTCTGACATCTCGGGCGCCGCCAACGGTGTGGCGACTTTCAAAGCCGGGGGTGTCACATCCGGAACCGGCAGGGC
>DATBSF010000038.1:0-3398 GCA_036559905.1 Thermoanaerobaculia bacterium | reverse complement strand
TCGACTCGGTCGCGCCGGCGGTGAAGTAGATCTCGTTCGGCTGCGCGCCAAAAAAGCGCGCGATGGTGATGCGTGCGTCCTCGACCGCATTCGACGCTCGACGCCCATGCTCGTGCGTGAGCGAGGCCGGATTTCCGAAGTTCACAGAAAAGAAGGGCAACATCGCGTCGACCACACGGGGATCGCAAGGCGTGGTGGCGTGGTGATCGAGGTAGATGGGTGGCTCAGCCATTCGCCCCTCAACCGGCCTTCGGCCACCTTCTCCCCGCCGCGCGGGGAGAAGGATCTCGCGAGACCCCTCGCCCCGCTTGCGGGGAGAGGGTGGCGCGCAGCGCCGGGTGAGGGGACGGCATTACGGACGTCTCCTCCGTCTTCGGCGCGGGGCCGGCGCTTCGCCTTCGACGCGCCGCACGCGTTGCGCGAACGACTGCCACTGCCGGAAAACGTCAATGCACTTGCCGGACGAATACGCATAGATCTCGAGTAGCGCGAGCGCATCGTGGAACGGTTCGCGAGAAACGAAGCGAAATTGCGATCGCCGGTCGGCGGGCGGTTCGAGCAGCCGCCACAGAGTCTCGAGCGCCTGTTCGATCTGATGCCGCGTGCCGGCGGGCAGCGCCATCCGGGCGCAGATCGGTTGGATGAGATCGCGGATGAAGACGAGCACCTCGCCGATCCGCATCCGTCCGCTTCTTCGCTGTTCCTCGCGCTCCAGCTCATTGATGACCCACGGAAGCAGCAGGACGGACAGCAGAACAGCGTCCGGAATCTTGCGTCCCGACTGCACGGTGCGGTCGAGGACTTCCAGCATTTTCCAGAAGTACGGCGCGCGCTCGCCGGCGATCGCCTTGAAGACTTCAGGCAAGAGCGGCTCGAGAAGATCGCTGTCGACCATGAGCCGGAACGCGCCGCGCGACCATCCGCGCCGCAGCAGCTCGAGGATTTCCTCAGACACGCGATGCGGCGATGCTTTCAGGATCTCCTGCCGATGCCGGAGGATCGCCGCGTAGGTCTCCGTCTCGATGTCGAAATCGAGCCGCGATGCAAACTCGATCGCGCGCATCATGCGGACCGGGTCCTCGCGGAAGCGGATGTCGGGATCGCCGATCACGCGCACTTTCTTCTGATCGAGATCCGTGAGCCCGCCGATGAAGTCGATCACCGAGAAGTCGGCGATGTTGTAGAAGAGCGCGTTGATTGTGAAGTCGCGCCGCTTTGCATCCTGCAGCGGCGAACCGAACGTGTTGTCGTCGGTGATCAGCAGCTCGGCATTCTCGTCGCCCGAGGTGCGCTCCGGTTCGCGGCGGAAGGTGGAGACCTCCACGATCATGTCCTGAAAGATGATGTGCACCAGCCGGAAGCGGCGGCCGATGATTCTGCTGTTGCGGAAGAGGCGCCGAATCTCGTTTGGATGCGCGTCGGTGGCGACGTCGAAATCCTTCGGCGTGCGATTCATGAGCAGATCGCGGACGCTTCCGCCGCACAGATACGCGCGATAGCCGCTGCGATGCAGGCGGTAGAGAACCTTCAAAACGTTCTCAGGAATGCGTCGGCGCGAAATCGAGTGACTGCTGCGGTCGACGACGACCGCATTCTCAGTCTCGCTCGCGCTTGGGTGTGCGCTCATGGGCTGTAGCCGGTATCGGTCTCCGGAAGCAGGTTTGGAGTGAAATGGTACTTGCTATCGACGATGAAAAACGTGCGTTCCCAGCGGGTTTGCGAGAAGAAGTGTATGACGACGCCCAGCAGCTCCTTGAGACGGGCGGAGGGAGGACTGTCGGGAGGCGGGGGGACGCTCGCGAATGACCAATAGACCATGAACGCGCGGCCTTTGATCATTCCGCGTGGAACCGTGCCCCAGTAACGCGAGTCGCTCGAGCGATCGCGGTTGTCCCCCATCGCGAAGTACTGTCCGGCCGGAACGGTGTACGGCCCGAATTGATCGCGTGAACGGTAGGGCTCAGGCAGCGCCGGCTGCAGCGGATAGGTGGTCGGGTCTTCGTGGATGACGTACGGCTCGTCGAGCTGCTTGCCGTTGACCGAGACTTTCTTGTCCCGCACTTCGAGGATGTCGCCCGGCATTCCAATCACGCGCTTGACGAAATCGGTATCGGGCTGCAGCGGGTAGCGAAAAACGATGATGTCGCCGCGCCGGATATCGCGCAGAGGAATGAATCCCTTCAGTGAATTCGGCGCCGGACCATAGATGAACTTGTTGACGATGATGTGGTCGCCGACCTTGAGGTTGTCCTCCATCGATCCGGTCGGGATTTTGAACGCCTGGAAGACAAAGATCCGCGCGAAGTTAACGAAGATGACCGCGATCAGCAGCGCTTCGTAGTACTCGCGAAAGGTCGATTTCTTCTGCTTCGTTTCATCGGACGCCATTGATGTCCTTTATCGGAGTGCCACGCGTGCTGCGGCCGCCGATGACGTAAACATGCTGGGCGTCGATCCACGGGGTTGCGTCGACGGCGGCCCAGAACGCGTCGTCCGGCGTACGCGGCATGATCGCACAGGCGACGCGCTTATTGCGCATGAGCGTGCCGCGATCGTCGTCCCACTGATACGGCGGATTCGCGATCCATACGACCAGCGGGATTTTCTCGCCGTATCGCATCGTAGGGGGGCGCAAGAGGAGAGCGCCGCCGAGGGGTTCTGTCGCGACGTTGAGCGTGACTTCCGGAGCCACTTCGATTCGCGGCGCCTGTCCGTCGTACTTCACGGATTCCACACGCTCGGAAACATCGGGACTGCTCAAAACGACAAAGTACCGCTCCGCGGGCACATCCCACGCGAACGCATGAACGCTCGCGTAGGGAAAGGGAACGCTGAGTTGTGTGGCCGTCGGGATGTGGACGGTGCGCACCGTGTCGCCCGCTTTGCCGTGCACGATGTACGCGACCTTGTTTCCACGCGGCGCCCACACCGGCCCCGTCTCATCAGCCGCATCCTCGGGCACCCAATGAATGTCGCTGCCGTCGAGCGCGACGAGGCCGATGTCGAAATTGTCTTTGCGCTTCGCGGAGAACACGACTTCGCCGCGATCAGGCGACACGTCGAACGACTCGATCGCAGCAAATTGTGGAGTCAGCTCCTTGCCGTTATTGACGAGCTTGCCGCCGATGATCTTGACCGTGCTCGTCGCGCGTTTCGCGCATTCGACTCTCGCGCAAAGATCGTTAATTGTGGCCGCGTGAGGTGCCGTTGGGACAGGGTTAGAAGTGGCGCAAGCCACCATTAATAGAAACCAAAAGCTGGCACAGAAACGCACCGAAAAACATTCTAGCACAACGGTCTAATTATCTGAAAACAAAAGGCAAAATGCGTGGCCGCGGCCTTGCAGATAACTAGCATTATGGACTTGCAAGAGCAGCTGATCGAATCCTCAAACAAGC
>DATBSF010000037.1:0-1678 GCA_036559905.1 Thermoanaerobaculia bacterium | reverse complement strand
GTGGCGACGACAGCTCGAGGGCGCACCTATAACCGCGACCTAAAAAGCGGAGCTGCTGCGCTGGGGAACGTCGCGTCTTCCTTTTTCCGGACCGCAAGCCGAAGGCGACGCCATCTCGCGACAGCTCGACGCCATCACGCTCGAAGATCATCTGATCGCGCGATACAACATCAGTCGCGAGACCGTGCGCAAGTTTCTGTCGCCGATCGAAGGCGGTGGATATGGTCTCGGTCCCGACGTCCTCTCGGCGTACTGCAACTACGCGATCGAGAATCAGTTTCCCGAAGACGGCGACGACACACTCGGCGACCAGATGTTCCCCGACGGCAACGGCGGATTCGCACGATTGATGGTGAAGACGCTCATCCCCGACGCCTTCGCCGGTCCGCGCACCGTCGACGCAGTCTGGCAGAATCGTGTCAACTTCCGCGCGCTCGATCGCGCGGGTCAATCGACAAGGATTCGGCTTAATTCCACGGTGGTTCGCGTCGAGCACGCGGGTAATCCGTCGAGCGCGCCACACGTCGTCGTCACTTACGCCAAGGGAAATCGGCTCTACAAAATCAGAGCGCGCCGAGTGGTGATGGCGGGCGGCAGCTGGACGACCAAGCACATCGTCCACGATCTGCCGGCGAGCCATCGCGAAGCGTACGCGCAGTTCTATCGATCGCCGGCGTTGATGGCGAACATCGCCCTGCGCAACTGGCGCTTCCTATACAAAATGGGGCTGACTGGATGCCGCTGGTTCGGCGGACTCGGCGATTATCTCTCGGTGCGCAAAATGGCGCTCGTCGGCAACGAGCCGCGCACCATCGATCCTGATTCGCCGACGGTGCTCACTATAAAGGTATTGTTCGCCCAGCCCGGACTCTCGATCGCCGAGCAGGGCTCGCAGGGGCGCGCGAAGCTGCTCGGCACTTCGTTCGCGCAGTATGAGAGAGCGTTCCGCGAGCAGATGGCCGACATGTTCGCGCCGGGCGCATTCAATCCGCGCCGAGACATCGCGGGAATCATCCTCAATCGCTGGGGACACGCCTACGTGAATCCGCAGCCGGGATTTTTCTTCGGCGTGAACGGAAAGCCGGCGCCAAGAGATGTGCTGAGGAATCAGTCGCACGGGCGGATTGCGTTTGCGAATACGGATCTCGCGGGTGCGAGCGATCATCGCAACTCTATTCGTGAAGCGGACCGCGCAGTGCGCCAGCTCGTCGCGCAAACTTGACGAAGAGAGGAGTTATCGGCGGTCAACGTAGGTACACGGTCAATCATTGAGCGCTGATCTGGTCGAGCCAAAGCTCGGCATCGAGCTTATCGCGAAACGGCTTGACCAGTGCCACGTCTTCGACGAGCGTCTCGATCACTCGCGCCATTCCGAATGCGAAATCACTGTCGACAACGACTGCTGTCGGACCGAGTCGCGTCCTTTCACCGAGCCAGCGCAACCAGGCTACCAGAATCCGGACATCGGCCGGCTGAAAGTCCGGGACAGCACCACGCGCATCGATGATCTCAGTGAAACCGAGCGCCGGCTCCTGCCGCTCTTCCTCGAGGTGCGATCGAATCTCGTCGAGACTGATTCGACCGACCGCCGCTGCGATAACGCGGCGGTGCTGGTGATCGTACGTCGCGGTGATCGTCATTTCTCCTCCGCTCAGACGCTAGGCTGGTTTCCGTGGGC
>DATBSF010000036.1:0-4234 GCA_036559905.1 Thermoanaerobaculia bacterium | reverse complement strand
CTGGAATGGCTCGAACAGCGCAGCGGCGAAGATTCAGTGCGGAAGTTGTGGGCGCGCATGACGGCGCGTCAGCGTCGCAGCTTCGATCAGGCGTTCGAAGGCGTATTCGGCGACTCGCCCGAGCGGCTGTACGGAAAATTCGCGGCCGAGCTGACCGAGCGCGCGATGGCTGTTTCGCGCGCGGAAGAGCCATTCGCGCGCGAAGGCGATTTGTGGCTCGAGACGTCGCGTGGAAGCGGCGACCCGGCCCTGTCGCCGGACGGAAGCCAGATCTCACTCGTGCAGCGCGACGAGCGCGGCGAAGCGAAGCTGGTGATTTACTCGACCGGCCCGAACGAAGAGGAAGAAAAATACAAGAAGCGGATCGAGAAAATGCTGCAGCGAGATCCCGAGGATGTGGCGCCGGTGCGGGGAAAGCCGTTGCCGCGCAAGCCGCTGCACACTTTGAAACTGCGCGATGGTGGCGACATCGCCTCTCCGCGCTGGACACGCGACGGAAAGTCGGTCCTCTACACGCACAAGCAGCCCGATCGCGACGGCTTCCTGCATCACGATCTCTTTCTGTGGACACCGGAATCGCGGACGAATCGCCGAGTCACGCATCTCGCTGACGTCGAGGATGCCGATCCGCTACCAGATGGGAAACATGCGATCGCAGTTCGTAATCGCAATGGATTGTCGCAGCTCGTAATTGCAGATATATATAATGGTGATATAACATCACACAATGAGCCGTCGCTCCTTCGGCTCTATTCGCATCCTCGCGCGGCATTGGACGGACGGCTCGCGTGGGCGGAGCACGATCGCACCGGCTGGCACGTCGGCGACGTCAACGGCGCGTTTTTGCCAGAGTGGAGCGGCGAGAAGTTGTACGCGTCGCTCGCATCGGGCGGTTTCATCGACATCGCGCGCATCGATCAAGGGCCCGCGCTGGTGACGCGGACGACCGGCGCCGCGATGCAAGCGGCGCCGGCGCCCGACGGATCGATGTATTTCATGTCGCTCGAGCGCGACGGATTCGTCGTTCGCCGTCTTGCGGATGAGAAGACATCGGCGCTGCGAGTGGCGCCGCCGCCGCGAAAAGCGGGAACGACGTTTCAGGCGGAATCGCTCGTGCCGGCGCGCGAGTACGGATTCGGACATCAGGAATTCGCGAGCCTCTTCGGCGGGTCGTGGACCGCGTACGATCGCAACGACGAAGTCGGCATTCGCATGGGCGATGTCGTTGGTCGCGTCGATGCGCTGGCGATCGCATCCTCTGAAGGAAGCGCGCTCGCCGTCGCGTGGCGGGGATGGCCGGTCGAGGTGACCGCGCACGCGATTCGTCATGGCCTCGAGCTGCGGGGAAACTACGACATCCATGGCCCGCTGACGCTCTTGAGCATCGAAGCGGGCGGATTCACCGGCGGTTCGCCGCGCGCTTTCGTCGATTCTGCGTTCACGTTGCGTCGGAAGAATGATGCAGCGACGCTGCGCATCGCGGCCGATTCCGAGAATCACGCGCGCGCGAGCGTCCGCCTCGGCGTGCGCCGAGGATCGATTCGACTCGCGGTGATGGGCGAGGCGGCGCACCGGATGACGCTCGGCGGCGTCGCATCTTCGATCACGCCCGATGCGTTCCTCATCGAGCGCGTCCTCGATCCGGCACTGCCGCGCGGTTTCACGCAAATCGAGAATTATCGCGGAGCGCGCGCGGAGCTGACGGCGTCGGGACTCACCGCGTTCTGGCAACGGCACAGCGCGAACATCACAGTTCGCGGCCTGCAGTTGACGGCGCACACGCCGCCGATGCCGCTCCTGCAGGTGCCGGCACTCGATATCACGGCCGGCGCCGCGCGGGTGAGGGGCATTCGCGGAACAAAGGGCTGGATTTCGCTACGATGGCGACCGTGAAGTGGCGACTTCTTCTCGTCGCGGCAATCGCAATTTCTGCCGACGCTCAGACCGTCGTCTGGACGAAGTTTGATCCGGGAGCGATTCGCGTCGGACGCACGGAGCCAGCGGTTCTCGAAGTGCAGTTGAATTCGACGGTTTCGTCAGTGGCGCTCGATTACGCGGGCGGCGGCCGGCTCAATCTGACTTCTTCGGGACCGAACCGCTGGACAGCGTCGGTCGATGCCGCTCATCTTCTCTCCGGTTACGCGTCCGACGACGTCAACCACAACTTCGTCGGCTTCCTGCGTCTCCTCGACTCCTCGGGACAAACGCTCAGCACCCTGAACGCATTCATCAACGTGATCGACGCGAACGTTCCCGCTGTCACTGTCACGAATCTCGGCGGCGGCGCGCAGGCGACGCTCCGCATCCTGAATCTTCATCGTCCGGCGTTGTCCGTGACTGACGTGCAGGCTGCCGCACAGCAGTTCTACGTCTACTATCGAGATGATTTCGATTTTCTGTCGGTCGCATTCTCAATACCGAACTATCCAACCAATCGGTATCACGCCCCCGATCGCAATGATGTCTCCGGCATCGGATTGTTACCGCAGAATGCGGGAGCGCTCTATGGCAGCGCGAGCAAGCTGCTCGGCATCACGGTCTTTCCGGTCGACACTTTTTTCGACGCCGGCGAGACCGCATTCATCCACGAGCTAGGCCATCAATGGATCGCCTATCTCAAAAACTCGTCCCTTCTACCGAACCCACATTGGCCGCCATCGACGATGGCGCGCGGCGTCATGGGCTGGAACATCCCGCCCACCAACCAGGGCGGCGATTTTCCCTGGATCATCACTCCGGTTTCGGCGAGCAGTGCGAGGACCAACGCTGGCCCTGTGACACGTGAATTCGGCGACTTCGATCTCTATCTCATGGGTTTCATTCCGCCGTCGGCTGTTTCGCCGGGACTGATTCTGCTGGGACAACCGTGCGAAGGATGCGTGATCGCCACGACGCCAATTACGATCAACGATGTCATTCAAGTCAACGGAGCACGCGTGCCGGCGGCCGGAACGGCGAAGACGTCCTTCCGGATCGCGACGGTCGTGATCAGCCGCGACCGGCCGCTGAACAACGACGAGATGGCGGTGCTCGATTACTTCGCGGCGCGCGGCGAGTCGCTCGTGGAGTTGCCGTTCACTTCCGGATTGGCGCGTGGAACGGCGAAGCCATTCGCGGTCGCGACGCGTGGAATCGGCCGGCTCGATCTGCGTCTCACGCTTCCGCCGGCGCGACATCGCATCGTGCGGCATTAGAATCCGCGCGCATGCTCCATATCCACAACGGCGATAGCGTCGCCACGAGCGCCCGCCGCTCCAATCTGGCCGGACGTCATCTTCCGTTTCGCGAGGCGATGATTGCCGGCCCGGTGCAGGGATCGCTGCCGCACCACGACTTCCTCGAACAGCGCGCGCGTTTTCTCTCCGACAGCTACGATGAAAAATTGCTGCGAGTGCGCAACGAGCTCCTCGAGCAGGAACAGGTGATCGACGGTGCTCGCAACGAGGACGAAGTCGTGCTGTGGTTCGAGCATGACCTCTTTTGCCTCGTCCACCTCATCTACCTCCTCGGCCGTCTCGCGAAGTGCCGCCACCTCAAACTCGTGTGGTCTCCAAAGCCGCTCGGCGATGCAGATGCGCACGAGCTCTGGAATGTCTTCAATACCAGGACGGATGTGCCGCACCCGATGACATTTCTCGCGAGTCAGGCCTGGACGGCGTACACCGCCGAAGATCCGACGGAGCTGAATCGCTTCATCGGCGGCCCGCAGCGCGATTTCCCGTTCCTGGCCGAAGGGCTTCGACTGCACGCGTCGCGATTTCCGTCGACGCGAAACGGACTGGGTGAGGTCGAGAAGCGAATGCTCGAGGGAATCGCGGCCGGCGCGACGGACTTTACGTCGCTCTTCGCGCGCTTCGATCCGGCTCCGCCGCTGCTCGGATTCGGCGACGGAGAATTCCTTCGCCATCTGCGGCGGCTCGCGACGTGCGCCGTCCCGATGATCACGATCAGCGAAGCGCAAGGCAGTCCGCCAAAGCCGCGCTACGCGCTGACGCCGGCCGGGCGGGATGTCCTGGAAGCCAAAGCCGATTTCATCGCGCTCAACAATGCCGATTTGTGGCTCGGCGGCGCGCATCTCACGCACGAGAAAGTGTGGCGATGGGACGAGTCGGCGCAGAAGATCGTGGCGCCGTAATCTTCTCTGGAGTGCGGCGGCTTGCCGCCGCTTTCGATGGCGCGGCTTGCCGCGCCGCCTGGCAGCAAGCTGCCGGTCTGAGAGCGGCGGCGAGCCGCC